>NZ_JBIWNY010000036.1:0-73846 GCF_044767465.1 Streptomyces sp. NPDC101237 | reverse complement strand
CCGGTTGGCGGCAGCCCCGCGCACCGGCCCGAGTCCCCCGGGGGGGGGGGGCCCCCCGCGGGCGGCCCCCCGCCGCGCGGGGGTGGGGCGCGCCCCCGCGCCCACCCCCGTCGCTCCGGTGGCAGCCCCCGTACACCGGTCATAGCGTGGCCGCATGATCGAGCTGGAGGGACTGACCAAGCGTTACGGCGACACGACCGCGGTCGACGATCTCACCTTCGCCGTACGGCCCGGCATCGTGACCGGATTCCTCGGGCCCAACGGCGCCGGGAAGTCCACCACCATGCGGATGATCCTCGGACTCGACCACCCCACGGCCGGCCACGTGCGGATCGACGGCAAGCGGTACGAGCAGCTCAAGGACCCGTTGACGTACATGGGGGCGCTGCTGGACGCCAAGGCCGTGCACGGCGGGCGCAGTGCCTTCAACCACCTGCTGTGCCTCGCGCAGAGCAACGGGATCGCGCGGACCAGGGTGGCCGAGGTCCTGGACACCGTCGGGCTGACCGCGGTGGCGCGGAAGAAGGCCAAGGGGTTCTCGCTGGGCATGGGGCAGCGGCTCGGGATCGCCGGGGCGCTGCTCGGCGACCCGCGGATCCTCATGTTCGACGAGCCGGTGAACGGGCTCGACCCGGAGGGGATCCACTGGATCCGGAACCTGATGAAGACGCTGGCCGCCCAGGGCCGGACCGTGTTCGTCTCCTCCCACCTCATGAGCGAGATGGCGCTGACCGCCGACCATCTCGTCGTCATCGGGCAGGGGCGGCTGCTCGCCGACACCTCGATGGCGGACTTCATCCGCACGAACTCGCGGTCGTACGTCCGCATCCGCTCCCCCCAGCCCGAGCGGCTGCTCGACGTGCTGCACGCCGCCGGGATCACCGTCGTCCGGACGGGCACCGGCGCGCTGGAGGTGGAGGGCGCGAAGGCCGAGCCGATCGGGGAGCTGGCCGCGCAGCACGGGATCGTGCTGCACGAGCTGAGCATCCAGCAGGCGTCGTTGGAGGAGGCGTTCATGCAGTTGACGGCGGAGTCCGTCGAGTACCACGCGCACGCCGATGCGGCCCCGGTGCCGCGGGTCTGGGGCGCCGGCTGGGACGAGGGGGCGTGATGGCGGTCGTCGCTCAGGTCGTGCGGTCCGAGTGGACCAAGATCCGGTCGGTCTCCTCGACCCTGTGGACGCTGTCGCTGGCCGTGGTCGTCAGCGTGGCGCTCGGCACGCTGCTGTCCGCGCTGGCGAACAGTCACTTCGCCGACATGCCCGCGCGGGAACGGCTCTCCTTCGACCCGACGAACATCAGCTTCGCCGGGCTCACCCTCGGACAGCTCGCGATGATCGTGTTCGGCGTGCTGGTGGTGTCGAACGAGTACAGCACCGGCATGATCCGCACCTCGCTGGCCGCCGTGCCGCAGCGGGCCACCTTCCTCTTCAGCAAGATCGCGGTGGCGGCCGGCCTGGCGCTGGCCGTCGGCCTGCTGACCAGCTTCGCCGCGTTCTTCCTCGGGCAGGCGATGCTGGGCTCGCACCGGGCCCACCTCGGCGACACCGGTGTACTGCGCGCGGTCATCGGCGGCGGGCTCTACATGACGCTCATCGCGGTGTTCTCCATGGGCGTGGCCACGATGCTGCGCTCGCCGCTGCTCTCCCTCGGCATCCTGATGCCGTTCTTCTTCCTCATCTCCAACATCCTCGGCAACGTCGACGCGACGAAGAAGATCGGCCGGTTCCTGCCGGACCAGGCGGGCAGCCACATCATGGAGGTGGTGCCGCGGGCCGGCGACGATGTCCCGTACGGGCCCTGGGGCGGCCTCGGGATCATGGGCCTGTGGGTGGTCGCCGCGCTCGTCGGCGGGTACGCCCTGCTGAAGAAGCGGGATGCGCAGTGACCGGACCGATACGGACCGGCTTTGCCAGCTCTTGATGGGAACCGTCAGCGTCCCGATATCCTCCTAACCCTTACGGGGGCGTCTGCCCTGCTGTCCTGATCCTTTCGATGGGTGCGGAGCATGATCGAGGCTGTCGGCCTGACCAAGCGCTACGGCGACAAGACCGCCGTCTACAACCTTTCCTTCCAGGTACGGCCCGGCGCCGTCACCGGCTTCCTCGGGCCCAACGGCTCGGGCAAGTCGACGACCATGCGGATGATCCTGGGTCTGGACAACCCGACCGCCGGCTCGGTGACGATCGGCGGCTACCCCTACCGCCGGCTGCCCAACGCCGCCCGTCAGGTCGGCGCGCTGCTCGACGCGAAGGCGGTGCACGGCGGCCGCTCCGCCCGCAACCACCTGCTCTCCCTGGCCCAGCTGTCCGCCATCCCGGCCCGCCGGGTCGACGAGGTGCTCGGCGTGGTCGGCCTCCAGGACGTGGCCGGAAGACGCTCCAAGGGCTTCTCGCTCGGCATGGGCCAGCGCCTCGGCATCGCCGCCGCGCTCCTCGGCGACCCGCAGGTGCTGCTCTTCGACGAGCCGGTCAACGGCCTCGACCCGGAGGGCATCCTCTGGGTGCGCAACCTGATGAAGTCGCTCGCCGCGGAGGGCCGCACGGTCTTCGTCTCCTCCCACCTGATGAGCGAGATGGCGCTGACCGCCGACCACCTCATCGTCATCGGCCGCGGCCAGCTGCTCGCCGACATGAGCGTGACGGACTTCATCTCGGCCAACTCCGCCGACTTCGCGCGGGTGCGCACCCCGGACACCGAGCCGCAGCTGCGGGAGAAGCTCGGCGCGGCGCTGACCGAGGCCGGCGGCCATGTCCTGCCCGAGCAGGACGGGGCGCTGCGGGTGACCGGTCTGCCGCTGCCGCGGATCAGCGACCTCGCGCACGAGGCGGACGTACGGCTGTGGGAGCTCTCGCCGCACCAGGCGTCGCTGGAGGAGGCGTACATGCGGATGACGCAGGGCGCCGTGGACTACCGCTCCAGCGTCGACCAGAAGGCCGGTCTCCAGCAGCCGCTGCCGCCCGGCGCGCAGCCGCCGATGCCGGTGCCGGGCCAGGGCCAGCCGGGCTGGTACGCACCGCCGCCGCCGCACCAGGGCGGTATGCCGTTCGGGCAGCCGTACGGCGCGCAGGGGGCACCCGCGGGCGCGTACGGCGCCCCTCAGGCCCCCTACGGGGCTCCGCAGGCCGCTTCCAACCCCTACGGGGCTCCGCAGGCCGCTCCCAACCCCTACGCGGCTCCGGCGCCCGCCGCACCGGCCCAGCCCGCGCCCGCCGCTCCCGCCTCCGCCCCCGCCCCCGCCCCCGCCGACCTGACCAAGCCCGAGGACGCCCGATGAGCACCCACCAGCCCCCGATGCCGCAGGCAGCCCCGGCCGTGCCCGACCGGCAGCCGGTGCCCGGCGCTCCGTACTCCGGCTACACCTCGCCGATCCCGGTGGTGCGCACCCACCTCGGGCACGCCATCGCCTCCGAGTGGACCAAGATCCGTTCGGTGCGGTCGACGATCTGGACGATCGGCGTCTTCGTGCTCCTGGTGGTCGGCATCGGCCTGCTCGCCGGCGCGGTGGTGAGCAGCTCCGCCTCGACCGACGACCTCTCCGGCGAGAGCGCGCTGTCGCTCGGCTTCTTCGGTCTGCTGCTGGGCAGCATGTGCATCATCACGCTGGGCGTGCTGACCACGGCCTCCGAGTACGGCACCGGGATGATCCGCACGACGATGGTGGCCTGCCCCTCCCGCGCGCGCGTGCTCGCGGCGAAGGCGATCGTCTTCTTCGGGGTGGCCTTCGTGATCACCCTCGCGACCAGCGCGTTCGTCGCCATGACGCAGGTGTCGATGCTGAGCGACGTGGCGCGGACGCCGACCGGGGCGGAATGGCTGAAGGGCACCGTCGGCGTCAGCCTCTACATCGCGCTGCTCGGCCTGCTCTCGCTGGTCATCGGCTCGATCATCCGGCACTCGGCCGGCGCCATCACCATCATGATCGGCGCGGTGCTCGCCCCGCTGGTGATCGCGCTGTTCATGTTCTCGCAGTCGCTGGAGAAGGTGCGCACCGCCCTGTTCGAGTACTCGATCCCGAACCAGCTGAGCGTCTTCTACTCCAACTCCCTCAGCGATTCCGGGCCTTCGGGCTGGGACCCGCTGTGGATCATCCTGCTCACCACGGCGGTCGCGTCCGGCGCCGCCTACCTGCTGCTGGAGAAGCGGGACGTGTGAGGCCGCTCCCGCTCTAGAACTTCGGCGCGTTCCGGGACCGCTGCACCCGTGTGGTGCGGCGGTCCTTCGCGTTCCAGCAGGCCTTGTGCCAGTGCCGGCGCTCGTCGACGCCCGAGTGCTCCGGCCAGGCCACGACGTGCGGGACGCCGGAGGGGATCAACTGGTCACAGCCCGGGCAGCGGTAGGTCTTGCCGACCGCGCTGGCGCCCGCCACGTGCCGCACGCTCCACTCCTCGCCCTGCCAGCTCTCGCTGGACTGCCAGCCGCCGTAACGGTCCGCGGGGTCGTCCTCGGCGCTCCGTCCGGAGGAGGGGGCTCCGCTCGGGCCCTTGACTCGGTTGCGACGCGGGGACACGGGACACCTCTCGGGGCTATACAGGAAGCAAGGGCTGTGTCCAGCCTACGACGCACGCACGCGGGTACGCGTAGGGCACCAACCCCCACAAGTCCCCCGCCAGGGCGACCCATTCTCCAGACAATCCGCAAATCTCTTCGCCAGGCCGTGTCCTCGGCACGTGTCAGACGGTTATGCCGGGTGGGGGAGCTCCGGGTAGGAGCCAGGAAAGCAGGAAAGCGATGCGCGTAGGAAGTTTTGTGCTGGCCGCCCAGTTCCCGGGCCAGGGCCAGGGGGAAGCGCTGCACCGGGCGGTGCGCACGGCGGAGGTGGCCGAGGAGGCCGGCCTGGACGCGGTCTGGCTGGCCGAACACCACTTCGTGCCGTACGGCACCTGCCCGTCCGCGGTGACCCTGGCGGCCCTGCTGCTGGGCCGCACCAGGCGCCTGCGGGTCGGCACGGCGGTGAGCGTACTGCCGACGGTCCATCCGGTGGCGCTCGGCGAACAGGCCGCGCTGCTGCACGTGACGAGCGGCGGCCGCTTCACGCTCGGCGTGGGCCGGGGCGGACCGTGGGTGGATCTGGAGGTGTTCGGGGCCGGTCTCGACGCCTACGAACACGGCTTCCCGGAATCACTCGAACTGCTGATGCGGTGGCTGCGCGAGCCGGCCGTGTCGGCCTCCGGGCCGCGCTTCTCGTTCCGCGAAGTCCCGGTCGTGCCGCGGCCGTCGGAGGCGCTGACGGAGGCGCCGGGACCGGAGGTGGTGGTCGCCTGCACCTCTCCGGCGAGCGTCCGGCTGGCCGGCGAGCGAGGGCTGCCGATGCTGCTCGGGATGCACGTCGGGGACGAGGAGAAGGCCGAGATGGTCGCGCTGTGGCGGCAGCACGCGCGGGCGGCCGGGCGGCCCGCCGAGGAGATCCTCGGCGCGGCCCATGTCTCGGCCGGCGTCTGCCAGATCGCCGACCGGCGCACCGACGCCGTGGAGACCCTGACGAAGGCGATGCCGGGCTGGCTCAGGCAGGGCCTGGAGGCCCATGTGACGGTGGACGGCCGGTTCCGTTCCATGCGCGATCCGCTCGCCTACACCGAACTGCTCTGCGGACTGCACCCGGTGGGGACCCCGCGGCTGTGTGCCGACCGGCTCGCGGCGACCTCCGAACGGACCGGCGTCTCCCGGTTCGCCCTGCTGACCGAGGGCTCGGGAGATCTGGCCGCCACGGAGGAGAACGTACGACGGCTGGGTGCCGAGGTACTGCCCCATCTCCGGTGACCTCACAGCCGCGCGGGGAGCTTGCCGCCCCAGTGACTTATCGCACCTCCCGCGTGTGGAGCGGCAAGCAAGCGGCTCACTGCGTCAGCAGTACAGCAGTTCCGCGTCAGCAGTCCCGGAGTTCCGGGGACTGGTTCAGCAGCTGGTTGCGTGCGGACGTGAAGCGGGCCAGCGTCGCGTCCACCGAGTCGTCCAGCGGGAACACCGCTACCCGGTGGCAGTTCTGGAAGGCCAGCCGCACACCGAAGTGCCGCTGCAGGGCGCCGCGTATGGCGTCACTCGCGAGCGCACGCAGCAGCTGACCGCGTGCCTGCTCGTCCGGCGGGGGCGTCTGGTTGTCGGCGAACTCTCCGCCGTCCACCTTCAGCTGGGCCACCAGGGAGCTGATCATCTCCCATGCGTAGGGCAGGGAGGTCCGGACGCAGTCGACGAAATCTGCTTCGTCGACCTCGCCTCGCTCGGCCTGTTCGAGTAGGGCCGGTGAGACGTCGAGCGACATGGGTTCTCCTCTCGCACCCCCGGACAGCGGGGGTTGCCGGACAGGTAGGGGAGTTCGCGATACCGAACACGCTGAGTACACATACAGCGACCTCCCGTTCACTACGGTAGGCAACGGACGGTGACGCCACCAGGAGATTGCGTATATGCGACGGTCCCTTTAGGCACACAATCGGCCAGAGTTGAACAGGGGTGTGCAGGCGACTCGTCAGGACCGGTCGCGGACGCCTTCCGGAGGGTCGGATTCAGGACGCGCCGGGCACCGCGCCGGAGCGTGCGGCGACGGGAGACCGGTGGGCGAATCGCGTGGAGGCCGGGGCGTCGAGTAGCGTTGCCGACCATGCGTCTCGTCATCGCCCGGTGCTCCGTCGACTACGCCGGCCGGCTCACCGCCCACCTTCCCTCGGCCCCCCGCCTGATCCTGGTCAAGGCGGACGGCAGCGTCTCGATCCACGCGGACGACCGCGCCTACAAGCCCCTCAACTGGATGTCGCCGCCGTGCACGCTCAAGGAGGGCACGGGCGACGAGGCGGGCGTGTGGACCGTCGTCAACAAGGCCGGCGAGAAGCTCATCATCACGATGGAGGAGGTCCTGCACGACTCCTCGCACGAGCTTGGCGTGGACCCGGGCCTGATCAAGGACGGCGTGGAAGCGCACCTGCAGGAGCTGCTTGCCGACCGCATCGAGACGCTCGGCGAGGGCTACAGCCTCATCCGCCGCGAGTACATGACGGCGATCGGGCCGGTGGACATCCTCTGCCGCGACGCCGCCGGCGGCACCGTCGCCGTCGAGATCAAGCGCCGCGGCGAGATCGACGGCGTGGAACAGCTCACCCGCTACCTGGAGCTGCTGAACCGCGACCCCCATCTCGCGCCCGTGCGCGGCGTCTTCGCGGCCCAGGAGATCAAGCCCCAGGCCCGCGTCCTGGCCACCGACCGCGGCATCGGCTGCACGATCCTGGACTACGACGCGATGCGCGGCCTGGAGGACGACAAACTGCGGCTGTTCTGAGCCGTCGGCGCCGGGCCGCCGGCGGACACCGAACACGGCCGAGGGCCGGTCTCCGGGCGGGAGACCGGCCCTCGGCCGTGGTTCAGATGACCGTCGCGGTGGACGTCCCGGGGCCGACGGGCTCCGGCGCGCTCGACGTGACGATGCTCGGCGTGCCGGAGGTCGGGCCGCTGGCCGAGTCGGTCGTAGTGGGAGTGTCGCTCGGAGGAGCGGAGTCCGAGGAGGACTCGGAGGGGGTCGGCGACCCGCTCGACTTCGACGGGCTCGGCGAGGGCGAATGCGAGGTCGACCGGGTCGGCTCGGGCGACGTGGACGGTGAGCGGCTGGGACGGCCGCTCGACGACCCCTTGGTCCCCGACGGCGTGGCCGAGGGCGTGGCCGGGTCCGACGGAGACGTCGGGTCGTCCGACGTGCCGAGCGTGCCGTCGGGCCCGGGGTCCGTCGGCCTGGTCGACGTCATGCCGGTGTCGCCCGCCCCCGGCGACTGCTGGGGATCGGCGTCCAGACCGCCGGACCCCGCGCCCACGCCCGCCGAGGGGTTGACGCTCACGTTGTCCGCCGGGTTGTCGGCGTTGTCGTGGGAGGTCATGCCGAGCCCGACCACCGTGCCGAGGACCGCGGTGAGCAGGACACCCGCGCTCACCGCCACCATGTTGCGGCGGGCCATGCGCACGATCCCGCCGCCGCCCTGGGCCGCCGCCGGGTGCTCCGGGGGCCGGCGGGTGACCATCGTGTCCGAGATCGGGGAGTGGACGGCCGGGAACGGCGTCGTGACACCCCCGGCCGGGGACGTCGACTCCTCCTGGCGCACGTCGGAGATCTCGTCGCCCATCATCGCGGCGAGGCCGGGAATGACCTCGCCCGAGCGGTCGGCGACCAGCGCCAGCGCACGGCGGCCGGCCGTGGTGCCCCGCTTGTCGGAGACCGCGCCGCGCAGGCCGATGGAGGCCTCCAGTTCGGCGCGGGCCCGGTCCAGCTCGTCGGCGCAGAGCGCGAGCACACCCAACTCGTGGTGGAAATAGGCTTGTTCACCCACCTCGCCGGAGAGCCGGGCGGCCTCCGCACCGGCGCGCAGCGCACGTTCCCAGGCACTCCAGCGCAGTCCGGCCGCGAACGCGGGCGCGGCCGTGCGGGCCAGCCGTACCGAGGCGGACTCCTCGTCCTCGGCCGGGGGCACGGTGGCCGGGACGAGGACCGCCAGGGCGGCGAGGATCGCGTCCGCCTCAGCGCTCACGCGGTCCGGGGTGACCGAGGGGTGTCCGGCCCACCAGGTGTAGTGGTGGCCGGCGGCGAGGGCCTGGTCCTCGATGCCGTCGGCGTACCCGGCGGCCTCCAGCTGCTGCTGGACGCCCGCCGCGAGCCGGTAGCGGGAGCCGACCGGGGAGACCAGTCCGCAGCCCGCCAGCTCGCCGAGGGCGGCGTCCGCGTGGGTGTCGCCGACCAGGGCGGGCAGGTGGGCCTGGTGGGGGACCTCGCCACCGAGGGCGACCGCGAAGCGCAGGGTGGCGCGGGCGGAGGCGCTGAGGCGGGCGGCGAGCAGCGGGGCGGGCGCGGCGGCCTCGCCGAGGGACGGCAGCGGGACCTCCTCGGCCGTCTCGGCGTCGAAGGACGCGTCGGCCGGCAGCTCGGGCAGGTCCGACAGGTCGGAGGCGAAGACGCCGAACTCGTCGACGGCGCCGGTGCTGACCCGCAGCTGGTCGCGCTGGCGCAGCAGCGCGCCGGCCTGGACGAACCGCAGCGGCAGCCCCTCCGACTCGAACCAGAGGTCGCCGGCCCAGTTGGCCTCCTCCTCGGTGAGCACCCGGCCGACCGCGCGCTCCAGGATGTCCACTCCCCCGGCCCGCTCCAGGCCGCTGAGGAAGACCTCCTCGACGGCCGAGTCGGCGGCGGGCGCCGGCACGTCCGGGGTGGCGCCGATCAGGAACGCGCACTCCGGGGTGGCGTCGATCAGTTCGTCGAGCCCCGCGCCGCCGAACTCGATGTCGTCGAGGACGACGACCGCGCCGATCTCCTGGACCAAGGCGAGCAGCTCGTCGTGGCCGGGCCGGTGCGCGGGCGCCTTGTAGACGGCGTGGAAGAGGTCGTGGAGCAGGTCCTCGGGCGTGCGGTGGAAGCCGTTGAGCCGGACCACGCCGTCGGGGGCGAGGTCCGAGCAGTCGTCGGCGACCAGGTCGAGGAGTGCGGTGCGGCCGGAGCCCGCCGGGCCGGTGAGGCGTACGGAGCGGCCGCGGGCGAGGAGCCGTACCAGGTGTTCGCGGTCGTCCTGGCGCTCCAGGAGCGGCACCTCGGGGCGGGCCGGGCCCGGCGGCACCGGCGGCCGCGCGGCGCGCTCGTACTCGGCGCGTTCGGCGGCGGTGCGCTTCTCGGGCCGGGCGGGACGCTCGGTCGGCGGCCAGGGTTCTATCTCGCTGCCGTCGACCGGGTTCACGGTCAGCAGGAAGTCGCCGGAGACCAGTCGTGCCGTGCGGACGAGCGGCGGCGTGCTCTGGCCGAAGTCGTTGGTGAGGGATTCCCTCGGCGGGCGCTGGCGCGGCGTGTGGCCGTCGCCGTCCTGACCGTACGCCTCGGGTCCCGGGTTGATCGGGTCCATAGGTTCCTAGCCCCCCAAAAGCGGGTGTGCCGTGAATGCGGGCCCCTCCCGGCCTGTTGCACACTGCGCTGTCGCTTCTGGTCCGGGCCCGCGCTCGAAGGGTGGCAAGGCAGCGGGCGACCGAACCCTAAACCTTCGCACAGTATCTACGACAGACCGGGGTACCGCGCCGTCCAAGACATCACGGTCTCGTGAGGATTGCGCCTGACATGCGCTTGTGCGCGGTCCGTCCGAGTCTCCCCCGCCGCCCGGTCCACGCCGTGTCCCACCTGTTCGCCGCCGCACACTCGGGTCCGGCCGCACCGCCCCGTTCCCGGTGTCACACGCGGGGCAGCGACTCCACCCCGATACCCCCCTCGATCGCCAGGATCCGGTGCAGCCGGGTGGCCACCAGCAGGCGCTGCATCTGCGGCGGCACGCCGCGCAGCACCAGGCGGCGGCCGCAGCGGCCGGCCCGCCGGTGTGCCCCCATGATCACCCCGAGTCCGGTGGCGTCCCAGGAGTCCAGCTCGGACAGGTCCAGCACGAGATCGCCGACTCCGTCGTCGACGGCCGAGTGCAGGACCGTACGGGCGTCCGCCGCGCTGCGTACGTCGAGGCGGCCCCCGACGACCAGCTCGGCGTGGTCGCCCCTGATGTACATATGCGCTCCCCGAGAGTGCGTGTCCTACTCCGTGAAAGTAGATGTCCGGTGATGCAACCTCTGACTGCTTTCGAAGGCCAGAGGTTGCCATCTGTAAGCGAACCGATACCGAATTCACCCCCGAGAGTGAAACTCCCGGGATGTGTGCGTTTCGGGAACGGTCAGTACGTGTAAAAGCCCTGCCCGCTCTTGCGCCCGATGTCACCGGCGTCAACCATCCGGCGCATCAGCTCCGGCGGCGCGAACTTCTCGTCCTGCGACTCGGTGTAGATGTTGCCGGTGGCGTGCAGCAGGATGTCGACGCCGGTGAGGTCCGCGGTGGCCAGCGGGCCCATGGCGTGGCCGAAGCCCAGCTTGCAGGCGAGGTCGATGTCCTCGGCGGTGGCGACGCCCGACTCGTACAGCTTGGTGGCCTCGACGACGAGCGCCGAGATCAGCCGGGTCGTCACGAAGCCCGCCACGTCGCGGTTGACGACGATGCAGGTCTTGCCGGTGGACTCGGCGAACTCCCGCGCGGTGGCGAGGGTTTCGTCGCTGGTCTTGTAGCCGCGGACCAGCTCGACGAGCTGCATCATCGGCACCGGCGAGAAGAAGTGGACGCCGACGACCCGCTCGGGGTGCTCGGTGGCCGCCGCGATCTTGGTGATCGGGATGGCGGAGGTGTTGGAGGCGAGCACGGCGTCCGGGCGCACGATCTTGTCGAGCGCGCGGAAGATCTCGTGCTTGACCTCCAGCTTCTCGAAGACGGCCTCGACGACGATGTCGGCGTCGGCGACCGCGTCGAGCTCGGTGGTGGTCGTGATGCGGGCCAGGGCGGCGTCGGCGTCGTGCGCCTCCAGCTTCCCCTTGCTCACGAACTTGTCGTACGAGGCCTTGACGCCTCCGACGGCACGGTCCAGCGCCTCGTCCGTGACGTCCCGCAGGACGACGTCCCAGCCGGCCTGTGCGGCGACCTGGGCGATGCCGGAACCCATCAAGCCGGCACCGATGACGGCAAGTTTCCGTGCCACTCCGCTCCCCTTACACGCTGTTGAGGTATGCCTCTTGGGCGGGACCCTAGCGCTCGGGAGGGGCCGGGAAACCCGGTAAGTAACGCGTGTCACGGTCTCAGGGCGTGAGACAACCGTCACGTCCGGTCAGCCGTGCCCCCCGGCGGGGTCCATTCCCGGCCGGACACGGCCCGGTTGGGCGACATCTCGGGGCCTTTCACTCGGAGTCGGTCGCGCGACACCCGTGGTGACGGTGGGCACACGCGTGTTCCCGGCCGCCGGTGCGTAACTACGCTGGCCGTATGGTCAATCTGACGCGCATCTACACCAGGACCGGCGACCAGGGCTCCACCGCTCTCGGGGACATGAGCCGGGTCGCCAAGACCGATCCGCGGATCTCGGCGTACGCCGACGCCAACGAGGCGAACGCGGCGATCGGCACGGCGATCGCGCTGGGCGGGCTGGACGAGGAGGTCGTCAAGGTCCTCACCCGGGTGCAGAACGACCTGTTCGACGTCGGCGCGGACCTGTGCACGCCCGTGGCCGAGAACCCGGAGTTCCCGCCGCTGCGGGTCGAGCAGTTCTACGTCGACAAGCTGGAGGCGGACTGCGACCGCTTCAACGAGCGTCTGGAGAAGCTGCGTTCGTTCATCCTGCCCGGCGGCACCCCGGGCGCGGCCCTGCTCCACCAGGCCTGCACGGTGGTACGGCGGGCCGAGCGGTCGACGTGGGCGGCGCTGGAGGTGCACGGGGAGGTCATGAACCCGCTGACCGCGACCTACCTCAACCGGCTGTCGGACCTGCTGTTCATCCTGGCCCGGACGGCCAACAAGGACGTCGGGGACGTGCTGTGGGTGCCGGGCGGGGAGCGCTGAGTCCTGACGGTCCCCGCCCGGCCCCCGGCCGCTCAGCGGCCGGTGTCGTCCTGGGCGGCGTCCTCGTCGGCCTGCGCGACCGCGGACTCGGCCGCGGCGACCTTCTGCCGCGTCTCGGAGTGGCCCGAGGGGTCGCCGGGGCCTGCCGCGCTCCGCCGCCGCGGCCGCAGCCGACGTGGCCACAGCCGACGCAGAGCGCCGCGAGGAGGGCGACCGCGGCGGCCGCCGCGCGCGGACGCATCAGCTCGCCCATGCTCATCAGCGGGGTGCGCAGCAGGGCCCCGGCGGTGCGCGCGGTCTGTTGGCCGCCTCCCTCGCTCGGTGCGGGCCGGCGCACGGTCCCGGTTCGAGCGGGCCGCGGGGCGGGCGCGCGGCGGCGACTTCACGCCCACTTCGCCCGGAGTGGTCCAGACCTATTGACCGGTGGTCCAGACCTTTCTATTCTCGCGGCACTGTGGGTGCGAAGGCTCAGTCGCGCCCCCCAACTCCCCATAGGAGGCGCAGGATGCGCTTCAGACACAGAGCCGCGGCCGGGTTCGCGACCCTGTTGCTCCCGCTGGCCGGCCTCGTCGGCCTCGCGGGCCCCGCCCAGGCCGCGACGAGCGCCACCGCGACCTACACCAAGACCCAGGACTGGGGCACCGGCTTCGGCGGTCAGTGGACCGTCAAGAACACCGGTACCTCCTCGATCAGTTCCTGGACCGTCGAGTGGGACTACCCCTCCGGCACCTCGGTCACCTCCGCCTGGGACGCCGACGTGACGTCCTCCGGCACCCACTGGACCGCCAAGAACAAGTCCTACAACGGCACCCTCGCCCCGGGCGCCTCGGTCTCCTTCGGCTTCAACGGCGCGGGCTCCGGCTCCCCGAGCAACTGCCTCCTCAACGGCGCCAGCTGTGACGGCGGCACCACGGTACCCGGGGACTCGGCGCCGTCCGCGCCCGGCACCCCGACGGCCTCCGGCGTCACCGACACCTCGGTGAAGCTGAGCTGGTCCGCCGCCACCGACGACAAGGGCGTCAAGAACTACGACGTGCTGCGCGACGGCAAGGTCGTCTCCACGGTGACCACCACGTCGTACACCGACACGGGTCTCACCGCCGGCACCGACTACTCCTACACCGTGCAGGCCCGCGACACCGCGAACCAGACCGGACCGGCCAGCGGCGCGGTCGCCGTGCACACCACGGGCGGCACCACCACTCCCCCGCCCACCGGCAACAAGGTCAAGCTCGGCTACTTCACCGAGTGGGGCATCTACGGCCGCAACTACAACGTCAAGAACCTGGTGACGTCCGGCTCGGCCGCGAAGATCACGCACATCAACTACGCCTTCGGCAACGTGACGAACGGCCAGTGCGCGATCGGCGACTCCTACGCCGACTACGACAAGGCGTTCACCGCCGACCAGTCGGTCAGCGGCGTCGCCGACACCTGGGACCAGCCGCTGCGCGGCAACTTCAACCAGCTGCGCGAGCTGAAGGCCAAGTACCCGAACATCAAGGTGCTGTGGTCCTTCGGCGGCTGGACCTGGTCCGGCGGCTTCGCCCAGGCCGCGGCCAACCCGACCGCCTTCGCCAACTCCTGCTACAACCTGGTCGAGGACCCGCGCTGGGCCGACGTCTTCGACGGCATCGACATCGACTGGGAGTACCCGAACGCCTGCGGTCTCTCCTGTGACACCAGCGGTGCCGCGGCCTACAAGAACCTGATGCAGGCCCTGCGCGCCAAGTTCGGCTCCAACAACCTGGTCACCGCGGCCACCACCGCGGACGGCACATCCGGCGGCAAGATCGACGCCGCCGACTACGCGGGCGCGGCCCAGTACGTCGACTGGTACAACGTGATGTCGTACGACTTCTTCGGCGCCTTCAACGCCCAGGGCCCGACCGCCCCGCACTCGCCGCTCACCACCTACACCGGCATCCCGACGCCCGGCTTCACCACGGCGGACGCGATCGCCAAGTTCAAGTCCAAGGGTGTCCCGGCGAGCAAGCTGCTGATCGGCATCGGCTTCTACGGCCGCGGCTGGACCGGCGTCACCCAGGCGGCACCGGGCGGCTCGGCGACCGGTCCGGCCCCGGGCACCTACGAGCAGGGCATCGAGGACTACAAGGTCCTCAAGACGTCCTGCCCGGCCACCGGCACGGTCGCGGGTACGGCGTACGCCTACTGCGGCAACAACTGGTGGTCCTACGACACTCCCGCCACGATCGCCGGGAAGATGAGCTGGGCCAAGTCCCAGGGACTCGGCGGCGCGTTCTTCTGGGAGTTCAGCGGTGACACGAGCGACGGCGAACTGGTGAGCGCCATCAACTCGAACCTGTAGCACCGAGCCTCAGGCACACGTACTGGCCCCCCGGACGGCGTCCGGGGGGCCAGTACGTGTTTCCGGCTACGCCACGTTGACCCGCTGTCCGGGCGGGGCCGCTTCCAGCCACGCGAGGAATCCGGTCAGCGCGTCCTCGCTCATGGCGAGCTCCAGGCGGGTGCCCCGGTGGACGCAGGTGAGGATCACCGCGTCGGAGAGCAGCGCCAGTTCCTCCTCGCCCTCCGGGAGCCGGCGGCCGGCCACCTCGATGCGGTCGCGCTCCAGGACCCGGCGCGGACGATAGGCGTAGGAGAAGACGCGGTACCACTCGACGCTGTCGCCGTTGTAGCGGGCGACGCCGTAGCTCCAGCCCTTGCCGTTGGTGTCCGCCTTCTCGGGCGTGTCCCAGCGCAGCGAACAGTCGAAGGTCCCGCCCGAGCGCTGGATCAGCCGGCGCCGCAGTCCGAACAGGAAGAGTCCCACCACCACGAGCGCGACCACGATTCCGCACACAGTCAGAGCGAGGACCATCGGCACCGACCTCCTCGTCTCCTAGGTAATGGAACGTAAAAAGACCCAGATCTACCTCAGCCGCGGCTGGGACCGGATGGCTCCGGTCCCAGCCGCGGCTGAGTCAGTTCAACGCATACGCGCAGTGTGTCAGCGCGACGTCGCCGCCCGCAGACGGACGTCGGCGCGTCGCTCGGCGGTGGCGTCGCCTTCCGCCTTCGCGCGCTCCAGCTCCCGCTCCGCGCGCTGGACGTCGATCTCGTCCGAGAGCTCGGCGATCTCGGCCAGCAGCGACAGCTTGTTGTCCGCGAACGAGATGAAACCGCCGTGCACCGCGGCGACGACCGTCCCACCTTCACTCGTACGGATGGTCACCGGGCCCGACTCCAGCACACCCAGCAGCGGCTGGTGACCGGGCATGACGCCGATGTCGCCGGACGTGGTGCGCGCGACGACCAGGGTGGCCTCGCCGGACCAGACCTGACGGTCGGCGGCGACCAGCTCGACATGCAGCTCAGCAGCCAAAGGTGGCTCCTCGGGTCACCACCCGGTGAGGTCACCGGGTGTTGGATACAAGTCTAATGGGCGTGAGTGAGGGGGCGGGACGCGCCCGCCCCCTCACACGAACTCAGGCGAGTTCAGGAGACGCCCAGCTCCTTGGCGTTGGCCTTGAGGTCCTCGATGCCACCGCAGAGGAAGAACGCCTGCTCCGGGAAGTGGTCGTACTCGCCGTCGATGATCGCGTTGAAGGCCGCGATCGACTCGTCCAGCGGGACGTCCGACCCGTCGACGCCGGTGAACTGCTTGGCGACGTGGGTGTTCTGGGACAGGAAGCGCTCCACGCGACGGGCACGGTGGACGACGAGCTTGTCCTCCTCGCCGAGCTCGTCGATACCGAGGATCGCGATGATGTCCTGGAGGTCCTTGTACTTCTGGAGGACCGTCTTCACCCGCATGGCGGTGTTGTAGTGGTCCGCCGCGATGTAACGCGGGTCCAGGATCCGGGACGTGGAGTCCAGCGGGTCCACGGCCGGGTAGATGCCCTTCTCGGAGATCGGACGGGACAGAACCGTCGTCGCGTCGAGGTGGGCGAAGGTGGTGGCCGGGGCCGGGTCGGTCAGGTCGTCCGCGGGGACGTAGATCGCCTGCATCGAGGTGATCGAGTGACCACGGGTCGAGGTGATGCGCTCCTGGAGGAGACCCATCTCGTCGGCCAGGTTCGGCTGGTAACCCACCGCGGAGGGCATCCGGCCGAGCAGGGTCGACACCTCGGAACCGGCCTGCGTGAAGCGGAAGATGTTGTCGATGAAGAACAGCACGTCCTGCTTCTGCACATCGCGGAAGTACTCCGCCATGGTCAGACCCGCGAGGGCCACGCGCAGACGGGTGCCCGGGGGCTCGTCCATCTGGCCGAAGACAAGGGCGGTCTTGTCGATGACGCCCGAGTCCGCCATCTCCTCGATGAGGTCGTTGCCCTCACGCGTGCGCTCGCCGACACCGGCGAACACGGAGACACCGTCGTGGTTGTTGGCGACGCGGTAGATCATCTCCTGGATGAGCACCGTCTTGCCGACGCCGGCACCACCGAACAGACCGATCTTTCCACCCTTGACGTACGGGGTGAGAAGGTCGATGACCTTGACGCCGGTCTCGAACATCTCGGTCTTCGACTCGAGCTCGTCGAAGTTCGGCGCCTTGCGGTGGATGGACCAGCGCTCGCCGTCGTACTGCTCGTCGACGTTCAGCACCTCGCCGAGGGTGTTGAACACCTTGCCCTTGGTGAAGTCGCCGACCGGGACGGTGATGCCGTCGCCGGTGTCGGTGACCGGGGCCTGGCGGACCAGACCGTCGGTGGGCTGCATGGAGATCGTGCGGACCAGGCCGTCACCCAGGTGCTGGGCGACCTCCAGGGTCAGCGTCTTCTTCTCGCCGGCGTTGGCCGGGTCGGACACCTCGACGTGCAGGGCGTTGTAGATCTCCGGCATCGCGTCGACGGGGAACTCCACGTCGACGACCGGGCCGATGACCCGGGCGACGCGGCCCGTGGCCGTCGCGGTCTCAACAGTGGTGGTCATTAGCGGTCACTCCCCGCGGTCGCGTCGGCCAGGGCGCTGGCGCCGCCGACGATCTCGCTGATTTCCTGGGTGATTTCGGCCTGGCGGGCCGCGTTGGCAAGCCGGGAGAGCGTGTTGATCAGCTCGCCCGCGTTGTCGGTCGCCGACTTCATCGCGCGCCGCGTGGCGGCGTGCTTCGAAGCTGCCGACTGGAGAAGCGCGTTGTAGATGCGGCTCTCCACGTAGCGCGGCAGCAGGGCGTCGAGGACGTCCTCCGCCGAGGGCTCGAAGTCGTACAGCGGAAGGATCTCGTCGCCCTTGGCGGCGCCCTCCTCCGCGACCTCTTCGAGGCTGAGCGGCAGCAGCCGGTCGCCGAGCGCCGTCTGCGTCATCATCGACACGAACTCGGTGTAGACGATGTGGAGTTCATCCACGCCGCCGTCCGCCGTCTCGGTCTCGATGGCCTCGATCAGCGGCGCCGCCACCTTCTTGGCGTCCGCGTACGAGGGCTCGTCGGTGAAGCCCGACCACGACTCCGCGACCTTGCGCTCGCGGAAGGTGTAGTGGGCCAGACCACGGCGGCCGACGATGTACGTGTCGACCTCCTTGCCCTCGGCCTGCAGACGCTCGGTCAGCTGCTCGGCGGCCTTGATGGAGTTGGAGTTGAACGCGCCGGCCAGGCCGCGGTCGCTCGTGAGGAGCAGGACCGCGGCGCGGGTCGGGTTCTCCGCCTCGGTGGTCAGCGGGTGCTTGGTGTTCGAACCCGTGCCGACGGCCGTGACCGCGCGGGTGAGCTCGGTCGCGTACGGCGCGGAGGCCCGCACCTTGCGCTGCGCCTTGACCACACGCGAGGCGGCGATCATCTCCATCGCCTTGGTGATCTTCTTGGTCGCGGTGACGGATCGGATGCGACGCTTGTAGACCCGGAGCTGGGCTCCCATGAGTCAGGTCCCTTCCTTACGTCACTTGGCGGTGGCCGGGGCGTCCTCGCCGAGAAGCCTGCCGTCCGAGGTCTCGAACTGCTTCTTGAACTCGGCGATGGCGTCGGCGACAGCGGTGAGGGTGTCGTCCGACATCTTGCCGCCCTCCTTGATGGAGGTCATGAGGCCCTGCTCCTTGCGGTGCAGGTACTCGAGCAGCTCCTTCTCGAAGCGGCGGATGTCGGAGACCGGGACGTCGTCCATCTTGCCGGTGGTGCCGGCCCACACGGAGACGACCTGGTCCTCGGTCGGCATCGGCTGGTACTGAGCCTGCTTCAGCAGCTCGACCAGACGCGAACCACGCTCCAGCTGCGACTTGGACGCGGCGTCCAGGTCGGAACCGAAGGCGGCGAACGCCTCCAGCTCGCGGTACTGGGCGAGGTCCAGACGCAGTCGGCCGGAGACCTGCTTCATCGCCTTGTGCTGCGCGGAACCGCCGACTCGGGAGACGGAGATACCGACGTTCAGCGCGGGGCGCTGACCGGCGTTGAACAGGTCCGACTCCAGGAAGCACTGGCCGTCGGTGATGGAGATGACGTTGGTCGGGATGAACGCCGAGACGTCGTTGGCCTTGGTCTCGACGATCGGCAGACCGGTCATCGAACCGGCGCCCATCTCGTCGGACAGCTTGGCGCAGCGCTCCAGCAGGCGGGAGTGCAGGTAGAAGACGTCACCCGGGTAGGCCTCACGGCCCGGCGGGCGGCGCAGCAGCAGGGACACGGCGCGGTAGGCGTCGGCCTGCTTCGAGAGGTCGTCGAAGATGATGAGGACGTGCTTGCCGTCGTACATCCAGTGCTGGCCGATGGCCGAGCCGGTGTACGGCGCCAGGTACTTGAAGCCGGCCGGGTCGGACGCCGGGGCGGCGACGATGGTCGTGTACTCCAGCGCGCCGGCCTCTTCCAGGGCGCCCCGCACGGAGGCGATGGTCGAGCCCTTCTGGCCGATGGCGACGTAGACGCAGCGGACCTGCTTCTTCGGGTCGCCCGAGCGCCAGTTGTCGCGCTGGTTGATGATCGTGTCGACGGCCAGGGCGGTCTTGCCGGTCTGGCGGTCACCGATGATCAGCTGACGCTGGCCGCGGCCGACCGGGGTCATCGCGTCGACGGCCTTGTAGCCGGTCTCCATCGGCTCGTGCACCGACTTACGGGCCATGACGCCGGGAGCCTGCAGCTCCAGGGCGCGGCGGCCGGACGTCTCGATCTCGCCGAGGCCGTCGATCGGGTTGCCGAGCGGGTCGACGACGCGGCCGAGGTAGCCCTCGCCGACCGCGACGGAGAGGACCTCACCGGTGCGGTGCACCGGCTGACCCTCCTCGATGCCGCTGAACTCACCGAGGACGATGGCGCCGATCTCGCGCTCTTCCAGGTTGAGCGCGAGGCCGAGGGTGCCGTCCTCGAACTTCAGCAGTTCGTTGGCCATGGCCGAGGGCAGGCCCTCGACCTTCGCGATGCCGTCGCCGGCAAGGGTGACCGTACCGACCTCCTCGCGCGAGGCCGCGTCCGGCTTGTACGACTGGACGAAGTTCTCCAGCGCGTCCCGGATCTCCTCCGGCCGGATCGTGAGCTCCGCCATCTGGGTTCCCTGCTCTCCTTGTTGGGCCCGAAGTTTCACTTGGGGGGTCTGGGGGCGACCCCCAGGATTCTTCATGTACGGCCCAACCCGGGCCGCCGTAAGTACGTACTGCTTGTTCTCGACTACCGAGGTGCTAGCTCGCCATGCGACGGGCCGCGTCCTCCAGCCGGTCCGCGATGGAACCGTTGATGACCTCGTCACCGACCCGCACCCGGATCCCGCCGACGACCTCGGGGTCGACATCGAGGTTGAGGTGCATCGTGCGGCCGTAGAGCTTCGCGAGGGCGGCGCCCAGGCGTCGCTTCTGCGGTTCGCTCAGCGGCACCGCCGAGGTGACGACGGCGACGACGCGGCTGCGGCGGTCCGCGGCCAGCTTGGAGAGGGCCTCCAGGCCCGCTTCCAGGCTACGTCCCCGCGGCACGGTCACAAGACGCGTGACCAGACGCTCGGTGACGGGCTTGGCACGTCCGCCGAGCAGCCGGTGCACCAGCTCGGTCTTGGCCGCGGCGTCGGCCCTGCGGTCGGTGAGGGCGGCGCGCAGTTCGGTGCTGGAGGAGACGATCCGGCCGAACCGGAACAGCTCGTCCTCCACGTCGTCCAGCGTGCCCGACTTCTCCGCGGCCGTCAGATCGGCGACGGCCGCCAGCTCCTCCAGCGCGTCCACCAGGTCGCGGGGCTGCGACCAGCGGGACCGGACCATGCCAGCGACCACGTCGGCGGTGGACTCGCTGACCTGGCCGCCGATCAGGCGCCGGACCAGCTCGGCCTTGGCCTCGCCGGACTGCGCCGGGTCGGTGAGGACCCGACGCAGGCCACCTTCGCGGTCGAGCAGCGTGGTGACGGCCGCCAGCTCGTCCGCGAGCCGCGTCGCGTCCACGGACGTCGAGTCCGTGAGTGCGTCGAGACGCTCCCGTGCGGCTGCCAGTGCCTCGCGGCTCGCTCCGTTCATCGGGCCGCCTCGGCCTTCTCCTCAAGCTCGTCGAGGAAGCGGTCGATCACGCGGCTCTGCCGGGCGTGGTCCTCGAGGGACTCGCCGACGAGCTTGCCGGCCAGGGCGGTGGCCAGCTGACCCACGTCCTGGCGCAGCGCCTGCGCGGCGGACTTGCGGTCGGCCTCGATCTGGGCGTGACCGGCGGCGACGATCTCCTCGCGCTGACGCTGGCCCTCGGCCCGCATCTCGGCGATGAGCGTGGCGCCCTGCTCCTGAGCCTCCTGGCGCAGGCGCGCGGCCTCGTGCCGGGCCTCGGCCAGCTGCGCCTTGTACTGCTCAAGGACGCTCTGGGCCTCGGTCTGCGCGGCCTCGGCCTTCTCGATACCGCCCTCGATCGCCTCGCGGCGCTGCTCCAGAACCTTGTTGATGTTCGGAAGGAGCTTCTTGGCGAGGAAGCCGAAGACGATGACGAAGGCGATGAGGCCGATGACGAGCTCTGGGATCGGCGGGATGAGGGGGTTTTCGGCCTCCTCAGCCGCCAGCTGAACCAGGGGGCTCATATCAGTGCCTTTCGTCTAGTCAGTGGTGTTTCGGCAGATCACTTGCCGTAGACGAACGGCATGACCAGACCGATCAGGGCGAGCGCCTCACAGAAGGCGAAGCCGAGGATCTGGTTGGCGCGGATCAGGCCGGCAGCCTCGGGCTGGCGGGCCAGCGCCTGGGTGCCGTTGCCGAAGATGATGCCGACGCCGACGCCGGGGCCGATGGCGGCGAGGCCGTAACCGATGGAGCCGAGGGAGCCGGAAACAGCGGCAGCAAGGGTCTGGGACATGCCAGTTCTTCCTTTTCTTTACGGACCGGTGGGGGTTGGCCACCGGACGATCACAGGGGTGAGTGCGAGGCGCTCAGTGGTGCTCGGCCAGGGCGCCCTGGATGTAGGTGCACGTCAGGAGAACGAAGACGTAGGCCTGCAGTGCCTGGATGAAGAGCTCGAAGGCCGTCATCACGAGCGTCATGACGAACGAGACGCCCGCGTAGGCGATGCCGATGCCGTTCAGCAGGTACCAGCTGGCGATCGTGAAGAGCAGCAGCAGGGTGTGACCGGCGAACATGTTCGCGAAGAGTCGGACGGCGTGGGTGAAGGGCCGCACGAGCAGGTTCGAGAAGAACTCGATGACCATCGCGAGCGGCAGCACCGCACCGAGCGACTTGTCGTACCCGGTGACGTTCTTGAAGAAGCCGACGAAGCCGTGGCGCTTGAAGGTCAGGGAGACCCAGAGCACGTAGACGATGAGGGCCAGCACGAGCGGGTACGAGATGATCGCCGTCACCGGGAACTGAGCGACCGGGATGATCGACCAGAGGTTCATCATCCAGACGAAGAAGAACAGCGAGACGACCAGCGGTACGTACTTCTCGCCTTCCTTCTTGCCGATCGTCTCGTAGACGACACCGCGCCGGATGAAGTCGTAGCCGGCCTCGGCGACCATCTGGAGCTTGCCCGGGACGACCTGGGGCTTGCGGAACGCGGCCCAGAAGAACCCGACGATGATGACCGTGCCGAGCAGCGCCAGCAGCATCGTCTTGTTGAAGTACAGGTTGCTGTCGGCATCACCCCAGAGGGGCTTGAACAGGAACGAGTGCAGGCCGGGAGCCGGGAAGCCACAGCCGTCGAAGATGTGGCAGTCGGTCTCGAAGGCGAGCACCTGCGTCGGGTCAGCACTCACCGCGGGCTCCTTCAGCGTGGCGCATAGGTACGGCAACCTCGTTGTGTCGGCGCGGCGCACGGCCGCGGTTCGGCACGGGACTGGTGTTACGGATGTGGGGGCGGCTGGGGGGCATCTCGCCTCGCGATTGAGCAGGCGTCAGCTCAGATGCCCGCGCCCGCGATGCCGCAGTTGGCACCGGACGATAGCAGCATCTCTCGTGCGGCTTTATCCCGGGCCTACCTCTCACGACGGCTGCCCGGTCTTCTCGGGCTCAACGTAGAGGATCTTGGCCTTCATCTGGGCGCGCGCCTGGGCGGCGATCCAGGTGACCGTGCCGACCACGAGTGTGCCGGCGAAGGCCCGGGGGTTGAACAGGGTCGTGTCTTTGAAGGCAGCGACGAAGATGAACAGCAAAAGCAACTGCGCCGTGTAGAGCATGAGCCCCATGGCCTGGAAGAGATGGGGAAGCGATTTCGCGGTGCGCTGCAGAACGTAGAGGCCGATCCCCATGAAGAGGACGACCACCACCGTCGCGACGAGCGCCCCGATCGCCCCCTTGCCGCCCGCGACGATCGCGCTGACGGCGGCAGCGAGCACACCGACAGCGGCCGTGGGTACGGCGGCCTGGGCCAGGATCCGGGCGTCATTGGACGGCATGGCGGCAACTCCGCTTTCACAGGGGGGCAGGTGTCGTCATGGACGAGCGTAGTCCCGGCCGGAGGGTCGAAGTCCTCACGCCAATGGACCATCGCACTCGGGTCCTTCGGCTCTGTCCGGGGTTCTCGTGAACCGTATCACAAACTATTTGATGAGGTCTTTACCTGGTAGGTGTGCTCGCTGTCACACATGAGAGTGAACATGCCCGTCTGAGCGAAAACCGAGCCGTTGTGTCTGGTATTGGGGTCTTTGCACCCCCACGGCTTGGCAATGCTCTCGTCAGATTCTTACCTTGCGAGGGTCTGCACAAGGTCTGCGCGGGGTCAACGCGAGGTTTCGGAAGCGCGCCGTTCCAGCATGCGCGAGCGGTGTCCGAGGGCGGTGGCGCCGTTGACCCGGGCCGCGCCGGCGGGCACCGGAGCACGGTGTTCCTCGCACGGCTCCCCAGCCTCCTCGGGCGCACCGGGGACGTCCTCCCCGGCGCCCTCCGCCGCCGCCTCGGCGTCCTCCGGAACGGGACCGCGGCGCCGGTAGCGCGGCGGCACGAACCGCTGGGCCCACACCGGCACCCGCGGCGTGAACCGCGGCAGCAGGAGCAGCCCCAGCCCGATCGCGCTGAGGAAGACCACACCCAGCACGATCCACATGGACGCGGAGTTCACCGAGTACGCCAGCGCCCCGAAGCCGATCAGCGCCGACCAGAAGTACATGATCAGCACGGCCCGGCTGTGCGAGTGGCCGATCTCCAGGAGCCGGTGGTGCAGGTGCCCGCGGTCGGCCGCGAACGGCGACTGGCCGCGCCAGGTGCGCCGCACGATGGCCAGCACCAGGTCGGCGGCCGGCACCGCGATGATGGTCAGCGGCAGCAGCAGCGGGATGTAGACCGGGACCATCTGGTGGACCGCGTTGCGCTCGGAACCGGCGAACAGGTTCATCACGTCCGGGTCCAGCTGGCCCGTGATCGAGATGGCTCCGGCGGCGAGCACCAGGCCGATCAGCATCGAGCCGGAGTCGCCCATGAAGATCCGGGCCGGATGCAGGTTGTGCGGCAGGAAGCCCAGGCACATGCCCATCAGGATCGCCGAGAACAGCGTCGCGGGGGCGGCGGCCTCGATGCCGTACGAGTACCAGATCCGGTACGCGTACATGAAGAACGCCGCGGCCGCGATGCACACCATGCCGGAGGCCAGGCCGTCCAGGCCGTCGACGAAGTTGACCGCGTTGATGGTGATGACGACCAGCGCCACCGTCAGCAGGGTGCCCTGCCAGGGGGTCAGGGCGACCGTGCCGACGCCCGGGATGGGCAGCCACAGGATGGTCAGACCCTGCATGACCATGACGCCCGCGGCGATCATCTGGCCGCCCAGCTTGATCAGGGCGTCGATCTCGAACTTGTCGTCGAGCACGCCGATCAGCCAGATCAGGGCCGCGCCGGAGAGCAGCGCCCGCGGCTCGTTCGACTTCTCGAAGACCTCGTTCAGGTTGGTGAGGTGGTCGGCGACCAGCAGCCCCGCGCACAGCCCGAAGAACATCGCGATCCCGCCGAGCCGCGGAGTGGGCTCCCGGTGCACGTCACGCGCCCGGATCTCCGGCATGGCCCCGGCCACGATCGCGAACTTCCGCACCGGCCCTGTCAGCAGATACGTCACCGCGGCCGTGATGCAGAGCGTCAGCAGGTATTCACGCACAGGCTTCCCCACAGGTCTCGCTGGCCATCACAGCCCACACCCTAGCGACGGTCGCATATGTATGGGGACTTCCGGGTAGCGACGATGGTTGCACGGGCGCTCGTAAGGCGGGCGTACAAGGGCTCTACGACGCCGCGCCTACCCGGTCCCCACCGGGATACGGCGGAAATCTACCGGTGAGCTCCCGCACCTCCTCACGCACCCTCCCCCGGTCCTGCGCACCGCGCAGCACGTCCGCCAGCAGCAGCGCGATCCGCTCCATCTCCGCCGCCCGCATGCCCTGCGTGGTCACGGCGGCGGTGCCCAGCCGCAGGCCCCGCGCGTCCCCGTGCGGCAGGGCGCAGCTGTCCAGCACCATGCCCGCGGCGGCCAGCCGGCCCCGGGCGGTACGCCCGTCGACGCCCAGCGGGGCCGGGTCGGCGGTGATCAGATGGGTGTCGGTGCCGCCCGTGGTGACCGTCAGCCCCTGCTCGGCGAGCGCGGCCGCGAGGACCCGCGCGTTGGCGACCACCTGGTGGGCGTAGACGGCGAAGGCGGGCGTCGCCGCCTCGCCGAACGCGACCGCCTTGGCGGCGATGGTGTGCATCTGCGCGCCGCCCTGTGTGAAAGGAAACACAGCGCGGTCCAGGCGCTCCGCCAGCTCGGGCGACCCGCACAGGAGCATCCCGCCGCGCGGCCCGCGCAGCACCTTGTGCGTGGTCGCGCACACCACGTCGGCGTACGGCACCGGGTTGGGCGCCGCGCCTCCGGCGACGAGCCCGATGGGATGGGCGGCGTCGGCGATCAGATAGGCCCCGACCTCGTCGGCGACCTCGCGGAAGAAGGCGTAGTCGATGTGCCGGGGATAGGCGATGGAACCGCACACGATCGCCTTGGGCCGGCGGCCGCGGGCCAGCGCCCGCACCTGGTCGTGGTCGATGAGCCCGCTCTCCGGGTCGACGCCGTACCCGACGAAGTCGAACCAGCGGCCGGAGAAGTTGGCCGGCGAGCCGTGCGTGAGGTGACCGCCGTACGGCAGGCCGAGCGCGAGCACGGTGTCCCCGGGGCGCAGCAGCGCGGCGTAGGCGGCGAGCACCGCGGACGATCCGGAGTGCGACTGGACGTTGGCGTGCGCGGCACCGAACAGGGCCTTGGCGCGGTCGACGGCGAGCCGTTCGGCGACGTCCACGATCTCGCAGCCACCGTGGTACCGGGCGCCCGGGTACCCCTCGGCGTACTTGTTCGCGAGCGGTGAGCCGAGCGCGGCCAGCACGGCCGGGGAGGAGAAGTTCTCGGCGGCGATCAGCTGCAGCGACGTCGACTGCCGGGCCAGCTCCCCGAGCAGGATCTCCGCCAGCTCCGGGTCCTGCCGCAGCAGCGGATCGGCCTCGACGAGGGTAGGGCTGACCGGCATGGCGGGCTCCGGGCGGTCGACGGTGACGTACGTCCAATGTAGGCCCGGGGTGAGCGGGGTGCGCGGCGTGTACGGCGCCTCGGGTCACATCCGCGCGGGGACGCCGGTCAGCGCCGTGACCACCGGGTCCAGCGCCTCGTGTATCTCGTCGCCGATGGAGCGGAAGAACGGCAGCGGGGCGCCGTACGGGTCGTGGACCTCGTCCGCCTCGGCGGTGGGGGCCAGCAGCCAGCCGCGCAGCGCGGCCGCCGCACGGACCAGCGCACGGGCGCGCACGACCACGCCCTCGTGCAGCGGGGGCAGCGTCGCCGGGTCGATCGCGCGGACCAGGCGCGTGAACTCCTTCAGCGTGAAGGTGCGCAGGCCCGCCGAATGGCCCATGGAGATGACCTGGGCGCGGTGGTCGCGGGTGGCGGTCAGCACCAGGTCGGCGCGGATGACGTGCTCGTCCAGCAGCTCCCGTCCGGTGAACCCGGTCGCGTCCGCGCCGAAGTCGGCGAGGACCGCTTCCGCGTTGGCCTCCATGGGGGCGCCCTCGTGCCCCCAGGTGCCCGCGCTCTCCACGATCAGCCCGCCGCCGAGAAAGGTGCCGAGCCGGTCCGTCACGAGATGGCGGGTCAGCCGCTCGGTGATCGGCGAGCGGCACACGTTGCCGGTGCTGACGTGGAGGATGCGGAAGCTGTCCCGCGGCAGCCCCACGAACGTGGTCGTGATCTCCGCCGCGCGCTCCGGGTTGCCTATGCCACGCCCCGCGTCAGGGGCTGTCAATTCGCCACCTCGAGGTCGGGTACGACCTTGCGCAGCTCCTCCGCGGAGATCGCGCCGGCGCGCAGCAGCAGCGGTACCTCACGGGTGACGTCGACGATCGACGAGGGCACGTTGCCCGGGGTGGGGCCGCCGTCGAGGTAGACGGAGACGGAGTCGCCGAGCATCTGCTGCGCGGCGTCACAGGTCTCCGGGGACGGGTGACCGGTGAGGTTGGCGGAGGAGACGGCCATCGGGCCGACCTCGGTGAGCAGTTCGATGGCGACCGGGTGCAGCGGCATGCGCACGGCGACCGTGCCCCGGGTGTCGCCGAGGTCCCACTGCAGGGACGGCTGGTGCTTCGCGACCAGGGTGAGGGCGCCCGGCCAGAACGCGTCGACCAGTTCCCAGGCCAGCTCGGAGAAGTCGGTGACGAGCCCGTGCAGCGTGTTCGGGGAGCCGATCAGCACCGGGGTAGGCATGTTGCGGCCCCGGCCCTTGGCGTCGAGCAGGTCGGAGACCGCCTCGGCGGTGAACGCGTCGGCGCCGATGCCGTAGACCGTGTCCGTGGGCAGTACCACCAGTTCGCCCCGGCGGACGGCGGACGCGGCCTCACGCAGACCCGTCACGCGGTCGGTCGCGTCATTGGTGTCGTATCGCCGTGCCATGTCTAGCGGGCCTCCTCGTACACGAAGTACACATGCTTCCGGGACTCCCGGGGCTTCCGGGAGGGGGTCTGGCGGGTGCTCACGGCAGCGCCTTGCGGGCGGTCGCGAAGCGGGGGCGGTTGTTGAGGTCCGGGTGGTCGGCCGCGTCGGCCCAGCCCCGCTCCTCGGTGAAGATCCACGGCACCTGGCCGCCCTGGGTGTCGGCGTGCTCGATGACGACGACACCGCCGGGGCGCAGCAGCCGGTGCGCGGTGCGTTCGATGCCGCGGATGAGGTCGAGGCCGTCCTCGCCGGAGAACAGGGCCAGCTCCGGGTCGTAGTCGCGGGCCTCGGGAGCGACGTACTCCCACTCGGTGAGCGGGATGTACGGCGGGTTGGAGATGACCAGGTCGACGTGGCCGTCGAGGTCGTGGAAGGCGTCCAGGGCATCCCCCTGGCGCAGGTCGACCCTGGAGCCCGCCACGTTCTTGCGGGTCCACTGGAGCGCTTCCTCGGACAGCTCCACGGCGTGCACGCGCGAGCGCGGGACCTCCTGGGCGAGGGCGAGCGCGATGGCGCCGGAGCCGGTGCACAGGTCGACGATGCACGGCTCGACGACGTCCATGGCGCGCACGGCGTCTATGGCCCAGCCGACCACGGACTCGGTCTCCGGGCGGGGCACGAAGACGCCCGGCCCCACCTGGAGTTCGAGGTAGCGGAAGTAGGCACGCCCGGTGATGTGCTGGAGCGGCTCGCGCTGCTCGCGCCGGGCGATGACCTCCCAGTACCGGGCGTCGAAGTCCGAGTCCTTCACGGAGTGCAGCGCGCCCCGTTTCACGCCGTGCACGAACGCGGCGAGCTCCTCCGCGTCGTTGCGCGGCGAGGGCACGCCGGCATCGGCCAGCCGCTGGGTGGCCTGGGCCACCTCCGCGAGCAGCACGCTGCGGGGGCTTGGGGGTCGCCCCCCAAAATCTTGCTGCACGCTGGTCCTCCGTGTAGTGACTGGTACCTCTTACGCAGCGGCCAGCTTCGCGGCCGAGTCCGCGTCGACGCAGGCCTGGATCACCGCGTCGAGCTCGCCGTCCAGGACCTGGTCCAAGTTGTACGCCTTGAAGCCGACCCGGTGGTCCGAGATGCGATTCTCCGGGAAGTTGTACGTGCGGATCTTCTCGGAGCGGTCGACGGTGCGGACCTGGCTGCGGCGGGCGTCGGCGGCTTCCTTCTCCGCCTCCTCCTGCGCCGCGGCGAGCAGCCTGGAGCGCAGGATACGCAAGGCCTGCTCCTTGTTCTGCAGCTGGCTCTTCTCGTTCTGGCAGGAGGCGACGACTCCGGTGGGCAGGTGCGTGATGCGCACCGCGGAGTCGGTGGTGTTGACCGACTGGCCGCCGGGTCCCGAGGACCGGTAGACGTCGATCCGCAGGTCGTTCGGGTTGATCTCGACGTCGACCTCCTCGGCCTCGGGGGTCACGAGGACGCCCGCCGCCGAGGTGTGGATGCGGCCCTGCGACTCGGTGGCCGGCACCCGCTGCACGCGGTGCACGCCGCCCTCGTACTTCAGCCGCGCCCAGACGCCCTGGCCGGGCTCGGTCGCGCCGTTGCCGCCCTTGGTCTTCACGGCGACCTGGACGTCCTTGTAGCCGCCCAGCTCGGACTCGGTGGAGTCGATGATCTCGGTCTTCCAGCCGACGCGCTCGGCGTACCGCAGGTACATCCGCAGCAGGTCGCCGGCGAACAGCGCGGACTCGTCGCCGCCCGCGCCGGCCTTGATCTCCAGGATCACGTCCTTGTCGTCGGACGGGTCCCGGGGCACCAGCAGCAGCCGCAGCTTCTCGGTCAGCTCGTCGCGCTGCTTGTCCAGCTCCTTGACCTCGGCGGCGAAGTCCGGGTCGTCGGCGGCCAGTTCACGAGCGGTCTCGATGTCGTCGCCGGTCTGCTTCCAGGAGCGGTACGTGCCGACGATCGGGGTGAGTTCGGCGTAGCGCTTGTTCAGCTTGCGCGCGTTCGCCTGGTCGGCGTGGACCGACGGGTCGGCGAGCTTCTTCTCCAGGTCGGCGTGCTCGACGACGAGTTCCTCGACGGCCTCGAACATTTTGGGGCTCCTGATACTGCGGGCGGAAGGGAAGGCGGGCGACCAAAAACGCCGGTCCCGGGCGCGCCCCCGAAGGGACGCGGCCGTGGACCGGCGAAATGGGGCTCGCTACTTCTTGGAGCCGGCGGCAGCCTTGCCGAAGCGGGCCTCGAAGCGGGCCACACGGCCACCGGTGTCGAGGATCTTCTGCTTGCCCGTGTAGAACGGGTGGCACTCGGAGCAGACCTCAGCCCGGATGGTGCCGGACTGGATGGTGCTGCGGGTGGTGAACGACGCGCCACAGGTGCAGCTGACCTGCGTCTCGACGTACTCGGGGTGGATCTCGCGCTTCAAGGTGTCTCCTAGATTTCGGGAGGGCACCGGGTCGCCGCCGCGGGCTGCGGAGCGTGAACCGGGGCCGACGTACCAGTCTGCCAGGGCTGGCCGTATCTCCCAAAACCGGGGGGCTTGGATCTTTATTCCGGGGCGGCGAGCGGGGGCGCGCCCGAGGGGCGGGGACGGCTTCGTCGTACGCGAGTGCGGGCGGGTGGGGGCGGGTGGGGGCGGGTGGCGCAGTTCCCCGCGCCCCTGTCGCGGACGCCGGCGGCGGCGCCCTTTCACCCTCACGACGACGTCACGACCCCCTTCGCCTGGCCCGTCGCCGTGCCCTTCGTCGCGCTCGCCGGGATCGGCCGGTCCTTCTTCAGGGCCGTCCAGACCTGCTTGGCCTTCGCCTTGGCCACGATCACCCGGTTCGGGTCCGACGGGTCGTACTCGACCGGCATCGTGACCATGTGCATGCTCTTGGAGTCGATGGCCTTGAGGCCGTTCGCGAAGTCGACCAGGGAGTTGACCGAGCCCAGGTCGGAGTCGGTGGTGACCGTCTTCGTCGCGGTGTCCGCCAGGTCGAACAGCTTCTTGGGGCTGGTGAAGACGCCCACCTGCCTGACCTGCTCGATCAGCGCCTTCACGAAGGCCTGCTGGAGCTGGATGCGGCCCAGGTCGGAGCCGTCGCCGACGCCGTGCCGGGTGCGGACCAGGCCGAGCGCCTGCTCGCCGTCGAGGGAGTGCTTGCCGGCCTTGAGGTCGAGGTGGCTCTGCGGGTCGTCGATAGCCTTGGTCGTCGTGACCTCGACCCCGCCCAGTTCGTCGACGAGCTTCTGGAAGCCCGAGAAGTCGACCTCCAGGTAGTGGTCCATACGGACACCGGTCATGGCCTCGACGGTCCTGACCGCGCAGGTCGCGCCGCCGGTGGAGTACGCGGAGTTGAACATCACGCCGGTGGCGGCGGAGTGCCTGGTGCCCTGCGCGTCCTTGCAGGCGGGGCGGTCGATCAGGGTGTCCCGCGGGATGGAGACCACACTGGCCCGGTGATGGCCCTTGTACACGTGGACGATCATCGCGGTGTCGGACCGGGCGCTGCCGTCGTCGGTGCCGCCGCCGAGCTTCTTGTTGCCGCCGGAGCGCGTGTCCGAGCCGAGGACCAGGATGTTCTCGGAGCCGTTGTCGGTCTTGGCGGGCCGGTCGGCGCCCAGCGCCTGGTTGATGTCGACGCTCTTGATGTTGCCGTTGAGCTTGACGTACAGGTAGCCGAGGCCGGTGCCGCCGAGCACGAGGACGCCGGCCGCCGTCCAGGCCGTGACGAGCAGCGCCCTGCGCCTTCGTCCCGGAGGCTGGCGGCGGCGCCCCTTGCCGCTGCGGCCGGGGTCCTTCGGGCCGGTCCCGGGTATGCCGGGTTCCGGTGTGCTCTCGGCGGACATGTGCTCCTCTGCTCTCCTACGACCGTTCGCGTACCCCCTGCTGTCAGGGTCAGGCCCGGCGTACCGGAGACATCGGTACCTACCGGACCATCGTCGCTCCGCCTGGTCAGACGGCGAAACTCGGGACAGGGTTGCACAACGCAGCGTGCCCACCGCGTGGGGCGATGGGCACGCTGTGTAGTCGAGCACGGTGAGCGAACCCTCGCTCACCAGGCGTTTCAGCCGAAGATGTCGTACTGCTGGAATCCGGTGCCGAGCGACTTCCTTGTGCCGAAGATCTCACTGGTCGCCTTGCCGGTACCCGGGTAGAGGTACAGCGTGCCGGAGGTCGTGCGGGCGACCAGGTCGGCCCTGCCGTCGCCGGTCATGTCGCCGACCGCGGCGAGGGTGTTGAAGCCGGTCCAGCCGGAACGGACCTTCACCCGGGCCGAGAAGAGGCCGGTGCCGGACTTGCCGGTGCCCTTGTACAGGTAGAGGTCGCCGCCGCTGCTCCTGCGGGCCAGCAGGTCGGCCTTGCCGTCGCCGTTGAAGTCGCCGACGCCGCGCAGCTGGTTGTACTGGCTCCAGCCGCCGCCGATGCGGACACGGGAGCCGAAGGTGCCGTTGCCCTTGCCCGGGTACAGCCACAGGACGCCGGAGGAGTCCTCGGAGAGCACGTCGGGAAGGTAGTCACCGGTCAGGTCACCGGGGATGACGATGGCCTTGCGGGTCCTCCAGTCGGTGAAGAGCTTCGTCGTCACCCACGAGCCGCCGGTCTGCGCACTGTTCAGGGCGAAGTGGTACCAGTAGACGTCACCGCTGGAGGCGATCCGATAGACGAAGTCCTGGAAACCGTCACGGTTGAGGTCGGCCTGCAGGACGACGTTGACGCCGGTCCAGTCGCCCGCGGACTGACGGGCGGCGAGCGTGCTGCCCTTGGAGTCCAGCTCGTAGCCGACGCGGGTCGACGACTTGCGGGCGAACAGGTCCGCCTTGCCGTCGGTGTAGCTCAGGTTGGAGTCGGCGATCTGCGCGTAGGCGGCACCGACGTAGGTGCTGGCCTTCGTGAAGACGGGGTAGGCGCCCTTGGCGACACAGTCCTCGACGCCCCAGGAGACGACGCCGACGATGCGGCCGCCGAAGACCAGCGGGCCGCCGGAGTCGCCGTTGCAGGTGGTGGTCGTGCCGGTGTCGGAGCCGGTGGCGGCCTTGCCGGCGCAGACCATGTGGCCCTTGACGAAGTCGGTGCTGCCGTAGGCGGCGGTGCAGGTGGTGTCGGACTGGACGGGCAGCGTGGCCGTCTTCAGCGTCGCGGAGATGTCGTCCGTGGTGGAGGTGGTGCGGCCCCAGCCGTAGACCTTGGCGCTGTTGTTGGTCTTGTAGGAGGTCGTGTCGGTGTTGGTCGTCATCCGGATCGGCGTGGCCTTGACCGGGGCGGCCAGGGTGAGCACGGCGATGTCGTTGTTGGGAGCGCCGTGGGCCGACACGGTGTACGACGGGTGGTTCCACTGGCGAAGGACACCCGTTACGGTGCCGCCGTGCAGGTTGGCGGTGCCGTCGGCGTTGGCGGTGGGCAGCGACGCGGTGCCGGTGACGACCGCGGAGTCGGTGGTGCTCCACTTGAAGCCCTTGACGCAGTGCGCGGCCGTGAGGATCTTCGTCGGCGAGATGACCGAGCCGCCGCAGAAGAAGCCGACGTCGTCACCGGTTCCGGCGGTGCCCTTGTCGTCGTAGTACCAGAGCTGGGCCATCCACGGCGCCGAGGCGATGGTGGCCGTACCGCCACCGATGATCTTCGGCGTCACGGCCGAACCGCCCGCGGTGGCGGTGTGCTTCTTCGTGGTGTTGGCGCGGGCGGTGATCGCACGGGCGATCCGCTTGTTCAGGGCCGCCTTGGACGGCGCGCTGACGGCCGGTCCCCCCGTGACCGCCGGCCCCGTGTCCGCGCTGGCGGAGGTCGAGATCAGGGCCGCGACCGCGGCCGCCGCGACGGGCAGTGCGAACCGTATCCGGCGTCTGTGCCGACCGCTCCCGGACGTGGGTGTACCCACTTAAGTCCCCCCTCGGGATCAGGAATTCGACATTCGATCAATTGACCGAAGGGCGAGATCCTACACCGGCCCGGACAACGCCAGAAGCCGTCCCCCAGCGGGGGACGGCTTCCGTTTATGGAGATCTGCGAAGGCGTCAGTCGCCGTTGCCCGGCGTCGGGGTCGTCTTCTGGATCTGCATCAGGAACTCGCCGTTCGACTTCGTCTGCTTCATCTTGTCGAGCAGCAGCTCGATCGCCTGCTGCTGGTCGAGCGCGTGCAGCACCCGGCGCAGCTTCCAGACGACCGCCAGCTCCTCGTTGCCGAGCAGGATCTCTTCCTTGCGCGTGCCGGACGCGTCGACGTCCACCGCCGGGAAGATGCGCTTGTCGGCGAGCTTCCGGTCGAGCTTGAGCTCCATGTTGCCGGTGCCCTTGAACTCCTCGAAGATCACCTCGTCCATGCGGGACCCGGTGTCCACCAGGGCGGTGGCGAGGATCGTGAGCGAGCCGCCGTCCTCGATGTTGCGGGCCGCACCGAAGAAGCGCTTCGGCGGGTACAGGGCCGTCGAGTCGACACCACCGGACAGGATGCGGCCGGAGGCCGGGGCGGCGAGGTTGTACGCACGGCCCAGACGCGTGATCGAGTCGAGCAGCACGACGACGTCGTGACCCAGCTCCACCAGGCGCTTGGCGCGCTCGACGGCGAGCTCGGCGACCGTGGTGTGGTCCTCGGCGGGGCGGTCGAAGGTCGAGGAGATGACCTCGCCCTTGACCGACCGCTGCATGTCGGTGACCTCTTCCGGACGCTCGTCGACCAGGACGACCATCAGGTGGCACTCGGGGTTGTTGTGCGTGATCGCGTTGGCGATCGCTTGCATGATCATGGTCTTGCCGGTCTTCGGCGGGGCCACGATCAGACCGCGCTGGCCCTTGCCGATCGGCGACACGAGGTCGATGATCCGCGTGGTCAGCACGCCCGGGTCGGTCTCCAGACGGAGCCTGTCCTGGGGGTACAGCGGCGTCAGCTTGTTGAACTCCGGGCGGCCGCGGCCGTGTTCGGGAGCCATGCCGTTGACGGAGTCGAGGCGGACCAGCGCGTTGAACTTCTCGCGGCGCTCGCCCTCCTTCGGCTGGCGGACCGCACCGGTGACGTGGTCGCCCTTGCGCAGGCCGTTCTTGCGGACCTGGGCGAGGGAGACGTACACGTCGTTCGGACCCGGCAGGTAGCCGGAGGTCCGGATGAACGCGTAGTTGTCGAGGATGTCCAGGATGCCCGCGACCGGGATCAGGACGTCGTCGTCGGCCACCTGCGGCTCGGCGCCGCCCATCTCGTCACGGCCGCGACGGCCACGGCGGTCACGGTAGCGGCCGCGGCGGCCACGGCGGCCGCCGTCGAAGTCGTCGTCGTCCTGCGGACCGGTGTTGCGGTCCTGACGGCCGCCGCCCTGCTGCTGCGGCTGCTGCTGCCGGTCGCGGTCCTGACGGTCCCGGCCGCCGCCCTGGCCGGCGCCCTGCTGGTCGTCGCCCTTGCCGCGCCGGTCACGGTCACGGCCGCGGTCACGGCGGTCCCGGCGGCCACGGCCCTCGCCGTCGGCGTCGCCCTGCGGCTGCGCGGCGGAGGTCTCGCTCTTCGCCTCGCCCTTCGCCTCGGCGACGACGGTCTCGGCACCGCTCGCGGTGGGGCTGCCGGCCTCCGCGGTGGCACGGCGACGGCGGCGCTCGGCCGGCGCGTCGTCCGCGCCGCGCTCGGCGTCGCCGGTGCGGCCGGCGGGCTGGCCGGGGATCTCGATCTGCTGCTGGGCCACGGCCTGCTCGGCCGGGGCCGCGGCCTGCTCCGCCTTCTTCTCGGCGCCCTCGTCACCCGTACGGGCCTTGGAGGTCGTCCGACGCTTCGGCTTGGTCTCGGCAGCGCCCTCGGCGGCCTTGGGGGCGCCGCCACCGGCCTGCGCCTCCTTGATGACCTCGATCAGCTGGCTCTTGCGCATCCGCGCCGTGCCCCTGATGCCGAGGCCGGATGCGACCTGCTGAAGCTCGGCCAGCACCATGCCGTCGAGGCCGGTACCGCGGCGCCGCCGGGAGCCGGCACCGGCGGCAGGCGCGGAGGCGTCCGTGGCGGGCGCGGCAGCGGTCTCCTCGACACGTGCGCCCATCAGATCGGTGGTGTCGCTCACGAAGGGTCCTTCCCTGGAGCGGACGTCGGCCTGTCTGGCTCGGCGACCGGTTGTGCTGTCCGGCTGCGGTCCTTGCTGTGTGGACCGTGCCGGGGCGGTGGTCCGCCAAAGCGGCGGAGAGAATTTCTGATGACGGCGCTTCCTCAGCCGTGGCACCCGGTGTCACGAGGCCTGGTAGCACCAATTCCGGAGCGTGCCCAGCGGCCCGCCCAGTGTCCGCGTACGACGTACTGCCCAGGTACGGCATTCGAGACGCTGAGTGGCTTGGGAGACTCCCGGAAGAATGTCTGTCCCGGACGGGGACACGAAGCACCTCGCCATGGTGAGGTCGGGTGCAGACTTGAGGTTAACACTACCGGATCCAACAAACATTCCCCCTCTCCAAATCCGGCAATCGTGCGTGGTCACATGTCACTGGCGGGTGCGAGCGGCAGCACGCTCGCGCCCTGGACGTCGAGGTTCAGCCGGTTGGCGGCCCAGTCCGCGCCCGCGAGCGCCTCGACCTTGTCGGCGCTCGCCGCGTCGACCAGTGCCATGACGGTGGGGCCGGCGCCGGAGATCACGGCCGGGATCCCGTCGGCGCGCAGCCGCTCCACCAGGGCCGCGCTCTCCGGCATGGCCGGGGCGCGGTAATCCTGGTGCAGCCGGTCCTCGGTGGCGGGCAGCAGCAGCTCGGGGCGCCTGGTGAGGGCCTCGACGAGCAGGGCGGCACGGCCCGCGTTGGCGGCGGCGTCGACGTGCGGCACGGTGCGCGGGAGCAGTCCGCGCGCGGTCTCGGTGAGAACCGGTTTCCCGGGCACGAAAACCACCGGAACGATGGAATCGGCGGGCTCCATCCTGATCGCCCGGGCGGCGCCGGACTCCATCCAGGAGAGCGTGAAGCCGCCCAGCAGACAGGCCGCGACGTTGTCGGGGTGGCCCTCGATCTCGGTGGCGAGTTCGAGGAGCGCGGCGTCGTCGAGACGGGCCTCTCCGCCTATGGTCACGGCTCGCGCGGCGACGATGCCCGCGCAGATGGCGGCGGAGGAGGAGCCCAGGCCGCGGCCGTGCGGAATGCGGTTGGCGCACACGATCTCCAGGCCGCGGGGCTGTCCGCCCAGCAGGTCGAAGGCGGTGCGCAGGGAGCGTACGAGCAGGTGGCTCTCGTCACGCGGCAGCGTCTCGCTGCCCTCACCCGCGATGTCGATGTGCAGCCCGGAGTCGGCCACCCGGACGACGACGTCGTCGTAGAGCCCCAGCGCGAGGCCCAGGGCGTCGAAGCCCGGACCGAGGTTGGCGCTGGTGGCGGGGGTGCGCACCCGGACGGCGGCGGCGCGGAACGCTGGACCGGCCATCGCTCGATGACTCTCCTTGAGCTGCGTGATGGTCGAATGACACTCGATAGGTACCGGAGGGAACCTAGGGCCGCGCTGAGGCGGCACGGCACCGCGCCATATGCGCGGGCATATGCAGCGGGCGGTTTCGGTACAGCCTATCGAAGGAAGGTTCTGTGGCGACATAGGGCGCACAGGAGGCGCACGATGCGTGTCGTAAGCCCCTCGTGCCCCCTCCCTAGGGACTCCCCCGTCGAGGGCGCCTCGGTCCGTTCACCGGTCGCCCGGCGAGGGTGGGGCCGGTGGTGCCCGAGTGCCGCTCGTGCGGTCCTCGGGCACCGCTCCAGCGATTCTCTAGGCGAGCCCGAGGCGTTCGGCGGCGGCGGTCGCGTCGACGGGGACGGTGACCGGCTGCGGGGCGCCGGCGACGGCCCAGTCGGGGTCCTTCAGGCCGTTGCCGGTGACCGTGCAGACGATGCGCTGGCCCGGGTCCACCTTGCCCTGCTCGGCGGCCTTGAGCAGGCCGGCCACGGAGGCGGCCGAGGCGGGCTCCACGAAGACACCCTCCTGCGCGGCCAACAGCCGGTAGGCGCGCAGGATCTCACGGTCCGTCACCTCGTCGATGAACCCCTCGGACTCGTCCCGGGCCGCGAGCGCGAACTGCCAGGAGGCGGGGTTGCCGATCCGGATCGCGGTGGCGATGGTCGAGGGGTCCTTGACGATCTCGCCGCGGACGATCGGGGCGCTGCCGGAGGCCTGGAAACCCCACATCCGCGGGGTCCGGGCGGAGACACCGTCGGCGGCGTACTCCTTGTACCCCTTCCAGTACGCGGTGATGTTGCCCGCGTTGCCGACCGGCAGGACGTGGATGTCGGGCGCGTCGCCGAGCATGTCGACGATCTCGAAGGCGGCCGTCTTCTGCCCCTCGATGCGCACCGGGTTCACCGAATTGACCAGCGCCACCGGGTAGTTCTCGCTCAGCTCGCGGGCGAGGGTGAGGCAGTCGTCGAAGTTGCCGTCGACCTGGAGGATCTTCGCGCCGTGCACGAGGGCCTGGCCCATCTTGCCGAGCGCGATCTTGCCCTGCGGGACGAGCACGGCCGAGACCATGCCGGCACGCACGGCGTAGGCGGCCGCGGAGGCGGAGGTGTTGCCGGTGGAGGCGCAGATGACCGCCTGCGCGCCCTCCTCCTTGGCCTTGCTGATCGCCATGGTCATGCCGCGGTCCTTGAAGGACCCGGTCGGGTTCGCGCCCTCGACCTTCAGGTGGACCTCGCACCCCGTGCGCTCGGAGAGCACCTGCGCGGGCACGAGAGGCGTGCCGCCCTCGCGGAGCGTCACGACCGGCGTGGTGTCGGAGACGGGCAGCCGGTCCCGGTACTCCTCGATGATTCCGCGCCACTGGTGGGTCATTGCTGGTTACTCTCCTTCAACCCGCATGATGCTGGCGACACCCCGCACGGTGTCGAGCTTGCGCAGCGCCTCGACGGTCCCGGACAGGGAGGCGTCGGAGGCCCGGTGGGTGACGACGACGAGGGAGGCCTCGCCGTCCTTGCCGGTCTGGCGAACCGTATCGATGGAAACCCCGTGCTCGGAGAACACGGTGGCGACCTGGGCGAGAACACCCGGTTTGTCGGCGACGTCGAGGCTGATGTGGTAGCGCGTGACGACATCGCCCATCGGCGACACGGGCAGGGCGGCGTACGCGGACTCGCCGGGCCCCGTCGCCCCGCTGAGCCGGTTGCGGCAGACGGCGACCAGGTCGCCGAGGACCGCGGAGGCGGTCGGGGCGCCGCCGGCGCCGGGACCGTAGAACATCAGCTGGCCGGCCGCGTCCGACTCCACGAACACCGCGTTGTAGGCGCCGCGCACGGACGCGAGCGGATGGGTCAGCGGGATCATCGCGGGATGCACGCGGGCCGTCACCGAGCCGCCGTCCCGGGCCCGCTCGCAGATGGCGAGCAGCTTGATGGTGCAGCCCATGTTCTTGGCGGAGGCGAAGTCGGAGGCGGTGACCTCGCTCATGCCCTCGCGGTAGACGTCGTCCAGGCGCACCCGCGAGTGGAAGGCGATGCCGGCCAGGATGGCGGCCTTGGCGGCCGCGTCGAAACCCTCGACGTCGGCGGTGGGGTCGGCTTCCGCGTACCCGAGGGCGGTGGCCTCGTCGAGGGCCTCCTGGTAGCCGGCGCCCGTCGTGTCCATCTTGTCGAGGATGAAGTTGGTCGTGCCGTTGACGATCCCCAGCACCCGGTTGACCTTGTCGCCGGCGAGGGACTCGCGCAGCGGCCGGATCAGCGGGATGGCACCGGCGACGGCGGCCTCGTAGTAGAGGTCCTTGCCGTTCTGCTCGGCGACCGCGTGCAGGGCGGCGCCGTCCTGGGCGAGCAGCGCCTTGTTGGCGGAGACCACCGAGGCGCCGTGCTCGAAGGCGGCGGTGATGAGGGCGCGGGCGGGCTCGATTCCCCCGATGACCTCGACGACGACGTCGATGTCGCCCCGCTTGACCAGAGCGGTCGCGTCCGTGGTGACCAGCGCCGGGTCGATGCCCTCGCGCACCTTGGAGGGCCGCCGTACGGCGACACCCGCCAGCTCGACAGGGGCGCCGATGCGCTGGGCGAGATCGTCGGCGTGCGTCGTCATGATGCGCGCCACCTCTGAGCCGACAACCCCACAGCCCAGCAGCGCCACCTTCAGCGGACGCGTACGCATCATCCGACCTCGTTTCCTCATACCGTCTACGGTGGGACCAGTCTCACTCACCGGACGGTAGTTTCTACCCTTCGTCCGGATCGTGAGACATCTATTTCAGTCTGCGGCGGTACCGGACAGGAGATCTTCCGCCGGTCCCGCGGGCCGCGTCAGCCGACGTCGAGACGCAGCAGGTCCTCCTCCGTCTCACGGCGGACGATGACCCGGGACTCGCCGTCGCGCACCACGACGACCGGCGGCCGCGGCACGTGGTTGTAGTTGCTCGCCATGGACCGGCAGTAGGCGCCGGTGGCCGGTACGGCGATCAGGTCACCGGGCGCCAGGTCGCCCGGCAGGAACGCGTCCTTGACGACGATGTCCCCGCTCTCGCAGTGCTTGCCCACGACCCGCGCGAGCATCGGCTCGGCGTCGCTCGTCCGGGACACCAGTGCGACGCTGTACTCGGCGTCGTACAGCGCGGTGCGGATGTTGTCGGACATCCCGCCGTCGACGGAGACGTACGTGCGCAGCCCGTCCAGGGGCTTGACGGTGCCCACCTCGTAGAGCGTGAACGCGGTCGGACCGACGATGGCCCGCCCCGGCTCGACGGAGATGCGGGGGGTGCGCAGCCTGGCGGCCTCGCACTCGCGCGTCACGATCTCGGTCAGCGCCTTGGCGATCTCGTGCGGCTCCCGCGGATCGTCGTCACTCGTGTACGCGATGCCGAGCCCGCCGCCCAGGTCGATCTCGGGCAGCTCGACGCCGTGCTCGTCGCGGATGTCCTTCAGCAGCCCCACGACCCGGTGCGCGGCGACCTCGAAGCCGGACATGTCGAAGATCTGCGACCCGATGTGCGAGTGGATCCCGATGACGTCGAGCCCGTCGAGCTGCAGCGCCCGTCGCACCGCCTCCGCGGCCTGCCCGCCGGCCAGCGGGATGCCGAACTTCTGGTCCTCGTGGGCGGTGGCGATGAACTCGTGCGTGTGGGCCTCGACGCCGACGGTGACGCGGATCTGCACGCGCTGCCGCTTGCCGTGGGACTGGGCGATGTGGGCGACCCGCACGATCTCCTGGAACGAGTCGAGCACGATCCGCCCGACACCGGCCTCGACGGCCCGCTCGATCTCCCGCGTCGACTTGTTGTTGCCGTGGAAGGCGATCCGGTCGGCGGGCATCCCGCCGGACAGGGCCGTGGCCAGCTCGCCGCCGGAGCACACGTCGAGGTTGAGCCCCTCCTCGTGCAGCCAGCGCACGACGGCCCGGGACAGGAAGGCCTTGCCGGCGTAGAAGACGTCGGCGTCCGGCCCGAAGGCGGCGCGCCAGGCGCGTGCCCGGGCACGGAAGTCGTCCTCGTCGAGGACGTAGGCGGGGGTGCCGATCTGCTCGGCGAGGGTCTTCACGTCGACACCGCCGACGGTGACGACCCCGTCGGCGTCCCGCCCGACGGTCTGGGCCCACACCTTGGGGTCGAGCGAGTTCAGGTCGGCGGGCGGAGCGGCGTAGTGCCCCTCGGGCAGGACGTCGGCGTGACGGGGCCCGGCGGGGTGCGCGGAACGGCTCATTGCTCTCAGGGCTCTCTCAGAGGTGATCGGGTGCGTCGATGCCGAGCAGGGACAGGCCGCCGGCCAGCACCGTCCCGGTGGCTTCGGCGAGGGCGAGCCGGGCACGGTGGGCGACCGAGGGTTTCTCGTCGCCGCGGGGCAGCACGGTCGGCAGGAACGGCAGGGCGGCATCGGCGACGGTGACGAGATGCCGGGCGAGCCGGTCGGGGGCGCGGTGGGTGGCCGCGGCGGTGAGGATGCGCGGGTAGTCGGCGAGGGCGGTGACGAGGGCACCGGAGGCGCCGGACGCGCCGGGCACGTCACCCGGTTCGGCGCCGAAGCCGAGCCGTCCGGCACCGCGGCCGACCGCCCGGGTCCGGGCGTGGGCGTAGCGCACCCGGAAGAGCGGGTTGCTCTCGCGCTGCACCAGGTGGTCGGCGGTGATCCTCGGCCGGTCGTGGGCGGCGGGGTGCAGCAGGGCCCACTGCGCGGCGTCGGGCCCGAGCGGGGCCGGGTCCTCGGGCGCGGGCACGGGCCGCAGGCTGACCGGCTCGCCGTGCCCGACCTCGCCGCGGCCGCCCTGGGTCGCGACGATCCGTACGACGGCGTCGGCGACGACCTCGGCCCGCACGTCGTACGGCACCCGCAGCGCGACCACCTGCCCGGCGAGGGCGTCGCCGTGGCCGTAGCCGGAGCCGAGGGCCCGGATCTCGGCGACCAGGGTCGCGGTGGGGGACGCGGCGGGGCTGAGGCTGATGTTGAGGAACCCGGGCCCGGTGACGACCACGTCCGCGACGCCGTCGGCGGCCACGAGCCGCGGCGCGAGGATCTCGGCGACCCGCAGCGGGGACTGCCCGGCCGGGCGGGCCAGCTGCAACGCGATGGTGGTGGCGTAGTCCCCGCACCCGCCGGGCCCCGGCACGGTCACCACGGCCCGCTCCGGCACCCGCACGCTCAGCTCCCCCTCGTCGACGGCACGCCGAACCGCGCCCAGCACGGTACGGGAGAGCTCGACGGGGGTCACGGGACAAGCCTAGGGGAGGAGGGGGCGGGGCGGTCGAGCCGGTTTGCGGGGGTGTCCGGGATGTGGACGGGGGCCGAGCCGGTGGTGGGGTGGGCGTGGGTTCGGCGGGGCCAGCTTGGTGGGGCCCGAGGGCTGACCGGGGGCCAGACCAGGGTTGGTTTCTTCGGTCCGGGCCCATGGAGGACGGCCCCGCCTCCAGCCCAGGGAGACCGCCTCAAGCCAAGGGGCGGATCGCCTCGGACCCCGGGGTTCCCCGAGGTTGCTTCTGGGGAACCCAGGACTTGGAACCCGGAGCCCCGGGATCGATTCACCTCGGGCTCACGACGGCTGACGGCTGACGGCTAAATCAGTGCGGACTCACGGACTCACGGGCTGATGCGGCGGGCGAACGGAACCCCCATCCGCTCGCTCCCCCGGTCCCCCGACGTCCCCGCTCCCCCCGCCGTCTCCCCCGTGCTCTCGCCCCTCAGCCTCCGAGCCCGACTGGGCCGGCCGCCGGAGCTCCATCAACTCCCGTACGAGTCGCACGAGTTCGGAGGGCTCGAAGGGCTTGGCGAGGAAGGCGTCGACACCGACGTCGAGCCCGCTCTCGACCTCGGTTTGGGTACAAGCGCTGACGATGGCGAGCGGAAGGTCGTGGGTGCGAGGGTCGGCCCGGAGGAGAGCGGCGGTCCGCAGACCGTCGAGACGGGGCATGACGACGTCGAGGGTGATCACGTCGGGCTGCACCTGATGAACGACATCCAGACACTCGGCACCATCGGCCGCGGTCACGACCTCGAGACCCTCCAGTTCGAGATTGACCCTGATCAGCTGGCGGATGACCTTGTTGTCGTCCACAACAAGCACCCGACCCGACGCCCCTGGCACAACTCGAGAGTAGGTCCGGACCGGCCACCGCGTCCGGGTTTTCCCGACTTCCACCCGACGAGGGCGCCCACCCCGGCAAACCCGTTCCTGATCACCCCGACCGAGCTGGTAGTGTTCTACCCGTCGCCGCGAGCAACAGCTCAACGCCAGACGCCCCCGTAGCTCAGGGGATAGAGCAACGGCCTCCGGAGCCGTGTGCGCAGGTTCGAATCCTGCCGGGGGCACCCCTTATGAGGTGCCCAAAGACCCCGTCACCAGCGGAAACGCTGAGGCCGGGGTCTTCTTGCATGTGCAGGCGCGTGCGGCGCTGAGCAGCACTATGACGGCCTCTGTGGACTATTTGTGGACAGGATCTTGGAGCATCGCCCCAGGTCAGCCCACCGATTCAGCCAAGCCCATTATCCGGCGTCCGGCCACTCCTCGGGAGGGCGGGCCGGCTCGGGCTCGTTCAACCGCTCGGCTTGCCGCGCGTTCTCCCCTCGCAGACTCGTCAGCCACGGCCACAGGTCCGGCAGGGTTTGTTCGGGACAGGCAAGTCGATGCTCGATGCGGCACCGCTGGAACGGCTCGGCAGGACAGACGCCGTACACCGCCACTCGCCCGTCAGACGTTTCGATCCACCGGTATTCCGCCGGCACTAGGTGGGCGAGCGGAGCCATGTCGGGCTCCAACAGCACCCAGTCATGTTCGATCGTCGCCACGCGTTCCTGTGGCAGACCGCAGTACGGGCATATCAGCCGTGACTCGCCCAGCCTGCGCATCGACTTCTTGGAAGCCCCCATATAGCGAGGGTCGGCACTCTGTCCGACCGCGCGTAGAGGGTGAATCGGACGGGACTCCTGGGGCGCCCAGGCATCAGCGAGAGGGAAAGTGACGCGAAAGGTGCATCCAGCAACCGGCGGCTTAACAAGTGCGGCCGGTACATGACGAAGCCCCCAACCCGTAAAGGCTGGAGGCTGTTCGCCGAGCGATCCAATTCACTCGTACTCACTCAGGAGCTCTTCAATCTTCCGGTTGGCGATCTCCTGCCGCCCGTCGATGCACTTCGCGTAGCGGCCGAGCAGGACCTCAACGCTGTTTCCTGCCCGCTGGGCCACCTCTGTCGGATCCACACCGGAGTTGAGCCAGGTGGATAAGGCCGAGTGCCGGAGGTCATACGGCCGAGCAGCGAGTGGTGATTCGACCGCGGCCGGCGGAAAGGCCAGCGTCCGAGCCTCCTGCCAAACGCGGTAGTACGTCGACGAGCCGACCACTCCCCCACGCTCGTTCGTGAACAACCGCCCGTCCTCAGCAGTGCCGAAGGTGTCGAGATGCTGCTTGAGAATGACGACGAGCTGAGGCGGAATCGGAACGAGCCGGACCTCCTCGGCAGGACGATTCTTGAGACCCCGGTCGTCGTGAGTCTCGCCCGAGTCCGTCCATTGCTTTCCGGCACTGGGCCGCGTCCGGTTCAAGAGCGCCGTACCCCAGCCGCGTTCGGGCAGCTTCAGGTCCGCCTCACTGAGCGCCACCGCCTCAGCCGGCCGGAAGGCTCCGTAGTACATGCAGGCGAACAGGCCGACGAGTCGGCGACCGCGGGCCCGACCGTATCCGCCGACGTACGACACGGCCGTCAGCAGAGCACGTGCCTGCACGGGGTTGGCGACCACGCGCGGGTCGACCTCTCCGGCGACCTTCGGCTTCTTCCACCGGATCCGGGCCACCGGGTTCTCTTTGAACTCCCCGAGGTCCACTGCGTAGTGCAGAGCATTGACCAGTGTTCGTCGCTTACGCCGGACGGTCTCCGCGGCTGCAGCGGTTCCGTCGAGCTTCAGCCTCAGCGAGTCCAGGACCGCCCTTGCGAGGGCGGGATCACTGAGGTCTGCCAGAGGTCGCGAAGCTTTCGAGACCCAGCTGAGGGTGTTCGCGACGTCATCGGGCAACTCGCGCTCACCAGGCCCGGGAAGGACGAACGCCCAGTTACGGAGCGTCTTCCTGATCAGCTCTTCAGGCGGCTGGCCCGGCCGGTCGTCCAAAAGAGCCATGGTCACCGCCGTCAGGGACTCGTTGATCCCACTGCGCGTGTTGGGAGCAGCGTGGGGCCACTTCATTGCGAGGTACCTCAGCGCAAAGGCGTACCAGCTCATCGAAGCTGCCTTTTCGACCATCGAGTCAGGCAACCCGCTGGCGGTGTCGAACCCCTCACCACCATGCGTGGCCTGAAGCAGCTTGGATCGGAAGTGATCCGCGAGCGCTTTGGTCCGAAATTGTTCTGAGAAAACGTTCCCCGCGACGATCCACCGAATGTCATAGGACGACTTCTTCGTGTTCCGCTTACGAACGCCCCACACCTTCACGTCGAGAGACTTCACGCTGCTGCCTCCAGTTGCCGCAGCCACGTGGTGAAGTCGCTCCGCCATACCCTGAGCTCCCCGTTGGGCAGCTTGAACGCAGCTGGCCCATGTCCCAGCTCTCGCCAGCGGTAGAACGTCCGTCGAGACACTCCGCCAAGCTCGCTAAGGATCTGTGGGACGGTCATCAGCTCGTCTTTCACGTCAGGCTCCTTCCAGAGAGGCGAGCTCCTCGCGGGCGGTGTCGCGGCTGAGTTGAATGTCGCGGCGAATGTTGGCGGCGAGCCAGGATTCGCCGGGGGTATGGCCATGGCCGGCGTAGGTCCAGTGGGCGAGCGTGAGCGTGGTCGTCTCGGTGTCCTCGTCCGGGTCGGACAGGCCGAGGGAGCGGCGTTGCTGGGCTGCGCGGTAGTCGGCGCGGACCTGGCGCAGGGCGCCGAGGGTGGTGGAGTAGCGGCGGGACTTGGTGGAGAAGTGGCCGCGGAAGCCGAGCATGTGAGCCCAGTCCCGTAGCTTGCGGTCCGGGTAGAGCGCGTGCAGGTCGAGGCAGGCTTCGATCAGCCGGCGCGGGTGATCCGGGACGCCGAGCAGTACGAGCGCTTCCTTGTTGCCGACCCGGCGGTCGACGGTGCCGGTGGTCTCTGCTGCCTTGGTGGCGTACTTGGCGACGTAGGAGGCGACCGCAGCTTCGGTGATGTCCTCCCCTTCTCCGAAGGCGCGGATCGGGCGGACGTCGACCTGGGTGCCCCACTTCAGGGTGCGGGCGGGTTGGGTCAACGCCAGCTGGTCGGGGTCGGGCTGGTAGCGGGCGGGGTCGACGTCAACCTGTGCGCGGCCAGCGGCGGCGTGGATGGCGTCGGTGAGGAGATCCAGGGTGGCCCAGGCCGGGGGCGGACTGTCGGGTCCCTCCGGTCCGTCGAAGCGGATCACGGCGTGGAAATGGACGGCTCCGCGCTTCTGGTACTCGGCGACCTTGCCGAAGGCCACCCGCGACTGAGCGTGCGCCTCTTTCTGCGTGAGGCCAGCTCGCTTGGCGATCTCACGGCGCAGGTAGATCGTGAAGTACCGCCACAGGTCCGAGGCGTGGTTGTTCCACAGCACCGCGCCCGCGTAGTCGTACGTCTCGGGGTCGAGCGGGGTGCCGAGTTCGGGCGCATCCTCGCCGTGCCGGATGCCGCAACGGCAGGGCCGGTTACCGGGCCGGTTGTGGACCGGGCCGAACGAGGGTGCCGTCAGGGTGGCGAAGACCCGCGGGTGATCCCGGATCGTCTCGGGGGTGCCCTTGGCAGGATCGCCGACGAGTCCGGCGCGGATGAGGTGGTAGGTGTCGCCAGCGTAGGTCCAGGCGCAGGCGGGGCAGCGGGACGCGCGACGGTTGCCGCACGCGATCCGCAGCCGTCCGCCGGGCTCGTTGTCGGTGTCGTAGCGGTGCAGGATCTGGCCGGTGGTGCGGTCGCGGGTGACGGTGGAGCCTTGCAGGTGGATCGGGTCCGAGCAGCCGCCGGTACGGCGGATCTGGTCCTGGATGCGGTCGAAGCCGGGGGACCCGGCCAGCCTCAGCAGATCGGTGAGGCTGGCCGGGTCCAGGCCCGCCATGGTGGCGGTGTCGGTCACGCGAACACCTCCTGCCGTGCGGTCAGGAAGGCGTGGCCGATCCAGCGGGTGTAGGCGGGCGGGATCGCTTCGGTGAGTTCCTCGTGGACGTCGGTCCAGGTGATTCCCATCGCGGTCTGCATCTCGGCCACGGTGGCTTTGCCGCCGCCGTCGCCGTACGCGGCCACATACGGGCCGTCGCGGTAGACGCCGTGGCGCCAGCCCCGGACGTAGCCCCGGTGCCGCGGGTGAACCGGCCGGACGACGCTCCAGCGGCCGAGTTCGAAGTTGCGGTGGCGTAGCACGCCGAGCCCGAACATCTCCCCGCACAGGGTCAGGTCCTTGCGGATCTCCGCCTTCCCGTTGGGCTGCTCGATCACGTACGGCAGGCCGGAGGCGTCCAGGAGGGCGCGGGTGGGTGCCACGAGGTCTTCGTGGGCGCCGCCCCAGCCCTGGGACGCGTTGGTGCCCACGGTCAGGGCGGCTTTGGCCTGGCAGGGCGGGGAGGCATGGACGAAGGCGTACCGCTGGATCTCACCGGTGGTGATCAGGCGGCCGAGGTATGCGAGGGCGTCACCGCGGTGGTAGGAGAACGGGTAATTGGGACGGTCGGCGATGTCGCAGCCGTCCACCTTGAATCCGGCGTCCGCGTAGCCCTTTCCGGCACCGCCGGCGCAGGAGAACAGGTCCAGGACCCGACGCGTGGTCATGGGCGACCGCCTCGGTGGGCGGGGCCGTGGTTGTCGGTCCAGTCCTGAACGAGCGCCTTGACGTCGGTGTCGCCGTTGGCGTGGTCCTCGGCACCGCAGCCGCCGCACAGGTAGTCGCCCTGGGAGCTGGTGTACTTCGTGCCGCCACGGACGCGCAGGCCGGGGAAGTCCTCGGTCGGTCGCAGGTCGGCGGGGAGCTTGGGGCTCATCCCGGTCACCTCCCGACCCGGACGAGAGCGGGGGCGGGGGCGGTGGTGCCGGTGCCGTGGCAGGCCAGGCAGTCCACACGGAGGGTGGTGCGGGTGCCGTCCGGGTTGCGGGTGCCGGTGGTGATGGCGGCGCGGGCGAAGCCGTCGCAGTCGCGGCAGACGTGCAGGTTCGGGGTGTTCCGGGGCATGATGAGGCTTCCCTTTCGGGTCCGTTGGATCAGGAAGTGGGTTGAGGCGCCCGGAGCGGCGGAAGTTTGGCGACCGAGGCCGCTCCGGGGGCCGTTAGCGCTGGTTGTTGAGGTCCTTGAGCAGTGACTTGAGGACCACCGCGACCAGGGCCACCGAGACGGCGGTGATGGCGACGGCGAGGAGCATGGAGACCAGGACCGCGCCGACGACCAGGGCCACAGCGCCACCGCCGGCCGCGAGGGCGAGCGTGGAGCCGGGGGTGAGCTGGATGGTCGGCTTGGCCGGCACCGGGGCCGGGGCCATCTGCGCGACCGGGGCCGAGGCGGGAGCGGCCGGGACGACGGGCGCCGAGGCCGTGGTCTGAGGCACCGCGGGGGCCGGAGCGGTGTCCGGGGTCGGGTACTTCGGGGTGAACATCAGTGGATCTCCCTTCCGGGTCAGGTGCACTTGTGGGTGCGGGCGGTGAGTTCGGCGGCAGACCGGTCGAAGTGCTCGGTCGAGAAACCGCACTTGGGGGCGGTGCAGGCGGCGATGTGCTTGGTCTGGCCACGGCCGTTGTTGAACGTGGCGACCTTGACCGGCCCGATGCGGATCACGTCGTAGAAGCGGTTCGGGCGCACGGTGGAACCTCCCTTGTTGTCAGGCAAGTTGGGTGACGATGGCGAGTGCGAGGTCTTCCGGGAGACCGAGGCGGGCGCGCAGGGTGGCCGCGTCGATGTCGGCTCCCGTGCGGGCGCGGTGGTCGGTGGCGACCTTCCGGGCGTGGTCGATCAGCGCCGGAGGCACGCTGGGAGCGGCCTTCGGCAGGGCCGGGACGGGCTCCGCCTCGGGGATCTCCGGAGCCGGTTCGGGTGTCTCGGGGCGGTCGACCGCGACCACCGCACGCGGCGCCGGGACCTGCTCAGGCTCAGAGTCCAGGCCAGGTGCCGGGTCGGAAGTGTGGTCGGTGTGCTGGTGGGCGAGGAGGGTGCCGCCGAGGAAAGCGACCGCGGGCCAGCCGGCGATGCCGAGGCGGAGCAGGGCTGGCGGGTGTTCCATGTCGAGGAAGCCCGCGGTGGCGATGTTCGCGCCCAGGGATGCGACCAGGGCGACCAGGAACCAGCACCAGGCCAGCCGGGACCGGTGAGCGCGCAGCCGGCGCCACGCGGCGACGAGCAGCAGGTCGACGGAGACCGGGTAGGCCCAGGCCTTCCAGCCGGTCTGTCCGGCGGCTTGGGCGAGGTCGTGCAGGTGGGCGAAGGACAACGCCCCCGCGATCACAGCCTGAATCAGTACCGCGTCCGGACGGATCGAGGACTTCATGTCTTCACCTCCTTCGTTCAGAACAGGGGCAGTTGGGCGTGTGAAGCGGCAGGGCATGCAGCCGCGGGAGCGGTGAGGCTCATGGCTGGCGCGGTGGTCCGTGCCTTGTCGAGGACCCGCGTACGCCAGTCGAGGGCGTAGTCGATGCAGTTCGCGCAGTTCTTGTGCGTGTGGCCGGGCATGGCGGGGCGGCGGCGGGCGTGGGAGCTCCAGGCGGCGGAGTCCGACGAGGCGAGGAGGTGACCCACCTTGGCCAGGCCCAGGGTCTTGAAGCCGAAGCCGTGCAGCTTGAAGCCGTGCGCGGCCATGGCGGTGACGATCTCAGCGCCCTTGAGAGTTGACTGGAGCCGGCACACCGAGCCGAGCCCCACGACCGGTTCGGCCCGCAGATCAACGCCAGCCCGCTCGTACAGCTCTACGCACCGCTCGTACGCCGGCACGGTGTCGCCCTGAAGAACAGGAGCGATCCGCAGGTCAGGTGCGAGGGAGCGCAGTTCGAGGAAGTTCGCCACGGTGCGGCGCTGGTGCTCTTGCACGTTCAGGTGGGTGCCGACGAACACGGTCTTGCCGACCTGACCGCCGTGGATGATGAGGTCTTCGCACATCCAGTCCTGCGGGGCCGCCCAGTCATAGGGGCCGACGTGCTCCCAGATGCGACGCAGATCATCCACGTACTGCCGCGGGGTGCGGGTCCACTGGCCGTGACGCTGGAGTTCGGTGAACCCGCCGGAGTCGACCGCGTACGGACCGAGCGCCGGGTAGAGCTTGACGGCGGCTGCGAAGTGCTCGGACTTCAAGAACAGCGGCACGTCGGTGAGCTTGATCCAGTGCCGTTTGTGGGTGGTCAGGTAGAACCGCATCGCGGGAGCTCCCTCACTTCGCTGAAGGCGGGGCATAGCCGGAGCCGAAGCAGTTCAGGCACAGGCCCGTCTGCTTGCCGACCGTGCGGCGCTTTCGGCCGACCTGGACCGTGCGGGAGACCTCACCCGTGCCCTTGCACACCGAGCAGGCGGCGGGCTTCGGCTCCGGCGTCTTCGTCCTGGCCACGAGCGGTCTCCTTCCGGATTTGGGCATGGAGCGGGTAGGGACCTGGCGCGTGACGGTCGCGCCGACCGGAGTGCAAGCGGGGATTATTCGGTGGCCGGCAGGGCTTCCACGAGCGGGGGGTGCGCCGGCATCGGCGGAATGACGATCTGCTCGACCGGCCGGAACGCCGCCAAGAACGGCAGGTCCGGGGTCATGTGCGCGAAGTCCCGGCAGACCTGGGCGGCATCGGTCGGCGTGATCTCGGGGGTGCGGATACGGGACCAGTAGCCCGACGCGTCACCGGCCACCGCGACACCGGGGCGATCGGCCCGGATCCCGGTCACAGAGACCACGGCGTCCGGAGCGATGTCGCCCAGGCCCATTTCCGCGGTCTGCTTGTCGTTGACGCGGTGGACGACACGGCCGGTCAACTGGGCGCGCAGGGCGGTGGCGCCCCTGCCGAGGTCGGAGCCGAACCGCTGCCCACAGACCTCCAGGTAGATGCCGATCGCACGGGCCATCTGACCCAGGCGGACCAGCTGCATGACGGTGTGGTCGCGGTCGGCTTCCTCCTTCTTGGAAGTCACCAAGAACAGCTCCGCCACTTCATCGATCAGTACCACCAGCGGAGCGGGCCGGACCTTGTCCGGGAGCTCCCACAAGTCGGAGGCACCATAGAGGGCGAGCAGGTCGAAGCGGTCTTCCATCTCCTGCACGAGCACGTCCACCAGGAGGCCCGCGGTCTGCCGGTCAGTGGCCAGCGCCGACAACCTTGGGGCGTAGCGGGACTGCTCGACACCGCGCTTGCAGTCGATCCCGACGAGGCCGACCGGAAGTTGGGCCAGGCCTTTGATGAGGTTGCGCTGGTACATGGACTTGCCGGACTGGTTCGCGCCCAGGGTCAGGCTATGCGGCATCTGCCGGTAGTCCCGCGCGAAGACCGTGCCGTCCTCCCACAGGGCGACCGGGACGACCAGGTCCCGCGGGCGGGCGGTGCGCGGCAGGCGGACCCGGTTGAGCACGTCGTAGCCGGTCATGCGCAGCTCGACATAGCCGGGCTTGGTCTCGGAGACGGCGACGGAGTGCACGCCCCAGGCGTGACGCAGACGTTCGGTCGCGGCGGCAATGTCCGCGGGCTCCAGGCCGGCGGGAAGCCGCAGGGTGACCCGCAGACCGGTCGGCGTCGGACGGACCCGGCGGACCTTCGGGGGTGCCGGCCGCACCTCGGCATGAGTGAGGTTGCGTTTGACGAAGGCACGGAACCCCGAGGGCCGGACCGTCAGCCCGCACACCTCCATCGTGTCCCGGTAGGTCCAGGTGAACCGGGTCCAGGTGACCGGCAGACCGACCAGCGACCAGTACACGCGAGGAGCGCGGACCTTCGCGTAGCCGAGTCCGCTGGCACCTGCGGCTAAGCCGCCAAGCTCCAGCCAGGGAGTGACGTCGGTCATGGTCAGACCCCGGCCGTGAGCGCGACCGCGCGGAACGAGATCCCGTGCCGCTTCTCGCCGTTGAACGTGTTCTCCCAGTCACGGGCCTTCAGCCCGACGACCCGCACCGGCATGCCCGGCACCAGACCCTCGGGCAGGCCCGTCTCCGGCACGGTCACCTGGTAGAGGTTGCCCTCACCCTCGTCCGAGACCAGCAGACCCACGGTCGACAGACTCGCGTTCGTCTCCCGGTCCACGGCCCGCTCACCGGTCTTCTTGTTCACCATCTTGGGTTCCGGCGCGGTCGCCACGAACACCACCGCGGTCGAAAGGTCGATCTTGAAGGACGGCATTATGGAGTCTCCCCTAGTGGGATGAGCCCCGGGCTGCGTTGTGATCTTGGCGGATGGCACGTAGCCCGGGGCGCCTTTGTGTCCTGACACCAACGAAGCTACTCGCAGAAAAACTGCGAGTCAACAGAAAAGCTGCGACTAGCAGTGAAAGTCTGCCTCTGCGAGACTGGGTGCGACGAGAAGGAGGAGAAATGGCAAACTTTGGGCTTTTTGTTCGCTTCACTCTTCGCGAGGGTGCCGGTGAGGCGTTCGACGCGCTGATCCGAGAGACCGCAGCAGGCATCGAGGCTCACGAGCCCGGCACGCTGGTCTACGCCTGCCATCAGGTCGAGGGCGCACCGAACGAGCGGATCTTCTTTGAGCTGTACGCAGACCACGCCGCATTCGAGGAGCACGAGCGCCAGCCGCACACACGCCACTTCCTCACCGAGCGCACCAAGTACGTCGAGAAGACCGAGGTTGACCGACTCCAGCCGTACGCCGGCAAGTACCCCACCGGAGCCGAGGCGTGACAGGCCCCGATACCAAGGCACTTGGTCAGCGAGTCAAGGAGCTCCGCCGCGCCGCAGGCATGTCGCAGAGCGACCTTGCCACGGCGATGACGCGCTCTGAGAGCTGGGTTTCGCAGGTCGAAAGAGGCGTGCAGCCTGTTGAACGGCTGTCGATCCTTCAAGCTCTCGCCGATGCACTGCACGTGTCCGTACGCGAACTGCGTCTAGACGCGGCACCGCCTGATGAGGTTGAGCCGGAAGGGATCACCCAGAGCAATGACCTCGACGGACTCCGCGTAGCCCTCACAGGTCACCCAGCCCTGGGCAGCCTCTTCGAACAGCCCCCGAGCGAACCCATGCCCACTCTTGCCGACTTCCGCCGGCTGGCGGATGAGGCGTGGACGCTTACGCACGCGTCGAGCTACGGAGCACTGAGCGATCATCTCGCTCGACTGCTCCCCAGCATCGAGGCAGCTGTACGCCACGCGCCCGCAGGTGATCGTGCTGAACTCCACTCGCTCCGCGCGAAGCTGTACCAGGCGGCAGCGGCCAGCTTTACCCGGCAGGACCAGGCCGACGCGGCCTGGGTTGCGGCGGACCGTGCACTACAGGCGGCGGAGCTTGCGGGGCAACCGCTTGAGGTTGTTGCCAGCCTCTTCCGCATGGCGCATGCCTTTATGCGGCAGCAGCACATGGACCAGGCTGAGCAGGCAGCCAAGTCCGCCGTAGCCGTCATGGAACCCAGGGCGGATGCCCCATCGTGCCCACCAGAGGAGTTGTCGCTGTTGGGTGCCATGAACCTGGTTCTCGCCGTGATCAATGCGAGGGAGGGCAACCGGGGAGGGACGCACGAGCGCATTGATCGAGCGCGAGCGATCGCAGCGCGGTTGGGTGAGGACCGCAACGACTTCGACACTGAGTTCGGACCGACGAACGTCGAAATTCACGCGGTGAGCACGGCTGTTGAATTGGGGGACGCGGGGCTTGCTCTGGACGTGGCCCAACAGGTTGACCCGTCAGGTCTCTCACCGGAGCGACAGTCACGTTTCCTTCTTGACGTGGCGCGAGCGCACGCGCAGCGGCGACACGTCGGTGAGGCCACAGCCGCACTCTTGGAATCCGAGGCTTTGGCACCCGAGCAGATCCACGATCACCACCTGGCGCGCGAAGTCATCCGCGATTTGGTGCAGCTCTCCGAGCCTCGTGTTCCTGAGTCTCTGCGCGGCCTGGCCGAGCGGAGCGCGATCAGCTAGCGGATCTTGTTACAGGTTTCTCTACCTCATCAAGGCCCGCGCACGGCGCGGGCGCGCGCCGCCTCGTCGGCGGGGCCGCCGCCCTGTCTTCGCCAGCGGCGGCCCCGCCCGGCGGCGCGCTGCGTCCACGGGCAGGGGCGAGAAAGGATCTTCCGCGTACGGACGGGGCACGCCAGGATGAGCCTCATGGAGGACACCGTGCGCGCAGCGTTCCGTCTCACTTTCACCGACTACCACGAGGACCCAGACGACCCTGACGTGCTTCGCCGAGCAGTCACCATCCAAGCCGACCGGATCACTTTCGACGACGGTAATCTGAACCTTTGGCTCGCAGGTACCCACGTCGGAGACTTTCCGCTGGACACTATCGAATCTGTCTGCCCTCATGGCGACGCGGGCAGGAAGCGAGAGTCGCCGGAAGAACTGCGTGCTCGCTACCCGCGGATGGGGCACCCATGGGCGCCAGAGGACGACGCACAGCTCCTTGCTCTCTACCAGCAAGGAGACCGTGACTTCGACACCCTCGGGGAGCAGTTCGGCCGGCAGCCAAGCGCCATCCGGTCGCGGCTGGCCAAGCTCGGCCTAGACAGTCTGGCGTGAAGAGTGCCAAGGCCCAAACGTCTGTGGCTGGGGCGGTCGGCTCCGCGGCTTTAGGCAGCCACTTTGGCGCGAGCCTCGAAGATCATGGCCCCAACGTCGTGCTTTACCGGGCAGGTCCACAGACTGCCCGACGCGCCGGAAGCTTACGGGGCCATGATCACTCGCGCCAAAGCAGCTCCCGCCCAAAGCCGCTCCGCCGACCTGTTGGATCGCTGCGGCATGGACCTCAGAAAAGTCGCATAGCCACAGACCTCGGCGGCAGGAACGGTGAGATACGCATTTCCTCCCGGGACCAATCCCGGAATTCAGGACGTCGCTCGGCACGCGGAATGGCCCAACGGCTCCTATAGTATTCGGCAATCTCGCCAAGCGGGAAAGAAAAGGGCGTGAACTGATCCGTCTCCTGCCGAAGAAAGGCCCTCCACCCGACCCCGAGAGGGGCCAGGTAAACCTCACGTTTAATCCCGTGCCGCAAGAGATCCCCGGAAAGTCCCAGCTTCACTAGGGCGGTGCGGATGGTGCGCATCTTCCAGTTGGGCCCTTGACCATACGAATTGCCACGGAAGTTGTCATCATCCTCAATCAATGACACGAGGTCACTGAAAAGCTCTTCGGAGAACTGAAAGTGACCGAAGCCTTCCGTGAATCCAACGGGCTGGAAAATTCGACGATCGTGAAGTTTAATACGGTTATACACACTCGATCGACCGAGAGCCGACGTAGTGGTAATAAGGACCGGGCGGGAGTCCTTTTCCTTCCCCAAGATATGGGTCACTTTCCCGCTATATTTCGTCTCGAGAAAGGAGGTTACTTCGTCCGATACCGTACAGAGAGCAGCAAGTTTACCGGCGATAAGCTGCCTGTATGGCTCAACTGCACCGAGAACGAACGCGTCGAACACGTTATAGAGACGCTCTTGTCGGTCGCTTGGGGTCCAGTCGATCATGTTGTCGCGCACGCGCAAATTGAAGACCGGGTCCCCTAGCGCGAAGATTCCGATCAGTTTTCCATTAGAACCGTCGGTGATGATGAATCGCGTGCGACGCCCGTAGCCCTGAGATACCGGCACGCTCCAGTGCAAACTGGCGAACCGGAAGAGGGCCGCCTCCTCCTCTGTAGCTACGGGGCGTACTTCCGGCTGAATTCTCCCCGGATCCACTTCCTTGCCATCTGCAAAGAAGGGAAGTAGGCGATCCTCCCATGCGTCAACAAATGAGGACGCCTTTTCAAGCACTTGTCGGCGTTGCGTCTCATGCAAAGCGCGAGTGACCTCTTTGGTGTCGCCAGCAGGACGGACCAGCAAGCCTCCTTGCAGTTCGAACCCTGACGCCATCAACTCCTTAACAAGGCGCAAGCGCAGGTCACTCGCTTGAGACACGTGCTCGTCCTCCTATACGTGTGCGGGGAGCCCAGCACCATACCGGGCTCCCCGCACCCATGTGCGCGGCCAGCGGAGCTAGCCCCTCACACCTTCCGTCACTCCATCATCTCACCCGGCATCTCGCTCTCCTCCGGGTACTCCCTGTCGGGGTCGACCTGGTCCTGAGCCAGGGTGAGCAACACGTTGAGCCGGTTCGACCACTCGATACGCTCGGAGACGTAGGTAGCTCGGACAGCTGTCGGTGCGTCCAACTCGCACTGGCCGATCGCGAAGAGCAGCAGTTCCAGACCCGTGCGCAGCTGCCGGCCCTCGACGCCGGGCACACCAGAGTACACGTCGGTGAAGAAGCGATGAGCCTTGTTAAGGAGCAGCACCATCTGCCCCCCACGCTGCTCGACTCGGAAGAACGGCCCCCCGGTGATCGACTCCGTCTCCACCTTGAAAGGCTTGGAGGCAATCTCCTCGTTCTTCTTCTTTTCGATTACTTTGGGATCAATGCCGGTCGCTTCGGCGATCCTGTCGACTTCCTTCTGGAGGTTGACCTCTGCCTCTCGCTCAACCTCTTCCGGTGCCGGCCTCCGCCGCACGATCGCTTCGGCTTCCTCCATGACCCGTTCCGAAGGTCGAGGAATCTCGGGGCTCGCTTCGAGAGTTGCGCTAACGTCTCCGTCGTCCTCACGCCGCCGTCGCCGGAGGTCTTCCAGAATTCGAAGGAACCCGGCCTCTTTCAGCCTGTCCCAAATGCGATCGGAAATGGTGATCTGCTGCTTCGACGTCGTGACCCCGAACTCCTCATCGAGTTCCGCCGGGAAGTCGAGCTCCAAACCGATGAGCCGGTCATAGTTGACGAAGGTGGTCAGCGGGTTGCGGACGATGACGTCCAACTGCCGACCGTTACGGCAGACAACGATACCGTGGTTTTCCTTGCGGATGGCCAACCTAGGGTTGGCGTTTCGTCCTTGCGCCGTCCGAGTCTTATCGATGGAGAAGAACGTGGGCGGCATGTAAGAGATCCGCAGCTTGACGACGTGTTCCTTCTTGCCGTCGCCGCTCTTCACCTTGATGGGCAACTCAGGCAGCGCTTCCGCTCGCTCATGGTCAAGGTCAAAGTAGCGCGCTCCAGGCGTGACGAAGAGCGGGTCGAGCGATTCAACCTTCTTACCGTTAACGGTGATGGCCGTTTGGCGGAGGAAGCCCCTGTACACGAGGCCAAAATGCTCAAGGAGCTTGGTCTCGAGCACCTTCGTTGTCTTCCAGGTGAGCCTGTCAAGCTTTTCCCACACAACGACTGTGCTCACCCCGTCAACGCCGCCAGGGAAGTTTTTGTTGGCGTAATCGACGACCCACTTGGGGAGTTCCTGCACCTCGGGCTGAGGAACTACGACACGGTTGGTCTTGAGATCGATGTATTTGCCGAGGCCGATTTCCTCTGTATCCATGGTCACCGCATGGAACGGACCAGACTCCGTGCGGGAGTACACGGTGAACCTCTTGCCCTGGCTAACCGACGCGCTCGGCAGTCCGTAGCCGTAGCGTCCGAAGAGATTCCGACTGCCCTCCCGATCCGTGCCACCCCACACTACGGCCGCCCGAATCATCTTTTTCACCATGCCATAACCATCGTCAAGGATGGCGATGGACTCGGGCTTGGCGTCGCTTTTTCCGTAACCAAAAGCGACATGGACGTTCTGAGCACCCGCCTCGACCGAGTTATCGATAAGTTCGTCGAGCGCCGTCCCGCAGCTCTTATAGCCGAGGTCTCGAATCGACCTGACGAACGCGTCAGCGACTGTCAGGCCGAAGTCGAATCCCTCCTTCTCCACCTTGTTGATGTAAGCCTCCTGACGCGCAATGACCGTAGATTTTTTGCTCATCAGACATCCCACTTTCTGCAGCCACTTTTGGGCCGCACTGTTTTCGAATGTTTGGGCGCGCATCAAGCGCGGTGGGTGTGAGATCGTTACACGGCTTCTATTAGCCGAGAAGCTCTAGTCCCCTTGGACGGGGTGAGCTAGATAGTTACTGTTGGCTTGAGGTCCCGCTTAAAGAGACCAAATACCCAGAGAGATCGCCACAAATGGGGGCGAAACAGAAGACGACATGAAAAACCCTCCCGGATGTAAACACAGGAGGTCGACTCACGTCAGGGACTGTCGTCTCAGCTTCTGCAGCCACGTTTGGACCGCGTTGGAGGACGACCTCCGTCTAGTGCAGACGACTGTAGCACAACAGCGCAACGCCAAGTGCCGCCCGTCACATGGGCAGTTGGGAGTCAAGGGCGGGATGGGCTTGACCTGCACTTTTGGATCACCGCGAAGTTCCCGCATCAGCAGGAGGCTTGATGAAACAGTGCGCTTGGACGCTGTAGCCGGCGCGATCACCCGGGGACCGGACTGTGGGGCAGACCATGTCCTATCCCTCCACGCCCCCTCCCCCATCCCCCATTCACTCAACACCGCAAGCAGGTGCGTTTGTTGAGCGTCGGGCCGCACACACTCCGACGCCCCGCAGGTCGCCCCCACGGTGATCGTTTTTGGCTCCGTGCCACGTTCGCCGAGGCGGCCGGTTCGTATCGGAGGTGCTGCGGTTCTCATCGCCTGCCTCGGCCTGATCTCTGACATCGCATGTAGCCAGCGAATTGAGCCAGAGCGAGTAACGCTTGTTAGGATTCGGAGCCCGGCCGCGCGCGAGATCTCTCCGAGCGACTAACACAGGACACATGTCCGGAAAGGTGGTCCAGTGCCCTCCTCGCCTCGCAAGATCAAGGCAGCCGATGCCACAGCGGCAGTAGATCTTATTACGGAGAAAGCAATCGGACGAGAAGTCGCCAGTTTCGAAGTCTTCGGCATTAACAGCCTCAAGACCCTCGAAGACCCGACCCAAATGTCCTCACAGGTTCTGAGGGAGGTTGAACTCAGTGAGGACCGGATCTCGCTCACATTCGATACAAGTCGAGTCGAAATCGACCTTCAGCGAGCAGGATCAGTGGTTTGGTCTGACGAGCAATCCTCGGTCGACGAGACGACCGTCTCGCGGCGACCCACTGGGCGGTTGGTCTTCTGTGGGTCGGGCGTTCTTTCATTCGAGGAACCAGCCAAGACCAAGCGTATTGGATTTTGGATCAAGTCATTGACTCAGTGAGCCTGCCTCCCACCGAGGTAGTCGCTGGAGGGATCACTGATCACCAGACGGTGACACCGGTACCGGCTGAGCCTGGTGCCGTGGACTGTGCGTGGACAGAGTGAGGCTAGGGGCTCCAAGTCAGCGCGCTGAACTGGGAGAACCTGCGCAGGACGAGCGGCCTCCGGGGCCATGTCCGCAGAACGCGGCAGGTAAGGCGTCAGAGTGCTGTCACCTCGCTCACTGACAAGGCGGTGACATGATCTAGGTCATCACCAGCGTGGTAGCCGCAGGCGGTGATGTGTTCTGGACCCTCCTGACCCCAGCCGGCGATAACCCACCGGGCGGCTCGCGGTCGTCATGGGTCTCCCCCGAGTCGGTCCACTGCTTGCCGACCGACGGACGAGTCCGATGGAGCAGCGCCGATCCCCAACCCTGTGCGGGGAGGTTCAGGTCCGTCTCGACGAGGCCGACCGCTTCAGCCGGCCGGAGACCGCCGAAGTACATCGCGGCGAACAGACCCACCAGGCGCCGACCACGGGCCGCCGGTAGCCGCCCACGTACGAGACGGCCGCCAAGAGATTCCGAGCCTGCTCAGGGTTCGCGACGACGCGAGGGTCGACCTGGTCGGAGACCTTCGGCTTCTGCCAGCGGACAGCGGTGATCGCTGTCAGGTCGAGCAGTCGAGCCCGGCGACCTGAGGGGCCTGAGGGGCCTGAAGGGCCTGAAGGGCCTCTGAAGAGGTTGCCCGGACTGCGATGAGTTCCGGCACAGTCCCAGGTCTTCAGGTACATCCACCTTCCGCGCGCGAATTCGGAGGCACCGTGAAGCTGTTGCTCACGTCAGGCGGCGTCACGAACCCCAGCATCCATTCGGCGCTCGTGCAGCTTCTCGGTAAGCCGATCGCCGAGTGCCACGCCCTCTGCGTCCCGACAGCACAGTGGGGTCACCCGATGTGCGGTCCGACATCGGTGCGGGGCTTCGCAGCCGCCGAGCCCATGTGGCAGCACTTGTCCGGCCTGGGCTGGGCGTCGCTCGGTGTCCTCGAGCTCACCGCACTGCCCACCATCGGCGCCGAGCGATACGTCCCCTGGATCCGGGAGGCCGACGTGCTCCTGGTCGACGGCGGCGACGCGACCTATCTGTGCCACTGGATGCGGGAGTCCGGGCTGGCCGATCTCCTGCCTTCGCTGCCCGACACGGTCTGGGTGGGAGTGAGTGCCGGAAGCATGGTGATGACGCCCCGGATCGGAGCGCACTTCGTCGAGTGGCCGTCCGCACCGGACGACCGCACCCTGGGAGTCGTCGACTTCTCGATCTTCCCGCACCTGGACGCTTTCCCGCGGAACACCCTGGCTGACGCGGAGCGGTGGGCCGCCGACATCGGCGTCCCGGCCTACGCCATCGACGAACAGACGGCCATCAAGGTCGTCGACGGCTCCGTGGAGGTGGTCTCCGAAGGGCAATGGACGACGTTCGGGGCATAGCCGCCCGGCATTCGAGACGTCGCATCGTTCCGCGAGACCCCCGTAACGCACCGCGACCCCCATGACCGGAACCCCCGCGGCGACCTCCATCACCGCGTGATACCGCTGCTCGACCCCGCTCAACTCCACCAGCACGGCCCGGCCCTCCCTGCACCCGCCTGTCAGACGCGCACAGCCAGGCCCAGGCAAGCGGTGTCAAGCACCAGGTGCAGCCACAACGTCAAGCACTCGGCTGCGCTCGGGGCGCCGCTCCTGCCGTCGGCCCGCTCCGCCCCACTGCGCCGACGCCCGCCCATACATGGACAGGGCCGGAGGCCATACGGCTAGCACCCGACATCTGCGGCCCGGGTCAGGGACGATGCTTCCGGCGGGGGGTCGGCCGGCACCGGGTGGGAGGGGGCGCGGTTCCCGGCCGCGGGCACATCGTGGCGGGCGTGGTGGGCTCCCATCCCGTCCACCCTCGTCCCAGGCAGAGCCGAGCAGACGCGGCCCGTGGCGGTCATGCGGCGTCGTGGAAGACGAGGGCGAGGGTGTGGCGTACGCCGGAGCGGATGGCGGAGACGCCGTGCCGGACCGGTGCGGCGGACCATCCGCGGGTGGACCTGACGGGCCGGTCGCGGGTGGTGAAGAGGTAGCCGTGGCCGTGCGGCAGCAGGGTGGCGGTGCCCCGGGACTGGGCGCGCGGGCGCTGTTCCAGCAGCAGGAACTCGCCGCCCGTGTGATCCACTCCGGGCTCGTTGAGGTTGATCACGACCTGAAGCGGGAACACGAGGTCGCCGTACAGGTCGCGGTGCAGGGCGTTCCAGTCCTTCTCGCCGTAGTGGAGCAGAATCGCCGAGGGCTTGGTCTGGCCGGCGTCGTGGCACATCCGCAGCCACTCGTCGAGTGTGTCGGGCCACGGCGCGGGCCTGCCGAGCCTGGTCCACCAGTCGCGGGCGATGGGCAGCAGCCGTGGGTACAGGGCCTGCTTGAGGCGTTCGACCGGTTCCGGGTACGGCGTGTCGAAGTAGCGGTACCGGCCCTCGCCGAAGCGGTGGCGGGCCATGTCGACCGTGCTGCGGAACGGGCCGTCCTGCTCGTACAGGCTCCGGAGTTCCACGGTCTCCTCCGGGGTCAGGAGTGGTGGCAGCAGGGCGCCGCCGTACTCGTCGACCTCCGCGGTGATCGCCTTCCAGTCGGCGGACTCGACCCGGTCGTACCAGCGGTCCGTGCTGCTTGTCGCGGGCGTCTTCCCGGTGTTCATGCCGTCGCCTCCAGGTTCAGCAGCGCGGTCTTGGCCTCGAGTCCGCCGATGTAACCGCCGGGTGTGCCGTCGGTGCGCAGGACGCGGTGGCACGGGACGACGATCGGCAGCGGGTTGGTCGCGCAGGCGGTGCCGACCGCGCGCACCGCCTTGGGGTTGCCGACCAGCTCGGCCATGTCCCGGTAGCTGCGGGTCTGGCCGTATCCGATCTCGGGCAGGCGGGTCTGTACGAGGCGGCGGAAGCCGCGGGACAGGGACAGGTCCAGCGTCAGGTCGAACGTCTGGCGGTGGCCGCCGAAGTACTCGTCGATCTCACGTGCCGCCCGGTCCAGGCGGCCGGGGACGCGCAGGATGCGCGGGCTGAGCTTCTGGCCGAGGGTCTCCAGGACCCGGTCGTGGTCCTCCCTGGCGTACGCCACGCGGACCAGGCCCCGCGGGGTGGCGGCCAGCAGCAGCGTGCCGACCGGCGAGTCGACGGTGGTGTAGGCGACGTCCACGAGGTCGGCGCGCTCGGCCGCCCGCTCCAGACGGCGGTGGAGGCGGCCGAGGGTGTCGTCGTCCACGGGCGTCGACAGCAGTGTGGTCATGTCCTCGTGGTCGCCGACAGTACGGACGGCTCCTTCGGGGCGGGTGACGTCCTCGGGACGGGTGACGTCCTCGGGACGGGTGACGTCCTCAGGGCTACGGCCGTCGGCGGCGTGAACGGCGTTCATGATGACGCTCCTTTCGTGATCGCGGCCGGATAGTTCTTCCTGAGATTCCCGAGGCCGTCCGCGGCGGCTCTGCGGGCCGCGTCGGTGGTGCCGCCGAGGATCTCCGCGATCTCGGCGTACGCGAGTCCCGCCACGTAGCGGTAGGCGACGGCCTGGCGCTGTTTGGCCGGGAGCCCCTTCACCGCGGTCCACAGGTCGGCGTCCGCGGCGTCCGGGATGCCCTGTCCGGTCGGCTCCTCCGGGACCTCGTCGACCGGCAGCGGGTTCCTCTTTCCGGCGCGCAGCACGTCGATCGCCTTGCGGTGAGCGATCGTCACGAGCCAGGCCTCGACGTTCGCCGTCTCCGGCAGGCCGGGATAGGCGCGCAGCGCGGAGAGGAAGGTCTCCGACCACGCGTCGTCCGCGTCGTGCGGGCCTAGGACGACCCGGCAGACGCGCAGCACGGTCGCCCCGTGGCGCGCGACCACCTTCTCGAACGGTTCTTTCATGTCCATCCCATTGAAGACGTGCGGGTGGTGGCGGGCGCGCGGTCTCCGGTCAGAACAGTCGTCCGGCGCCTGCCGCCGACGGCTCTTCGAGTTCCAGCAGCGCCCGCTTGTGCTCCAGCCCGCCCGCGTATCCGGTGAGGGATCCGTCGGCGCCGACGACGCGGTGGCACGGTACGAGGATGCACAGCGGGTTCGCGCCCACGGCCTGTCCGACGCGTTGCGCGAGGGCGCGGTCGCCGAGCTGCTCGGCGATACGGCCGTAGGTGGTCGTGTCGCCGCGCTGGACGCTCTTCACGATCTCCCACACCGCGAGCTGGAACGAGTCGCCCTCGGCGGCGAGCGGCAGGTCGAACCGCCTGCGCTGTCCCGCCAGGTAGTCGCCCAGCTGACGGGCCGCCTCCTTCAGCAGCGGGTCCGTCGCGTCGGTCACCTCGGGGCCGAGCGTCTCCCGGGCGGGGCGGCGGGCGTGCCGCCTGAAGTACACGCCGGTGATCGTCCCGCCCTTGGCGACGAGCGTGATCGGCCCGAGGCGGGTCTCGATCACGAGGTGTCGCGTGCCGCTCATGGCGCGTCTCCCTTCTCCTGTCCCCCGTCGTCTGGCGTCTGACGACTTCTGACCGGTAGACGCGTGCGGCCCGTGGAACGTGAGATCCGCGGCCGTACTTCCTGGAGCGCCTGTCGCAGGCATCGCCTCGACTTCATGGAGCACTTTCGCACTTTCCGAGGGGATCGCCTCCCGTCCGCGCCCGGGGCCGCCGCGACGGCCGGCGTCGTCGTCCCATGCGTCCGGCGCCATTCCCCAGGAGTGGGGTATGTGACATAGTACTGACGTGAGCAAGCGACTGACCTGCGATGTCGTGGTCGTCGGCGCCGGGATGGTGGGGGCCGCCTGTGCTCTGTACGCGGCACGGGCCGGTCTCGACGTGGTGGTCGTGGACCGCGGACCGGTGGCCGGCGGGACCACCGGAGCCGGCGAGGGGAACCTCCTCGTCTCCGACAAGGCGCCCGGGCCGGAGCTGGATCTCGCCCTGCTGTCCGGGCGGCTGTGGGCCGAACTGGCCGAGGAGTTCGGGACGGCCGTCGAGTACGAGGCCAAGGGCGGGCTGGTCGTCGCCTCCACGGCGGACGGGCTCGCCGGACTCGAACGGTTCGCCGACGCGCAGCGCGCCTCCGGCGTCCTCGCCACCCCCGTCCGCGCCGACGAGCTGTACGGCCTCGAACCCCGGCTCGCCCCCGGTCTGCCCGGCGGCGTGCACTATCCGCAGGACGCCCAGGTGATGCCCGCCCTGGCCGCCGCCCGGCTGCTGCGCGCCTCGGGTGCCCGGGTCCTCACCGGCCGTACGGTGACCGCCGTTCCGCGCGCCGCGGACGGCGCGGTGCGGGGAGTCCGTACCGACCGGGGCGACATCGACGCGCCCGCGGTCGTCAACGCGGCCGGCACCTGGGGTGCCGCCATCGCCGCGCTGGCCGGCACCCGCCTTCCGGTCCTCCCGCGCCGGGGCTTCGTCCTCGTCACCGAGCCGCTGCCGCGCCTGATCCGCCACAAGGTGTACGCCGCCGACTACGTGGCCGACGTGGCCAGCGACTCGGCCGCCCTGCAGACCTCGCCGGTCGTGGAGGGCACGGCCGCGGGCCCGGTGCTGATCGGCGCGAGCCGCGAACGGACCGGATTCGACCGGACGTTCTCCCTGCCGGTCGTACGGGCGCTGGCGGCGGGCGCGACACGGCTGTTCCCGTTCCTCGCGGACGTCCGTGCCACCCGCGCCTACCTCGGCTTCCGCCCGTACCTGCCGGACCATCTGCCCGCCATCGGCCCCGACCCGCGCGTTCCCGGCCTGCACCACGCCTGCGGCCACGAGGGCGCCGGCATCGGACTCGCCACCGGCACGGGCCACCTGATCGTCACGGCGCTGACCCGCAAGGACCCTTACGAGGAGCGGGAGTTCGCGGCCTTCCGTCCGGACCGCTTCGCCTCCGACGACACCGGCCGCCGTGCCGCACCAGGACCCCGACCAGCCGACTAGAGGAGACCGCGTGCGATCACCCCTGGAACTCGCCGACGCCCAGCCGGGCCCGGCGTTCACGGTCACCCTAGACGGGCGTGAGATCTCGGCCTGGCCCGGCCAGACCGTCGCCGCCGCGCTCTGGGCGGCCGGGGTCACCTCCTGGCGCACCACCCGCGGCGAGGGGCGCCCCCGCGGTGTCTTCTGCGGCATCGGTGTCTGCTTCGACTGCCTGGTGACCCTCAACGACCGGCCGAACCAGCGGGCTTGCCTGGTGCCCCTGCGGCCCGGGGACGCGATCCGCACCCAGGAGGGCACGGGCCATGGCGGCTGACCGGCCACGGCTGGCCGTGATCGGCGCCGGCCCGGCCGGGCTCGCCGCCGCGATCGCCGCCGCCCGCGACGGGATCCGGGTCACGCTCGTCGACGCGGCGACGGAGGCCGGCGGCCAGTTCTACCGGCGGCCCGCCGGCGAGTTGCGCGCCCGGCGGCCGCAGGCGCTGCACCACCGGTGGCGGACCTGGGTACGGCTCCGGGACGCCCTGCGGGCTCAGGTACGGGCCGGAACCGTGGCACACCTGATGGATCATCATGTCTGGCTGGTGGAACGGCTGGACGACGGTTTCGCCGTGCACGCGCTGCTCGGGCCGGCCCAGGAGGAGGGCGTCTCCGTGCGCGCCGACGGCGTCCTGCTGGCCACCGGCGGCTACGAGCGGGTGCTGCCCTTCCCTGGCTGGACCCTCCCCGGAGTCGTCACCGCGGGCGGCGCGCAGGCCATGCTCAAGGGCTCCCTGGTGGTGGCCGGACGCACCGCCGTCGTGGCCGGCACCGGCCCGTTGCTGCTGCCCGTCGCGACCGGCCTAGCCGCGGCCGGCGTCGAGGTGGCCGCGCTGGTCGAGTCGGCCGCTCCGGGAAGGGCGCTGCGCCAGGCGCGCGCGCTGGCCGTCCGGCCCGGCAAGGTCGCCGAGGCCGCGCGGTACGGCGCCGGGTTGCTGCGGCACCGGGTGCGCACGCTCGTCCGGCACACCGTCGTCGAGGCGCACGGCACCGAGCGGGTGGAGGCGGTCACCGTGGCCGCTCTGGACGGCGCCGGGCGGGTCAGGCCCGGTACCGGGCGCCGGATCGCCTGCGACACCCTGGCCGTCGGCCACGGCATGCTCCCGCACACGGACCTCGCCGAGACGCTGGGCTGCGCCCTCGACGGTACGGCGGTCCGTGTCGACGGCGAGCAGCGCACCGACGTGCCCGGTGTCTGGGCGGCGGGCGAGACCACCGGCATCGGCGGCGCCGCCCTCTCGCTCGCCGAGGGCCATGTGGCAGGCCGGTCGGCCGCGGCCCGGCTGCGCGGCGCCGAACCGGATCCGCGGGCCTGGGCCGCGGCCGCGCGGAGCCGGGACCGGTCACGGGAGTTCTTCGCCGCGCTCGACACCGTCTGCCGCCCGCCCGCGCACTGGACCGAACTGGTCACCGACGACACCGTGGTCTGCCGGTGCGAGGAGGTGACCGCGGGCGCGGTCCGGGAGGCGGTCGGAGAACTCGGCGCCGGTGACGTGCGGACGGTGAAGCTGCTGACGCGGGCCGGGATGGGCTGGTGTCAGGGGCGGGTGTGCGGGCCCGCGGTCGCCGGGCTCGCCGGGTGCGAACCCACGCCCTTCCGACGGCCGTTCGCCAGACCGGTGCCTCTCGGGGTGCTGGCCGCCACCGGGGAACCTCCCGCCCCCGCCGTCCCCGAACCTCCCGCCGGCGGAAGCCGGGACCCGGACGACGACGGTTGAGGCCGCGCCGCCCCCGGCCGTCCCGTCGGCCTCCGCCGCCTCCGCCGTCCCCGAACCTCCCGCCGCCGGAGGCCGGGACCCGGACTACGACGGTTGAGGCCGCGCCGTCCCCCGCCGTCCCCCGCCGTCCCCCGGCGTCCCGCCGTCCTGCCCTTCCGCGTCGTCCCGTCGCCCGCGCCGCGCACGACCAACGGATGCGGGATGGGGGACGCGGGACGCGGGACAACCCCGGAGCGGACCCCACCCCGACTCCACCGCGATCCCACCCCGACTCCACCGCGATCTCACCCCGACCCCGACCCCGCCCGCACCCCCCGCCCGCACCCCCGAACCCGCCCCCTCCGCATCCCGGCCGCCCATGCAATGTCACACCGCATCCACGGCGTCCACCGCATCCACCCTCGATCCGCCTCGACGAAGAAAAGGAACCCCCGATGACCGCCCCGCAGCACACCGGCACCCGGCCCTGGCACGGCGTCCTCGTCGCCACCGCCCTCCCCCTCCGCGCCGACCTGTCCGTGGACCACGACCGGTACGCCGAGCACTGCGCCTGGCTGGTGGCGAACGGCTGCGACGGCGTCGTACCGAACGGCTCGCTCGGCGAGTACCAGACGCTCACCGCCGAGGAGCGCACCCGGGTCGTGGAGACGGCCGTGGCCGCCGTCGGCGGGGAGCGGGTGATGCCCGGTGTCGCGGCCTACGGCTCGGCCGAGGCCCGCCGCTGGGCCGCGCAGGCCCGTGACGCCGGCTGCGCGGCCGTCATGCTGCTGCCGCCCAACGCCTACCGCGCCGACGAGCGTTCGGTGCTCGCCCACTACGCCGAGGTCGCGCAGGCGGGCGTCCCGGTCGTCGCGTACAACAACCCCGTCGACACCAAGGTCGACCTGGTGCCGGAGTTGCTCGCCCGGCTGCACGGCGAGGGGTACGTCCACGCCGTCAAGGAGTTCTCCGGCGACGTCCGCCGCGCCTACCGCATCGCCGAACTCGCACCGGATCTGGACCTGTTGATCGGCGCCGACGACGTCCTCCTGGAGCTGGCGATCGCCGGGGCCAAGGGCTGGGTGGCCGGCTACCCCAACGCGTTGCCGCGTGCGTGCGTCGCGTTGTACCGGGCGGCGGTCGACGGCGACCTCGCGACCGCCAAGAAGCTGTACGAGCAGCTGCACCCGCTGCTGCGCTGGGACTCCCGGGTGGAGTTCGTGCAGGCCATCAAGGCGTCGATGGACATCGTCGGGCGATGGGGCGGCCCCGTCCGGCCACCGCGGGTGCCGCTGCTGCCCGGGCAGGAGGCCGCCGTCCGCGCCGCCACCGAACGGGCCGTGGCCGCCGGGCTCGCGTGACCGACCGACCCGGCAGACCACGCGACCACGCCGATCCGGCCGACCAGGCCGACCCACCAGGAGCATCGTCATGCGCAGCACACTCGTCCTGCACGCCGTCGACTCGCACACCGAGGGCATGCCCACCCGCGTGATCACCGGCGGGATCGGCACGCTGCCCGGCGCGACCATGAACGAGAGGCGGCTCTACTTCCGTGAACACCGCGACGAAATCAAGCAGTTGCTGATGAACGAGCCGCGCGGGCACGCGGCGATGAGCGGCGCGGTGCTGCAGCCGCCGACCCGGCCGGACTGCGACTGGGGAGTCGTCTACATCGAGGTCTCCGGCTATCTGCCGATGTGCGGGCACGGCACGATCGGCGTGGCCACCGTGCTGGTGGAGACCGGCATGGTCGAGATCGTCGAACCGGTCACCACGATCCGGCTGGACACCCCGGCGGGTCTCGTCGTCGCCGAGGTGGCGGTGGAGAACGGTGCGGCCCGGCACGTCACCCTCGCCAACGTGCCGTCCTTCGCCGTGGACCTCGACCGCGAGATCACCCTCACCGACGGGCGGACGGTGACGTACGACCTGGCGTACGGCGGCAACTTCTACGCCATCCTGCCGCTGGACGCGTTCGGCCTGCCCTTCGACCGGTCCCGCAAGGAGGACATCCTCCGGGCCGGCCTCTCCCTGATGGAGGCGATCAACGCGAAGGAGGAGCCGGTCCATCCGGAGGACCCGTCCATCCGCGGCTGCCACCACGTCCATCTCGTCGCGCCCGGCGCCACCGCCCGGCACTCCCGGCACGCGATGGCCATCCATCCCGGCTGGTTCGACCGCTCCCCGTGCGGCACCGGTACGAGTGCGCGCATGGCCCAGCTGCACGCGCGCGGCGAACTCCCCCTCCACACCGAGTTCGTGAACGAGTCCTTCATCGGGACCCGGTTCACCGGCCGGCTCCTCGGCACCACGGAGGTCGCCGGCCGCCCCGCCGTCCTGCCGAGCTTCACCGGGCGCGCGTGGATCACCGGCACCGCCCAGTACCTGCTCGACCCGACCGACCCGTTCCCGACCGGCTTCGTCCTCTGAACCCGGTTCGCACCGCGAAAGGGGACGGGGAGCGGGGCGTGGCCGGGAACCGGGGTGGGCGGGACAGGCCCGGCGGTGCGGTCCGGACGGGTGCTCGCGCGGGGGATACTGGTGGTGCGTGACATTGCACAGAGCGCCGAGAAGTCGCCCGTGCGCTCTCCCGCGCCGCGGACCCGCCGCACGCGGCGTCCGAGGAGGCCGCCCGTGCCGTACGAGGAGACCCCCATGCCCGCCGCCCCGCGCCGCTCGTCCGCCGCCGTACCGGCGCTGCCGACCCTCGGCGGCAAGAAGAGCAGCTACCGGGAGCGGGTCGCCGACGCCCTGCGGGCCGCGCTGATCGCCGGTGAGCTGCGGCCCGGCGAGGTGTACTCCGCGCCGACGCTCGCCGCCCGCTTCGGCGTCTCGGCGACGCCGGTGCGCGAGGCCATGCTGGACCTGGTCAAGGAGGGCCTGGTCGACACCGTCCCGAACAAGGGGTTCCGGGTCACGGACGTCTCCGAGAAGCAGCTGGACGAGTACACCCACGTCCGCGCGCTCGTCGAGATCCCGACCGTGGCGGAGCTGGCCAGGACCGCCGACCCGGTCTCGCTGGAGGCGCTGCGCCCGGCCGCCCGGGAGATCGTCCAGGCGGCCGTCGCCGGTGACCTGGTCGGCTACGTCGACGCCGACACCCGCTTCCACCTCGGCCTGCTGGCGCTCGCGGGCAACGCCCACCTCGTCGAGGTGGTCGGGGACCTGCGGGGGCGCTCCCGGCTGTACGGCCTCACCGCGCTGCTGGAGGCGGGCCGCCTGCTGGCCTCCGCCGAGGAGCACCTGGAACTGCTGGACGCGCTCGTGGCCCGCGACGAGGAGGCGGTACGCGAGGTCATGACCCGCCACATCGGACACGTCCGCGGCCTCTGGGCCGCCCAGTAGGCCGAAGCCCGCGGGGACGGCGGCGGCTCCGGTCGACTCCCTGCGCCTGCTCCCTGTGCCTGCTCCTTGTGCCTGCTCCCTGCGGCGGCCGCGCGGACGTGTCAGTTGACGGACGTGTCACCCAGCGGGCGCGTGTCACGCGACGAACGCGTCACGCCGTGCGTTTGCGGGGCGCGGTCTTGCGCGCGGTCGTCTTCTTCGCGGCCCCCTTGGTGGTCTCCGCCGTCTTCTTCGCGGCCGTCTTCCGCGTCGCGCCCGTCTTTCCGGCCGCCGCGGTCTTCTTGGCCGCCGTCTTCTTCGCCGGTGCCTTCTTCGCCGTCGCCGTCTTCTTGGCGGCAGCCCGCCGCGGCATCGGTGTGACCTCGGCGTCCTCGCCCCGGGACTCCTTCGCCGCGCGGACGCTCTTCTCCAGGGCCGCCATCAGGTCCAGGACCTTGCCGCCCCTCGCGGGTTCGGGGGTCTCCGGCGGGGCCTCGCCGGCCGCCTTCGCGGCGATGACCTCCTCCAGGGCCGTCCGGTACTCGTCGTGCAGGTCCGCCAGGTCGACCTCGCCGAGGGTGTCCATCAGGGCGTCCGCGAGGTCCAGCTCCTTGTCGCGGACGGTGACGTCGACGTCGGGGGCGACGCCCTCCGGGGCGCGGACCTCGTCCGGCCAGAGCAGGCCGTGCATGGCGATGGCGTCGCCGACCACCCGGAGCATGCCGAGCCGCTCCCGGCCGCGCAGCGCGTACTTCGCGATGGCCACCTTGTGGCTGCGCTTGAGGGCCTCGCGCAGCAGAGTGTAGGGCTTGGCTGCCGGCGCGCCGCTCGCCGCGAGGTAGTAGGCCGCGTCCATCTGGAGCGGGTCGATCCGGTCGGCCGGGACGAAGGCCACGATCTCGATCGTGCGGGCGGTGGGGATGGGCAGGTGGGACAGGTCGTCGTCGGTGATCGGGATGATCGTGCCGTCGGCGTCCTCGTACCCCTTGCCGATCTCGGACTGGGTGACCTCGCGGTCCTCCAGCTCGCAGAACTTCCGGTACCGGATCCGGCCGTTGTCCTCGGAGTGGACCTGCCGGAAGGAGATCGAGTGGCTCTCCGTGGCGTTCACCAGCTTGATCGGGATGCTGACGAGCCCGAAGGAGATCGCGCCGTTCCAAATGGATCGCACCTGCGGGTTCCTTCCGTCCGGCGGCCGTACGGGACCTTCGCTCGTCCGAGGACCTTCGCCTACGTGAGCGATATGTATGAGATTGTCATCGTATGACGCCGATCACAGAGGTGGACGGGCGGAAGGTCGCGCTCAGCAATCTGGAGAAGGTGCTGTATCCCGCGACCGGGTTCACCAAGGGCGAGCTGCTGCACTACTACGCGACGGTCGCCGACGTCATGCTGCCGCATCTGCGCGGCCGGCCGGTGTCCTTCCTGCGCTATCCGGACGGGCCGGACGGTCAGGTCTTCTTCACGAAGAACGTGCCGCCGGGTACGCCCGAGTGGGTCACGACCGCCGAGGTCCGGCGGTCGGACGGGGCGGCCCGGATGGTGCTGGTGCAGGACCTGGCGAGCCTGATGTGGGCGGCGAACCTGGTCGCCGAGTTCCATACGCACCAGTGGCGGGCGGACGCGCCGGAGGAGGCGGACCGGATCGTCCTCGATCTGGATCCCGGGGCGCCGGCGACGGTGGTGGAGTGCTGCGAGGTCGCGCTGTGGCTGCGGGACCGGCTGGCCGCGGACGGGATCGAGGCGTACGCGAAGACGGCCGGGTCGAAGGGGCTGCATCTGCTGGCGGGGGTGCGGGGGGCGTCGAGCGAGCGGGTCAGCGAGTACGCCAAGGAGCTGGCCGTGGCCGCGGAACGGGCGCTGCCGGAGCTGGTGGTGCACCGGATGACGCGGAGTCTGCGGCCGGGGAAGGTGTTCGTGGACTGGAGCCAGAACGCGGGGCGCAAGACGACGGCGACGCCGTACACCGCGCGGGCGCGCCGGGAACCGGCCGTCTCCACGCCCGTGACCTGGGAGGAGGTCGCAGGGTGCCGGCGCGCGGCGGACCTCGTGTTCCGGGCCGGGGACATCGCGGCCCGCGTCGAGCGTCACGGCGACCTGCTGGCGCCGCTGCTGGATCCGGAGCGCGCGGCCTCACTGCCGTGAGGACGAGGCCCCGCCGAAGAGGGGCGGGCCGGTGTTCACAGCCTGGCCCACGTGTTCCGGTCCCGGGCCATCGCGTGCAGGGCCTCGACGTCCGTCGGCTTCAGGACCCCGCCCAGCCGGGACAGGTCCTGGAGGTCGTGGTCGCGGAGGACGCGGACCTCGCGGGGCGGGGCCGTGAACCTGACGTCCGCCGGGTCGGTCAGCGCCAGCACCGGACGGACCTCGGCCGTCAGCGCGTACGAGGCCCGGTCGGCGGCCGTCCGCAGGACGCGCAGCAGCGGCCGGGGATCGCGGCGGCCCAGCGTGACCATCGGGTCGGCGATCAGGACCCGCTGCCTGCGGGCGTGGAGCGCGTGCACGCAGAAGAGGCCGCCGGGGCCGATCAGCAGGTGGTGCAGGCGGTCGCCGCCGGGCAGCGGGACGGAGTGCAGGACGTGCCAGCCGACGCCGTCCAGTCGGTCGAGGGCGTCGCCGACGGTCTGCTCGGCGGCCAGGGCGCGGCGGCGCGGGTCGGGGCGCAGCCGGTGGGCCGGACCGGGGTCCCGGTCGAGGGCGATCAGCAGCGCCTCGCCGGGGCGGTTGGGCGCGAGGTCGTCGTCGGGGTGCAGGCTCAGGCGCGCGAGTTCGGCGGGCGTCGGCACGGAGGGCGGGCCGACCGTGACCGGGCCGGTCAGGAACGGCCGCAGGGTTTCGAGCACGTCGTCCCGGCGGTCCTCGCTGAGCAGGTTGACCCGGCCCGCCTCCCGGTCGTACCAGGCGACGTTCCGTCCGTCCGGGCGGCAGACGTACAGCCGCTCCCGGCCGTGGCGCCAGGTCGGCACGACGCGCAGTCCGCTCATTGCGACATCACCCCTCGACCATGGGAACAGGCGGGGTGCTCCGCGGGCAAGAACCCCGCTACCTTTGACGAGGGGTTGGCGCGCGGAGCGGGGAGGCGCCGGTGCGGTCACGCGGTGGGCGGTACGACGTCCCGGTCCCGGACAGCCCGTGGAGCGAAGTACTGCCGGGGCTGTGGATGGGCGGTCACGAGTTCCGGGGGCCCGGCGGGGAGCCGGAGCCCGTCGTCGTACGGGACGAGTTCGATCTGGTGCAGAGTCTGCTGCGGCTGCCCGGGCACGGTCCGGACGCCGGGGTGGAGCACCAGGTGTGGCCGATTCCCGACGGGCCGCTGGACGGGACCCAGCTGGCGGGTGTGATGCGGCTCGCCACGGCGGCCAGTGAGGCCCTGGACGCGGGGCGGTCGGTGCTGGTGCGCTGCTACAGCGGGTACAACCGGTCGGGGCTGGTGGTCGCCCAGGCGCTGGTGCACCGGGGGCGCACGGCCGAGGAGGCGATAGGGCTGGTCCGGGACCGGCGTTCGCCCTGGGCCCTGCACAACGAGCTGTTCGTCGCCTACCTGCGCGCCGGGCTGTCGACCGCGCGGTTGCTGGAGGAGCTGGCCGAGTAGCCTCTCCCCTGCACCGGCCGCCCGGTCACAAAAAGGACTTCCATACGAATCTGCGAATAAGGTGTACGGGGCCTCGGTCCCCGCAAATCCCCCAACCGCCCAGGAGCAGCGTGCCCACCCGTCGTCCCTTGCGTACCGCCGTCGCCGCGGCCGCCGGCGCCCAGCAGGGGGCCGGCGGCCCCGGGGGCGGCGGCGCCGGCCGACTCCAGGAGGCCGGAGCCACCCCCCCCCCGCACACCCCCCA
>NZ_JBIWNY010000035.1:38124-74651 GCF_044767465.1 Streptomyces sp. NPDC101237 | reverse complement strand
GCCGGGCTGTAACCCCTGTGCCTCCGGCCCCGCCCGGGGGGTTTGTTCCCCCCCGGCCCCCGGGGGTGGGCCCGGGGGGGGCCCCCCCCCCCCCCCCCGGGGGGGCCCCCCCCCCCGCGCCGCGGGGATGGTCCCACCGCGGCGTCCGAGGAGGTGCTGCGCCTGATGTGCTCCTCGCACCTGCGGGGATGGTCCCGACGTGCAGCGCTCCGGCTTGGACAGCATGATGTGCTCCCCGCGCCCCCCGGGAATGGTCCCCTCTTCCTCCGTACGACGCTGGGCGACGTGGAGTGCTCCCCGTGCCCGCGGGGATGGTCCCAAGGTCGTGGCGGCCGTGCTCACGAAGCTAACGTGCTCCCCGCGGACGCCGGGATGGTCCCGCGTCCGAGCCGTGGCTGTGGACCGAGGCCGAGTGCTCCCCGCGCCTGCGGGGATGGTCCCTTATAGCTCAGGTCGTTCACGGTGTTGTCGGGCTGCTCCCCGCGCCCTCGGGGATGGTCCCTGGTCCTCGGCGGACTGCGTGATGGTGACGCCCTGCTCCCCGCGCCCGGGGGGGATGGTCCCGAGGTCATGCGATTCGGAGGCCTCGACCGGCATTGCTCCCCGCGCCCGCGGGGATAGTCCCCAGGACGGCGAGCAGTGCAGTGCGGTACCGCTCCCCGTGCCCGTGGGGATCGTCCGACTCCGCCGCCGTCTTCGGCCCGGACGTCTCAGCGCTCCCCGAGCCCACAGGGATGGTCCCCGACCGACGGCAATCGTCGGCGAAGGTGACCCCTGCTCCCCGCGCCCGCGGGGATGGTCCCGTTCCGAAATCGGAGACGAGCTGGGTGACCTTCTGCTCCCCGTGCCAGCGGGGATGGTCCCTTCGGCGAGATCGCCTGGCGGTACGGCTCGAACTGCTCCACGCACCCGCAGGGATGGGCCCCAGGTCCAGGGCAAGTCAGGCTCGGCGACCGGTTGCTCCCCGCGCATGCGGGGATGGTCCCGTCGCCCCGTCCACACAGGTCGTCGACGTCACCTGCTTCCCGCGCCCGCGGGGATGGTCCCCTCCACGCCGGGCCTGCCAAGGCCGGCGCCTCCTGCTCACTGCGCCCGCGAGGATGGCCCCCTGCTCTGGAAGACGTCGGTCCCGCTGTTCAACTGCTCCCCGCGCCCGCGGGGATGGTCCCCAGACCGGCTGGGCGTTCAAGGACCGGGTCGTCCGCTCCCCGCGCCCGCGGGGATGGTCCCGTCGTCTTGTCGTTGCCGAACTGGTAGTCCGTCTGCTGCCCGCGCCCGCGGGGATGGTCCCCCGCCGAACCGGTTCAGGACGTACAGCTTCCACTGCTCCCCGCGCCCGCGGGGATGGTCTCCACACCGACGATCACGGGTACGTCATCGCGTCCTGCTCTCCGTGACCGCGGGGATGGCCCCATGTCGATGGACCAGTTCAACGCGGCCATCGGCTGCCGCGCCCGCAGGGATAGGCCTGCGCTGACCTGGCGTGGGGGTTGTCAAAGAAACTGCTCCCCCGCGCCCGCGGGGATGGTCCCCGCAGCCGCTGCGAGTCCGACATGGCTCACCCCTGCTCCCCGCGCCCGCAGGGATGGTCCCCGCCGGCTCTGCGTTGCTGAGGCGACTCGGTGGTGCTCCCCGCGCCTGCGGGGATGCTCCCGAGACCCGGCTCATCGGTCAGGGCGCCGGCAACTGCTCCCCGCAGTCGCGGGGATGGTCCCGACATGCAGTTCGCGGAGCTGCGGAACGTCGGCTGCTCCCCGCGCCCGCAGGGATGGTCCCATCACCCAGGCTGCCTTTTCAGGAACGACGGCTGCTCCCTGCGCTCGTGGGGATGGTCCCGGCAGCCCCGGCTTCCGCCTGCCCTGCCCCTGCTGCTCCACGCGCCCGCGGGGATGGTCCCACCGTCGCTGTCCTCGACGAGGACGCGCAGGACTGCTCCCCGCGCACGCGGGGATGGCCCCTCCCACGTGACGCGGCGTGTGAAGAGGGCCGCCTCCTCCCCGCGCCCACAGGGATGGTCCCGTGGTGCAGGTCGAGTTCGAGGGAACCTTCGACTGCTCCCCGCGCCCGCGGGGATGGTCCCGGGCCGAGCGCGGTGGACGTCGCGGTCATGGCCTGTTCCCCGCGCCCGCGGGGATCCTTGTCTCGGCCCGGGACGGACCGCTACGACGGTGAACACGGCAAGAAGAATCACCCGGCAAGGCGCCGCCGCGGCGGTATCGGTCACGAGCAGGACGGCAAAGGGGACTGCGCGTAGCAGCGCACCATCTTCATCCAGCTAGGGATCAGACCTCGATGTAGGCGACGACGACCACGGTGCGCAAGGCGGTGACGAAGTACAGGATGCGGACGGCTTCGACGTCGTCGGTGTACTGGCGGAGCTGGGGGCCTGTGGTGTCGCCGGGCAGCGCCTGGCCGACGTCGGGGTCGACGGAGATGACGACCAGGGCGCGGTCCAGGGCGTGGATGTCCGCTTCGCTGGTGATGTTCTCCAGTTGCTTGGCGGCGGAGTCGGAGAAGGCGATCCGGGCGCGGCGGGGCCCGTGTCCTGGTGTCATCAGGCGACGGCCGGCCTTTGGGCTGCGAGGCGGGTGAGGTGCGCCTCACGTAGCTCCTCCCAGGGGGTGCAGTCCTCTACTGGGGGCAGGCCGTTGGTGGCGATGTCTTCCAGGACGGCGGCGAACTGGTCGGCGCGCTCACGGGTCTGGGCTGCATAGGCGCGGACGGCGTCGGCGGCCGCGGGCTCCAGCTGCTCTCGGACGGCTTGGTCGGCGGGGGCCGGCTGGTCGGTCATCGGAGCCTCCAGGCAGGGCGGGCGTGTGTCACCACGGTATCGCCGGGCGGCCGTGTGGGGACCGGCTTGCAGCGGTTCTCGTCACCGGGAACTGCGCGGTCTCCTGCGATGTCCGGAGGGGTATGAACCATGATCTCGTGACGGCGGCGCTCGGTGCCGGCGGTGCCCTGGTCGTCGGACTCTCGACGCAGGTGGTGACCGAGGGGCTGACGCGTCGTCGGGAGGCGCGGGCGCAACGGGCGGCTGATCAGGCGGCGTTGCAGGCGCAGGCTGATGAGCTGTACGCGGCCGTGCTCGCGCTGAATGCGGCGGGCACCATGCACGACCAGCTGATGACCAGCGGACGGGCGCGACTGGTCATCATGATGCATGCGGCAGCCCATTGGATCGCGGAGGTGGCCCGCTCAGAACCGGGCGTCAACCGGGGCCTTGTCGGACTCGGCAAGGCGTCCACGGTGATCAGCCAGTGGGACCGGGAGCAGACCGCGTCGGCGGCGGGGCTGACTGCGCCGCTTACGCGCCTTGGGGCTGCTGTCGCACCGCTGGCGAGGCACCCGGACCGGGTGCTCGCCGATGCGGCGGTCACCGTGTTCGAGACGGTCACTGCCAACTACCGGGACACCGAGAGGGGGCAGCAGGCCCTGAGGGCCTTCCGTGCGGAGCTGCTGCGTGTCCTGGATCCGCCCGCGGTGTCCTGGCGGCGGCGGGTCCTGCGCCGAGACCGCAGCAGCTAAGCGGCGGGTCGTGCGGGCAGGCCGGCGCGCCAGGCCGCGGTGAGGACGGCGTCGTCCGAGTCGTCCCAGTACCGGGAATTGGTCGGGTCGGCCTCGCGCCATTTGCCGAGCTGTTTCCTCACCGCGTAGAGCAGGCCGAGGGGAATTCGGATTTCCTGCGGCGTCGCCAGTCCGGCCGCCTCCCAGTAGGGGTGCATTTTCGCGGCGAGAGTTTCGTATTTGGCGATTGTCAGGCAGTGCAGAACGGCTTCGACTCGCAGGTACGGAAGCGGCCCCGAAAGTAGCGTGCCGTCTTCTTCGGCCTCCCGAATGGTCACCGTCATGGCCTCTCTCCTATGTCGACGGACCGGAATTGTATCTGCCCGGTGCGCCCTGCGGCCGTGTTTTCATTTCCGGTCGCAGGGCGACTTTTCCGATCGGCGACTTCGCGCGGCTGATTACGCGGCGAATCCAATATTGGTGACGTATTCGTACTGGCCCCACTGGGAGCCGAGGTCGACGACCGCGTCGTCGACCCATGCGTTGTCGAGGGCGTCGTCATCGTCGGCGGCCCATGCGGCGACGATCCGGTCCCAGCGCCGGACGTTCAGCGTGCGGAACTCCACGGCCCGCTGGTGGGGCTGGGGGACCTGACTCTGGTTGAGCGGGTGGAACTCCACGCGGGTGCCGCGCCCGTCGCGGTTGAGGCGGGCGAGCAGGTAGCGGGCGACGTTCTCACGCCTGACCGCGCGGTAGGCCTGCTCGATCGCGGCGAGGTTCGCGCGGGAGGGTGAACGGGTTCCGGCGAGCCAGGCCTTGATGGTGCGGGGTGTGGCGGTGAGGCCGGCGTCGCGTGCGGCGGTGCGGGCGCGCTCGCTGCGGGTGAGGTAGTGCAGGCGGGCGAGCAGGCCGCGGCGGGCGGTGATGGGGGTGGCGACGTATCCGGCGAGCGCGTCGAGCTGGCGGGCGACGGCCTCATGGCCCTTGATGCCGTGCGCGCCGTACCGGCCGAAGTCGAGGTTGCGCTCTGGCATGTCAGGCCCCTTCCTGGGAGTCGGCGTCGCCGACGGTGTACACGTCCTTGACCTTGACCTCGGTCACGCCGCGCCCTTCGGGGAAGACAGCTTGCCAGTCACCCGCGACGTGCAGTTCGTCGGTGCCCATGGCGCGGACCACGATGAGGCCTTCGTCGTAGGCGCGGTGGGCCTTCCACCACAGGTTTGCGAACGCCTGGGAGCGGATGAGGTGCATCCAGTCGGTGCGGTAGAGCTCCCGGTTGTAGTTCGACTCCCCCATGGTCGAGACGAACTTGGAGTACATCGCCTTGACGTACTCCAGCGTGACGTCGTCGCCGTCGGCGATCGCCGTGTCGCGGGCGTCCTTGAGCGTGATGCGGAACTTCTCCAGCAGGCCCTCGGTCGCCCCGGACGTCCAGGACTCGTGGATGACGGGCGGGTCGCACAGCCCGTACTTGGGGCCGGAGATCCGCAGGAGCAGGCGCAGGGTCGGCTCCGTGACCCACAGCGGGCCGGGTTCGTCACGCTGGCCGATGGGGTTGGGGAGGTAGGCGTCGTGGTCCCAGTCGGGCGGGGTGATCAGGTGGATTCCGGCCCGGCGCCGGTCGTGCTGATCGCCCTCGGAGTGCTCCAGCTGCCCCAGCGGCAGGTGCGTCTTGAGCGCGGACAGGTAGGCGCCGTTGATGTCGAGCGCGGTGATCTCGTGGGCGCCGGGCGGGAGTTCGGGACGGGTCCACTTCGGGCGGGCCTCCCAGACCTGGTCGGCGCCCCGTGCGGACTGCTTGCGCAGGACATCGGGCAGCCACGGGTGCGCTACGACGTCGTACCGGCCGCCGAGACGCGACTGGTCCAGCAGCGCCATCGCGTCCGGGATCGCCCGGCGCACCAGGGCCTCGGTGGCGACCGCCACGTCCCCGCCGTGCTCATCGAGGACGGTGGCGACCGCCGAGGAGATCCGGCCCGCCAGCGGGTCCGGAGCCGACGCCGCCCTCACCCGCCGCCCGGCCGCAACGACCTTCACACCACGCTGGTCCGGCCGCGCTCCGCCGCCCGGAGTCCGGCCACGCTGCACCGGGGCCGGGGCCGGGGCGGGGGCCGGGGTCGGCGCGGCCGGGGGCGCGGGGGGCGGGGGCGCGGTGTGGCAGTCGGCGGGGTCCAGGTGCTGGGGGAATCCCTCGACCTGGTGGCGGGCGGGCTGCCCGCACAGCACGCACGGCTGAGCCACGGCAAGCACGTCGTCGCCCTGGGCCTGGCCGTCGCCGTCGGTGATGGTCGCGGTCGCGGCGGCCGGGCCGGAGTCGGCGGCGGCCGCAGTGCCGGCCGCGTCCGGGCGGCTGTCCAGCTTGGCCTGTGCCTGCTCCAGGAAGTACGCGTAGCGCTCACGGTTCCCGCCGTTCGGGTCGCGGCCGGCTTCCCATCCGCTGAGCGTCGACGCGCTCACGCCGACCGCGCGCGCCACCTGAGCCTTCGTCAGGCCGACGGCCTCGCGCAGCCGGCGGCGAACGTCCGGGTCCGGCAGCGTGGGCTCGTCGCGGGCTCCGGCCAGCAGGGCGTCGATGGCGGCGCGGCCGTTGCCGATGTTCGTGTCCCGGTCCATCGGGACTTCCTTCCTTGATCGCCTGTGTGGCGCTGTGGGGGCCGATCTCCGCCCCGGAGCGGGCGAGGTGCCCGGCGGAGGGAGATCGGTGCAGTGCGGGGCGCTGAGCACCGTCTACGGGGCCGCTCAGTCTCCGTTGACGGTTGCCATGTCGCGGATGCGGCCGTAGTGCAGCTGGTGCGCCACGGTGACCGTGCAGATGGATCCGTTGCGGTTCTTGCCGAGGATCAGGTCGACCTCTCCCGCGCGGGCGCTGTACGGGTCGTAGGCGTCCTCGCGGTGCAGCAGGATGATGGCGCTGGCGTCCTGCTCGATCTGGCCTGAGTCGCGCAGGTCGGACACCTGGGGGCGCTTGCCCTCACGGCTTTCCGCCCCCCGGTTGAGCTGCGCGCAGCAGATGATGACCGCTCCGGTCTCCTCCGCGACGATCTTCAGTTCGCGACTGATCTCGCTGACGCGCTCGTACGGGGACTGCCGGGAGCTGCGCTGGTCGGTCTCCATGAGCTGGAGGTAGTCCACGATCACCAGGGGCGGCTGTCCGGTCTCGCGGGTGATGGTCTGGATGCGGTGGCGTACGCGGCTGGGGGAGACGCGGGCGCTGTAGTCCATCCACACCGGCAGGGCCTTGAGGTCGGGCACGTGGCGGGCCAGGCGGGTCCAGTCGTCGTCCTCGATGGCGTCGCCGCCCTTGAGCAGGCGCCGCAGACCAACCCGCGAACGGGCCGCCAAAATTCGGTTGTTGACCTCGCGGCGGCCCATCTCCATGGAGTGCACGAGGGACGGCCGGCCGCTGCTCGCGTTGGCGATCGCCACGCCGAGGGTGAGTGCGGACTTGCCCATGCCGGGCCGTCCCGCGACCACGATCACGTTGCCCGCGAGCATCATCAGCGCTTCGTCCAAGTCCACCAGGCCGGTGACGGCAGCGGCCTGCTGAGGGCTCTCCAGGCTCTCCAGGTGAGCGTGCAGGTCCGCCCCCAGGCGCCCGAAGTGCCGGTCGGCCTCCCGGTCGCCCGCCGCGAGGTAGTCCAGCTCGGTCTGGACAGCGCGGACGGTGTCGGTCACGGCGTCCGGCGCGGTCTGACGGGCCCTCTGGAGGCCTCGCCCCAGGGCGGCCTGGAGGGCGCGGACCTTGGCGTATCCGTGCACAAGCGCGGCGTAGTGCTCCACCTCGCCTGACGAGCATGCGGCCTCGACCATGCGGGACAGGGCCACCCGGCCGCCGATCCGCTCCAGGTCCCCGGTGCGGCCCAGTTCGGCGACCACCATCGGCAGGCCGGTGGGCTGGCCTTGCCCGTGCAGGCGGGTGATGGCCGCCCACACGGTCTCGTGCGCGGGCCGGTACCAGTCACCGTCCTCGATGACCCGGGCCGCGTCCGCGACGGGGTCGTAGGCGGGCGTGGCCAGCATGCAGGCACCCAGGACGGAGGCCTCGCCGTCCTTGTCGGCGGCAGGCTCCTGCTCCAGCAGTGTCTCGGTGTCGGTGGTCGTCATCGCTGCCCCTCCCCGGCCACGCCAGCCGTCACGCCCTGGTGGGTGCAGCGGCGCATCGGTGCATCGTCGTCGTCATCGAGGAGCCAGCCGTTCGGGTCGCACGCCGTACACGCCGCGACCAGGGCCAGGCGCACCGCGGCCCCATCCGGTCCCTCGCCCGTGCCCACAGCCGCCGCACGCGGCTTGACCATCGCGTACAACCGCAGGTCATCCACCCACCCCGGCAAGCACTTCGCCCACGACGTGGCGCCCTGGGTGTTCTTCAGAACGTCGGCCTCCAGCAGAGCCCGCCCGGCGTCGTCCAGGTCGGCGAGCAGCGGCCAGCCCTGGTCCCGCATCGCCCGCAGCAGACGCGGCGCGCACCTCCTGGCCGTTGCCGCACCAGCCTGCCAGCGCTGCATACCCGCGAGGAACCTGGCGGCGTCTTGCAGCTGCTCGGCGGTGAACTCCGGCGTGCGCTGGTTCTGCTGCTCTCGCTGTGATGGGAGCGACTGTGCGGGGCTAGTGAGGGGGTTGGGGGAGGAGGATTCCTCCTCCTCCGGGGGGTGTGGGGGGGGAGAGGCGGACTGCGGGTTTTCCACTTTCCGGTTCTGACCTGGCGAAACGCGGGTTTCCAGATCGCGGGTTTCCCGCGATTCGGCTCCGGACTGCGGGTTTTCCGCATTTCGGCTCTGACCTGGCGAAACGCGGGTTTCCCGCGATGCGGGGGTCTGAGGATCGCGGGAAACCCGCGTTTCGCCACTGACCTGCTGTGATGCCGAGATGCCAAGGTCGACGTACTGCGTGTTGTTGGCGGGGTTCCGGTACACCCGGGTCACCCAGGTGGGACGTCCCGTGTTCCCGTCGAAGACGCTGACGCGGGCGAGATGGCCAGCGGTCGTCAGCCGCTTCGCGATGGCGTTGTAGCGGTCCTTGCCCATCTTCCAGCCTTGAGCCTGGAGATCCCCGCGGATCGCCTCCATGGTCGACGGCAGGCGAGGATCGCGCAGCAGCAACTCGGCCAGGACACCCAGGTCTTCAGGCTGGAGCCCCGGCGTGCGCACGAGCTCGCGCCGCAGGATGACCTCTTCCGGGGCCTCCCAGCCGCGCTCCAGGTAGGTGGAGCCGAAGTCGTCGCTCATTGGGCGGCCTCCACCTGGTGGAGGCCGCCTGCGGCCGGGAAGGACATATGCCCCGGCATGGCCGGTGGGCGCAGGACCGTCCGCGCGGCCGGCGGACGGTAGAACAGGCGACGCAACTGGGCCATCTCCCCAGGTAGGGGAGCCGTACCGGTGGAATGTGACCTATGCGGGTCCCAGGAGTAGTGGCGTTGCGCAATCGAGTGCGCATACTCTGGGTACAGGTGACCACGAGGGCCGTCAGGCCCGCGGGTATCACCCCCGGCGAGGTCACCTCACCGGACACGACTCGAAGCTTTGGTAAGGGCGTGCGAGTCGGACTTGGAAGCGGCTCCTGTTGTGGCGACAGGGGCCGCTTCGCATTTACGGAGATCGGGAGAGCATCAGCCGCTCAACCTGCCTCTCCATGACTCGTTTCCAGGTCGGAGGCTACTTCCGGGTGCTTATCGGCCCAACCCTTGAGGAGTCGGGCATAAGCCTCTAGGTGGCGGCGGCGCGGTTTCGCGATTCCGGTCTCCCAGCGATGGAACGCCACCCTGGTGACACCGAACACCTCAGCGACTTCCTCCTGAGTGAGCCCGTCGGCCTTGCGGAGACGTGCCCGAGTTTCCGGTGGCGGCATGGTGTCCGGCCGCGCGAGTAGAGCGTCGACTGCATCGAGTAGATCAGACACTGATTCCCCTCCTCACGTGATCCAGAACTATACATAAGTCTTCGCTAACCGCTGTGCAGTTGAGGGCGTGTCCGTGGGAAATTCCTCCGAGCTAGGGTCATCGGCATGCGCCTCGCCCTCTTCGACCTCGACGGCACCCTGGTCGACCGCCGATCGGCCTTCACGGACGCCGTCGTGCAACTCAGCCACGATCACGGCTACGGGCCCGAGATCCAGCGCTGGCTGACAGACGAACTGGCTGACCGTGCGGACCGCGGTGACTTCGAGCGCCTGCGTCGCACCTTCGAGCTCACCGAGTCGGCCGATCATCTGTGGCGCGTGTACGTAGACCGAATCGCTGCTGCCGTGCACTGCCGCCCCGCCGTCCTTGACAGCCTGAAGCGACTCAAGGCGGACGGCTGGAGCATAGGCGTCGCGACCAACGGCTCCAGCGACATCCAGCGCGCAAAAATCAGGTCCACAGGCCTCGCCGGCCTGATTGACGGGATCGCTGCTTCCGGTGACATCGACGTCCGCAAGCCAGACAGTCGGCTCTTCGAGCTGGCGGCCGCCCGCTGCGGAACCCAGCTGACCCCTGGCGACTGGATGACCGGCGACAACCCCGAAACCGACATCGCCGGCGGCTACCGGGCAGGACTCCGCACCATCTGGGTCGAGGGCCGCCCCTGGCCGGAGGGACTGGACGCGCCCCACCACACTGTCGATGACGTCACCGACGCCATCGACTACCTCCTCACCCATTCCCCGGAGTAACCCCGTGCCCCACCAGCCAACCGTCGGCATCCTCCACCCGGGCAGCATGGGCGCCGCCGTGGCCGCCTGCGCCGCGACGAACGCGAACATGGTCCTGTGGTGCAAGGCCGACCGCAGCCCCGCGACCATCGCTCGCGCCGAGCGGTTCGCCCTGACCGGGGTGGCCACGCTGACCGAGCTCCTGGACCGCAGCGACATCGTCCTCAGCCTCTGTCCGCCGGCCGCGGCCGAGGACCTGGCCCAAGAGGTCGCCGAGCACGGCTTCACCGGGGTGTACGTGGAGGCGAACGCCATCAACCCCGAGCGAACTGGGCGGATCGCCGAGCTGCTCGGGTCCACGGCGACCGTCGTCGACGGAGGCGTCATCGGCTCCCCGCCCGTGGGCGGCAAGAGCCCGACCCTCTTCCTGTCCGGCCCCACTGCCGAAGTCACCCAGGTCGACGCACTGTTCGCTGGCACTGACGTGCAGACAGGGATCCTGGGCACGGAGGTCGGGAGGGCATCCGCGCTGAAACTGTCGTACGCCAGCTTCCAGAAGACGTCTCGCGTGCTTGTGGCGCTCTCGGTCGGCCTCGCCCACGCGCATGGCGTCGACCAGGAGCTCCTGCAGGTCGCCAACCGACGCAGCGACTCGTACCTTGCCGAACCCGAGTACATCGCCAAGACCGCGGCCCGCGCCTGGCGGTGGGGCCCGGAAATGGAAGAGGTCGCCGACGCGCTTGCCGCGGTCGGCCTCCCCGCGGAGATGCTGCGTGCGGCCGCGTCAACGCTGGCACGGTGGAACGATGCCAAGGACGACGGCGAACTCACGCTCACCGACGCCTTGGACCGACTCGCCCAGCCGTAGCCTGCGCTCATGCCGGCGCCGCTCCCGCCCGCTGCGCCAGCAGCTGGTCGAAGAGCTGCGCCACGTCCTGCGGACCTGACGCCGTGGTGTCCACGATTAGGTCCCAGACCATGCCCGGGTGCGCGTCCAGGTCCTCACGAGTCGCGTCCCACGCAGCCAGGCGCGCCGCGGTGTCGCTGTCGCCGCGCTCCGCCGACCGCTGCGCGGTCACCTCGCGGGGGCACCACAGCAGCACCACTGACCAGTCGGCCGGGTAGCCGTCGATCAGCGCTCGGACGCCGTCGACCTGCCCGAGGTGGACCACCGGCACCCCAGCCGCGAACGCGGCGTCGACCCCGGGCCGGTCAATCACATAGGTGTTGCCGTACCGGGCGTTCGCGTAGAGGACGCCGCCCGCGGCCTCCAGCTCGCGCAGATGCCCCGCCGTGCCCATCCGATAGCCGGCAGCCTTGCCCGTCCCCACCTTGAGCCGCGCGAACGGCACGTACCGCGGACTCAACTGGATGAGCGCTGCGGTGACGGTGTCCTTGCCTGAAGCCGGCGGGCCGTAGAGGATCACGCCCTGCTTCCCCGTCATGCGTACACGGCCCCCATCGCCTGCCGGGCCTGGTCCGCGAGCGAGACCGCAGTGCCGAGCCGGTTGTCGACGACCAGGTGCGGCACCGCCGGCCGCAGGTCCATGTCGATCGTGCTGACGTACTCGTCCCAGCGCGCGAGTTTCCAGGCGTCTCGGGCAGCGGAGCGGAATGTGATGTACTCCCGCATCGACTCCTCATCGCAACGCACCCAGACCGGATAGACATCCACCCCCAGGGCGTTGCAGCGGTTGGCCAGCCTCTGCATCCAATCGGCGTTCGTCATCTCGGAGATGAATGGCGCGGTGAGCACCGTGCTGATGCCGCACTTGATGTTGGCCATTGCGGACTGCATCAGGCAGTCGTACTCCACCGGCCTGACGTTCTCCCGGTACACGTCGGTGTGCCGGTCGTTCGGGTCGGCGCCTAGAGCGACCAGCAACTTTTCCACGAGCGGGCGGGTGAGCGGGTCCTTGTCGAGCAGGGGCCAGCCGGTTAGCTGAACGAAGAAGCGTGCCAACTCGGTCTTCCCGCTGCCGGCGTATCCGCCGACCAGAATGAGCGAGGGCCGGTGCGGGTCTCCCCCGGTGTGCCGGCGCTTCCAGGCGTCAATGATGCGCTGCTGGAGCGTGACGTGGTCGGCCGCCTCGGAGCCGGGCGCGATGGCGTGGATGGCCCGTTCTACGGCTAGGACGTGCGCGCCATTGAGATGGTCGTCCACCGGCGTGACCTTGAAAGACGTCTCCTCGCCCGGCAGAGCCGTTCGGAAGCCCAGGTCCGGTTCGGTGGCGCGGTACAGGAGGCAGTAGGCGCGCCGGTAGTGAGGGCCCGGGAACACCTCGCCCTGCTCGTGCTGCCAAAGCGTCTGAGGGTTGGCGGCGGGGATGCCCTTCAACTTGGCCTGCTCGGCTACCTGCCGCAGCCGTTCCCCTGCCTGCTCCAGCGTGAGCCCATGCGCTTCACGATGCTCACGCAGATGCTCTGGCCGCCAACCCACGTGCCTTGCCACCCTCTGCGCCTCCGATGTCATGTTCCGGAGCCTAGATCCAGACCCCGAAATCCCATGTGTACGCGGATGTTGAAATCCTGTGTACGAGCACGTGCACGAGCTTCGACAAGCCGCTGTGATGTCGCTCTGAGGATCTTGCCGGTGTGATGGCTCCCACACGACGAAGATCTCGGAGGGCCAGATCAGTGGGTACTTATCGCGGGTTAGGAGCGCCCTCCGTGCCACACGCCCGGCCGGAGAATGTCCTCCCAGACCTCCAGAGGCCCTTCGTCGTCGGAGTAGACGGTCCGCAAGACGAGAACGGGGACAGGAACGTCCTGGGGTACGTCGATGCCGAACTCGTGGAGTTCGTTATCGGAAGCCAACCGGGCCGCGCTCTGTTCTGGTCCCGCAGTGATCGTCCTGCTGGTGCGCTCGGTGTACAGGTCATGCCGGAACTTCGGCATCGGTCCCGCGTCAAGCAACTCCGGCAGGACCGACAGGGCCCTGACGTGAATCATGTTCAGGGCCAAGACTGTGGGCTTGCCGTCCCGCATAAAGGTTCGGCTTCGTACCACGATTTCGTCGTACAGATCGATTCCGAGAAGGTTCGCGATCTCGGGATCCGCGCACGAGCGCAGGACGGAACGGGAGTTCGTGTAGGTCTCCCGGGGGGCCAGCGGCCGGCCAGTACGACGAAGACGCTCCAGCCGTGCGGCACCAGTGAGGATCGATGGAGGGATATCGCTGGGACCCAAGACGGTGGTGCCGCTGCCCTGGGTCGTGCGAATGAGTCCTTCAGCCTCCAGAGCTTGGTAGGCACGATGGACCGTCGCGGTGGCCCCTTTACCTTCGGCGACAAGCGCTTGGACCGACGGGAGTCGGTCGCCAGGGCCGTAGTCGCCATTCTCGATCTTTTTCGCGATCTCATCTGCGATCTGTCGCCACTTTGGGGCCGGGGCTGGCATGGCGGCTCCTCTCGGCTCGGCTGTCGCAAACAGTGAACCACATTCTAGAAGAGCTTGACATGTCTTCTAGAAGACTTCATTGTTGTGCCTGCGGTCGACGCTAAACGTCCTCCGCGCCAGTAGGACCGCAGGAACGCCCCTTCCCCTGCTAGTTGGGGAGGGCCGGGGTTGATGCACCACGAAATCCCCCGGGTCATGGCTCCTGCGGCGCACTAGCAGCGCAGATGTGCTGTCCGTCCGTCAGGACGTGCGGGCTACGGCCTGTGCACCTGGCGGGCTGAGAGGACACCGCGATGCGTCCCGCCCCTCCGATACGAGGAGTCATCGTGACCACGACCGCCACCCCCACGGCTCGCAAGCGGTGCCGCAAGACTCGCACCAAGCGCTTTAACCCCCTTGCGCCAATCGCCCTTTCAAGCCTTCCGGTTACCGAGATCGACCTGTCCCCTGGCCGGGAACACATGGTCTGCCCCGAGTGCCGCACCTGGTGCCCGATCACCGGCATGAACCGCGCCCCCAAGCTGGTGCCCCACCACGCCGACCCCGCCGGCACTCCGAACCCCCGTCGATGCATGGACGGCACCGACCGCCGCATCACCATCGACATCACCGTCGAGGACTGGCGCACAGTGCTGATCGAGGCCCGCCCCACCACGGCCTCCCGCCGCGCGACCAAGGTGCTGCCCAAGCCCAAGACAACGTCGACCCCGGCCGCGAGCCAGCTCACGCCCGCCCCGCTCAGCGCTGAGACGGTCCGCCGCTTATTCCAGCAGCACCAGCAGCACTGCCGGGCCTGCCGAGGCGAAATCACCGGCCGCGACGGGATGCCGCTCCCCTGCCGCGACGGCGAACGCCTGGCCATCACGTTCCTGCGCCTGCTCCGCCAAGAGCCCCGACGCCGCGCCGTCCGTGACTTCTTCGCTCAGGAACGGCGCCAGTTCGACCGCCACTACGCGGCAGCCTCCCCCACGCGCACCGCACAGTGGAGCGCCGTACTCCCGCAGGTCGTTGACGCCGACACCCGGCGCGCGCAGCTGCCTGAGGGCGACGCCCCGACCGAGTCCCCCGCTGTCCCGCTCACCACGCTCCACCCAGGACACCAGGCGGCCTGACCCCCCGGACGAACGACCACGGCCCCGGCTACCCCGATCGATCGGGGTAGCCGGGGCCGCAGCCTGCGCTGCCCGCCGATCATCGGCCCGCTTCACCGCGGGCCGGTGATCGGCGGAGTGCGCAGGACGCACTCAAGCGACGGACCCCCGGGGGTGCATCCCCGGGGGTCCTGTCGCAGGTCACCCTCTCTCGAAGGACGACCCACATGCCCAGCATGACAGCTACCCCCGCCCTGGACGCCCGCCCGCCGCTGCCCAAGAGGCCGCTCCCGCACGAGCGGACGCCGGACCGGCCCGCCCCGGCCGGCGGGCGCCCGCACCCGCAGCGCGACGCGCGGGTCGACAGCGAGATCGGCCCCCGCTCGGTCGGTGCGATCTACGAGACCAGCGTCAGCGCGTACGAGGTCCTGGCGGTCATCCGCGACCCCGAGCGGGCCAGCAGCCTGCTCCGGCGCACCGCGCTGTGGGCGGTGATCGTCCGGGACATCTACCGCGTGGACGGCGAGCCGTACGCGGTCGGCGACACCTGGACGACGTCGGACCACCTGGTCCTGATCCGTGAGGGCCGGACGCCCCGGTCGTACGCTCCGGCCGCCTGACGATCCGCCACGGTCCGCCTCCCGTCTCCCGCCCCCACGGCGGGTGGGAGCGGGAGACGGGCCGTGGCTGGCCGTCCGGCCAGCCACAGGCGGCGGCCCCGGAGATAGCGCTCCGGGGCCGCCCATACAGGAATCGGAGTTCCTGTGGCTGACAGCATGTCACGCACGATCACGACCGACGAGGCCAACCGGCGTCTCGGTCAGCACCTCTTGGCCGTCGTCCGCGAGCAGGACGCCCGGATCCCCGCCGGACGGCGTGCACCGCGCACCGTGGCGGAGATGCGGGCCCGCCTCGCGGCGGCCGGCGCCGTCCTGGCCGGGACGGAGGTCACGGCATGACCGCCGCTGTCCTGCGCCTGACCGACGACGAGCGCGCCGAGCTGTCCCGCAAGGTCGCTGAGGCGAACAAGCAGTCGCAGAACCGCCCTCGCTGATGCCCATGGACCTGTTCGAGCGCTATCAGGCCGCGCACACCGCGCACCGCACCCACCGGGCCACCTGCACGACGTGCAGCGACAGCAGCCGCTGCCCCACCGGGCAGCGGCTGTTCGAGTCGTTCGCGGCGTTGCAGGACGCCTACCTCAACCGTCAGCGGAAGCCGTAGCGCTGACGTCCGCCAGTCCGGCACCGCCACCTCTGCCGACTGCCTGACCCGCCCGGCCCGGCCCCCACTCCCCCGGTGGGCCGGTCCGGGCGCGGTCCAGGGGAGCCGCGCAGCCGCGCGACCGATCACCTCCACCGGGAGGCCTTGATGCCCGCCCTCACCCCCACCGCCCCGACCGTCCGTCTGCCCCGCTCGCTGTGCCGGCACCCCGTGCTGTGCCCGGCGGCGGACAGCACGGACCGGGAGGCCGCCGCCGTCCTGGTGGCCCACCCAGAGCAGGGATGGAGCCTGCTCTGCAACGGCCTGATCGTGTTCGAGGACACCGGCGACCTGCTGCCCGACGGCCGGGTCATCGCCCCGCACCGCCCCGTCTGACCCGCCCCCACACGCCGCTCACCCGTGCGGCACCTCGACTTGAAAGGAGGCGGCGTGGCCGCCAGGACCCGCACGAAGAGGCCCCCCACCCCGAGGAAGACCGCCGCTGCCGCGCCGCCCGCCACCCCCGCGCCCACCCTGGCCGGGACGACCGAGGCGGATACGGTGTTGGACGCGGACACCCGGGACCGGGCCGCCGACATCATCGACGCTGCCCGCGCGCAGGCCGCCGCCCTCCAGACGGAGGCGGAGACCCGCGCCGCGCGCGCCGTCGCCGACACCCACGGCCGCGTCACCGCGATGCTCACCGACGCGCAGCAGCGCGCGGCCGGCATCACCGCCGACGCCGACCGGGCCGCCGCCGACGTCCGCGCGCAGGCCGACCACGATGCCGCCGCCCGGCGCGGCGACGCCGACCAGATTCTGGCCGACGCCCGCGATCGCGCGGCCGTGATTCTCACGGAGGCCCGCACGCAGGTCGCCGACCTGACCGAGCAGGCCGCCGCCGACCACGACACCGCCCGCGCGCAGCTCGCCGAACTCCGGCGGGCGGCGGAGGCCGACCTCGCCGGGATCAGCGAGCTGGTGGAGCGGCGCCGTACGGAGGCCGGGCAGATCGTCGCCCGCGCCCACGAGCACGCGCAGCAGCTGGCGGCCGCCGCACAGACCGAGGTCGACCAGGCCCGTGCTCGCGCCGCGCAGCTCGCCGAAACCGCGGCCGCCGCCTACGACGCCCGCCGCACCGAGGCGGAGACGCTGTACGCGGACGCGACCGCAGCCGCCGCCGCCCGCCGCCGCGAGGCCGACCAGGCCGTCACCGCCGCGCACGGCGAGGCGGAGCGGGCCCGCACGGAACTGCGCGAGCAGCTGCGCGAGATGGGCGAGGTGTTCGACCGGGAGGCCGCCGACAAGCGGGCCGCCCTGGACGCCGACCTCGCCAAACTCCGTGCGGCGTGCGATGAGCAGCGCGCCCGCATCCAGCGGGAGGCCTCCAGTGTCACCGACCGGCTGCGGGAGACAGGTGAGAAGGAAGCCGCCCGCATCGTTGGCGACGCGAAGAAGAAGGCCGACGCGCTCGCTGAGCGGGCGCAGGCCGACGAAGCCCGCGCCCGCCGGCTCCTGGACGAACTCCGGGACGCCAAGCACCAGGCGTCGCGCTGGCGCGGCCTGCACCGCCGGATCGGCCGCGCGGGCTGGCGCACCGCGCCCTGGATCGCCCTGCTCGCCGGGATCGGCCTCGCCGCGTCCGGCGAGTACGAACTGGCCGCCATGGTCGGCATCAACCCCTACGTCGCCCCGCTCCTGCCGGTCAGCATCGACGTGTACTGCGTGACCGCGTTCCGCACCAAGCGGGACATCCCCGCGGCGCTCACGCTCATGGCGTCGGCGAACGTGACCTACCACCTGACCGAGCAGTCCGGGATCGTCCGGGCGGGCCACTCGGCACCGTGGCAGCTCACCACGTTCGTGGTGCTGATCTTCGTGGCCGTCATCTGGCGCGTCCACTCCCTCATGCACGACACCGGTACGGACGCCCACGCCGGTACGGACACGGCCGCCGTACCGGCCGGGCGTACCGGTACGGCCGCCCGTACGGACGCTCCGTCAGCCGCCCGTACGGGCGCGACCGGTACGCACTCGTACAGCGCTCCGGCCGGTACGGCGCCCGTCCGTACGGGCCCCGGCCCGGCCGGTACACAGTCCGTACACGGCGCCCCGCGCACCCCCGCCCCCACGGCGGGGAATCCGGCCGTGACCAGCGCGTACAACGGCCGTACAAGCGGCGTACAGGCCGCCCCTTCCGGGGCGGCGCGTACTAGTACGCCGGGCTCCGCCCGTACGAGCGCGGCCGGACACGGCGCCGGTACGCGTACCGGTACGGTCACCGCCCGTACGACCGCCGCCGCGACCGTCCCGGCCGGGCGTACCGGTACGGCGACCGCACCCCGTACCGACGCCGAACTGCTCCCCCTCGTAAAGCAGCTCCCGCGCGAGACGGACGGCTACGTCAACATCAGCCGCGCCCGTACGGACCTGTCCGTCAACCAGCCCCGCGCCATCCGGCTACTGAAGGAGGCCGGCCTGCTGCGCCCCGAGGACGCCGACAAGTACCTGAAGTGACCACCCGCACGGACCCACCGTCCGGCACACACCAGTGAGGGCCAGCCCATCGCAACTGGGCTGGCCCTCCGCTGCGACTGCCGGAAGACAGTCGACAACTCCCCCAGTAGACCAGGAGGAACCCCCACGTGACCAGCAAAGACATCGCATCTCGCGTCACGCACGGCGTGCAGGCTCTGGCCGTGCCGGGGCAGCGCGAGGGCTGGCAGGCCATGCACCGCGGCAGCCTGCTGAACGACGCGCAGTCCTACGACGGCCTCGCCGACGCCCTCCAGGCCGACGTGAAGGCCCGGCGCCTGCCCGGTGACCTCCCGTTTGGCCTGTCCGCCGCGTCGCGGGCCCGCAAGCGTGCCAAGCCGTTGCGGGACGCGGCCAGGGCCCTGCGCAGGGCCGCCCGCGCCATCAACTCGACGGCGGCCGCGTACGAGGAGACGCTGCCGGAGACCGTGATGCAGCGCCGAAAGGACAAGGCGCTGGCCAAGGCCAACCGGAAGGCCGCCGTGCACGCGGCGGCCCGCAACAGCGCTGAGCAGACGCTCCAGAGGCTCGCCCCGGCCGGTCAGAACGACGACCAGCCGGGCGGCGCGCCGAAGCTGCTGGGTGACTTCTTCGGCCAGCAGAAGCGCGGCGCCTGATGGCCGCCGGCCTCTCCCCGAAGCAGGCCGCGCACTGGAACCGCCGATTCGAACAGGCCCGTGCCGAGGGCCCGGAAGCGTTCTTCCGGGCCTGGCACGACCTGCTGAAAATCGGCGCGCTCCAGAAGGTCAAGAAGACCGGCGACCACGCGGTGTTCAACCAGCTCTCGCAGGAGCTGGAGCGTCTGTACCGCGCTCACTGCCAGTGAGCGTGACCGTCATCATCACCGTCATCATCACCGCCCGAACGTCCTTGACGGGGGGTCCCAACCACGTGTACGCGTACGCGTGCGAGGGCGCCTCCCCTGGTCACTGACGGTTATCAGGAAGGGAGGGGCCGTGTCCGACGACCAACGCCCGGACAACGTCCTCACACTGCCCCGGATCGGCTCCCCACCGCCTCCGGATCTGCCCCCCGCACCCGACCTCACCGCCCCCGCACCCGCCGATCCCGGCGAGGGCGGGGGCGTTCGAATCTCGCCCTGGGACGCCCCCGAAGTCCCCCACGCGCCAGCCGCTCCTGACGGTGCGGCAGTGCTGCGCAGCGAGGGCAGCAACCCGCCCGGCCCGGCCGATGCGGGAGCACCGCGGGCGGGTGCGCTGTCCCTCGCGGCGGTCCTCGCGATCGCCCTCGCCGCGTTCGAGGGGATGCAGACCTGGATCCAGGAAGCGGTCCCGCTGCGGGCGGAAGCGGCCCGGCACCGGCGGGAGATCGAGCTGCTCGCCGCGAAAGCCACCGCCGATGCGCACCGGCTGGGAGCCGAAGCGTCCGGAGTCCGCCGCCGGGGCGCGCCCTCCAGCCACGACTACGGCCGCAGCATGTTCGGCGGCGGCTCCGGAGGCCGTGGCCGGGGCGGCGCTGCCGGGACCGGCACCTTCGGGCGCGGATCCGGCGCAGGGTTAGGAGGCCGGTCCGGACCGGGCCGCGCCAGCAGCTCGACGCTGGGCAGCACCGGAACCGGCCGCACCCACACCGGCCGGACCCACACCGGCGGCGCCGGGCACACCGGTCCGTCGGGCCGCGGTGGCGGTCCGGCCGGCGGCGGCTTCAGCCGCACCTTCGCGGGCGGCACCCGCAACAGCGGCGGCCCCGGCGGCGGATCCGGTGGCGGTCCGGGAAACGGTTCCCGGAGCGGCGCGCGGAACGGCGGGTTCTGGGGCGGCGCCCGCGGCGGGAGCTCCGGCTCTGGCGCCTCCGGATCCGGCGGTTCACGGAACTCCGGTGCGTCCGGCAGTTCAGGCGGGAGCGGCAGCCGCCGGTCGGTGGGCCGGAAGGTCGCCGACTGGTGGTCCAAGGGCAGCCAGGGCACGGGACCCGGTGGTGCGCGTGGAGGCTCCAAGCCGTCCGGGACCTCCGGCGGCGGCCCCGGCACCACTGAGCCCAAGGGGGCCCTGCGCAACGCCGTACGCCGTGCGCAGAAGGGCAAGGCCGTCCCGACGTTCTGGGAGGCGGCCGGGGACAAGCTGAGGAACCGGTGGAAGGGGCGCCAGACCACGGGCGGCACCCAGGGTCCGGGCGGCGGCTCCGGCCGGGCCGCCGGCACGGGCCCCGGACCGGTCAACAACGGCTGGAAGCCCGGCGGCCGGACCACGTTCATCCAGGCCGTCGTCATCACTTTCGGCGAACGCTGGGAGAAGCGCCGGGAGGACTGGAAGACCCAGGGCGGCCCCCGCCGTCGTACGCGCACCAAGGTCCATACCCCGCCCGATCCGCAGCCGCCGGGCCCGAAGCCGGGCAGCACCGACGACGCCGGGGATTGGGCATGGCGATGGGCGCGCGCGTCCGCGTTCGACACCGGCGACGGGCCGGTGACCGTCACCGTGGAACAGGACGGCCCGGCCCGCGCGCACGGCACCCGCTGGGAGCCCACCCCGATCGCCCCGGCCCGCCCGCAACTGCCGCGCGCGCCGCAGCGTCCGGCCGGGTCCCGGCCCGGCACCACACGCCCCAAGGAGGCCATTGCCATGCCCCCCGCTTCCCCCGCCCGCACCGGCACGGCGGGAGTGCCGGCCGCCGTCGCCATGCCCGGCCGGATGGCCGCACAGCATGCCACGGAGATCACCCTCGGGGGCGCCCTCGACGCCCTGTCCAAGCTGGTGTCCCGCGGCCTGACCACCTACGACGCGTGCGTCGAACTCGGCAGGCAGGCCCGGCGCCTGCTCGCCGAACTCGAGTCGATGGGCGCCGACCTCGCCGTGAACCACAACGTCACCGGCACCCGGACCCGAACCGCGCACGCCGAACTGATGGAAACGGTCACCGAGATGGTCGGCTACATCGACCGCATGGCCAAGGCGTCGCTCGCGGCGGCCGAGACCGCCGAAGCCGAGGAGACCGCGATGGCCCGGCACTACCGGCCCACCCAGGTCGCCGCGCAGGACGCGGGCCTGCACACCCCGTCCGCACGCATCCACAACGAGAACTGAGAAGGGGGACGTCGTGGGAGAGCTTGCACCCGCCATCGGCGCGGACGGCGCCGCGAACAGCTTCACGGCAGTCGGCGCGAAGTTCCGGGCGCTCCAGAAAGCCAGCGCCGACCTGTTCGACGCAGCCGAGACCGTGGCGCAGTCGATGCGCGACGACTCCCGGTTCGCGATCGACGTCGCGGAACTGTGCGCCCAGGCCGAGGTCGACCCGCGCCACGTGATGGCGGTCGTCGAGGTCGGCGCCCGGTTCGGCGAGGTGGTCGGCGGCTCCACTCAGCTCATGGGTGCCGCCGACCGGGTCCACCAGGCCGCCCGGCACCTGGAGCACGAGCACCAGGCGGAGTACGGCGGTGTGTACGAGGCCACCACCGCCTCCCCCGCCCGCCAGGCCCGGCCCGCGTTCTACCGCTCCTGACCACCCGCACCACCCACCCCGGAGGGGCCGCGTCCTGCACGGCGGGACGCGGCCCCTTCCTCATGCTTGGAAGGACTGAACTGCTGTGATGCGCAGGATGCCCACGCGGGCCAAATGGGAGATGGGCGCCTACGGGGTATCCACCGCAGCCCTCGCCGTACTGCCCAACCTTGACCAGCCGGCCGCCCACCTGACGGCTGCCGCGATCGGCGGCGCCAGCCTGTGGCGCCTCTACCGCCACACCCGGACCGGCGACTTCCACCGGACCGTGCGCAGCGCACAGCGGCTGCTCGGACCGATTACCGGCAGCGCCGTCTACACCGCCGCCGCGATGACGCCCGGCACTCACTGGTGGGAGATCCCCCTCGCGCTCGGCTGGGGCGGCCTCATGGCCGCCTGGCTGCCCGCCACCCGCTCCACCTGGACGCCCGGCGACCTCGCCGCCGTCGCCTACCCGTCCGGGTTCGAGGGCCTGGTGATGCGGCTGTGGGACCAGCACCAGGTCGCTCCCCACACCCACCTGGAGAACATCCGCCAGACGATCTCCGCCTCGCACCCGGACTTCGCGTGCGAGATCGTCGCCCCGCAGGGCACGCCCGTGGGCCGCGTCGAGGAGGAAGCCATCGCCGCGGCGTTCGGCGTGCCGACCCTCGCGGTGTCCATGCGCGAGACCGACCACGGCCCCGGCCGGATCCTGCTGACCGTCGCCCCCACCGGGGAGACCAGCCGGAGCATCGAGTCGATGTGGGAGCAGCTGGTTGCCCGGCCCGGCGGAGCCATCCCCGAAAGCCGCATCGTGCGCGTCGAGCAGCGCCCCGCGCAGGGCGGGATCCCGGCGCGCGGCATGATCCTGGCCGAAGTCGACCCGGGCAAGGTCGCCCGCGTCTCCCACGAGCAGTTGTGCACCGCGTTCGGGATCCGGTCGGAGGAAGTGCGGCTGGTCACCGAGACGCACGGCAACCAGGTCCTGGTGACGGTGTACGAGTCGGCGCCGCTCGCGACCGGCCGCACGGCCACCCGCGAACTCCTCACCCTGGATGCGTACGGCCGGTACACGATCGGCACCACCCCCGACGGCCGTGACGCCAAGGTCCACATGCGCAGCGCGAGCGGCACGTTGCACGGGTTCCTGGTCGGCGTCACCGGCTCCGGCAAGACGGTCTCGCTGGCGCTGATGTGCGCGGCGTGGGCGCTGGCCGGTCTGGCGACCTGGGTGACGTCCGCGCGGCCGGACGCGCAGATGTCCGCAGTCGGCCGCTACGTCGACCGGCAGAGCGCCGGCGCCGTTTTTACCTGGTGGCTGCTCAAGGCCGCGGTCGCGCTGATGGACCTGCGGGGCGAGATCAACGCTGAGGTCGGCCACGACTTTTCCGCGCACTCGCCCTATCCGGGCCTGATCCTGGTCCTGGATGAGTTCAACAGCCTGGTCGGGGACGAACTGCTCGGTGACGACATCGGGTTCATGACCGACGTCATCGCCCGTGAGGGCCGCAAGTTCGGCATCGGCGTCGTGTTCGCCGGGCAGTCCCTGAACCTGGAGAAGCTGGGGGGTGCGGCGTCGCTGCGGGACCAGGTGCAGGGCGGTATCGGCGTGGTCCTGCGGATCACCGGCGGCATCGCCGCCCGGCAGGCCACCGGCGGACTCGCCGGGGACGTCGACCTCGCCCCGATCCCCGACCGGCTCGGTGCCCACGTCTCCCTGATGGACCGGATGATGGGCACCGCGCAGGACGTGCCCGGCGCCGCCACCCAGGGCATGGGCCACACCGTCACCGGGTCCGGCGCGCAGATGATGCGCACGCTGTGGGCGCACCTGCCCGACGACGGCAGCCCGGACGGACTCGGGGACTTGTTCCCCGAGGACGGCATCTGCCAGCTCACCGACCGGGAGATCGAGCGGCTGACCGACCTCGGGCTCTGGCACGACTGGACCCTGCAGCCGCCCACCGGCAAGAAGGGCGGCGGGAACGAAGACGACTACGGCGACGGCGACCTCGGTATCGGCGTGTTCGCGCCGCCGGTCGTGCAGGCCGCCCGGACCAAGGCGCCCACGGTCAAGGAGAAGATCCTGGCCGCCGTCGACCGTGAGATGACCACCAAGGACATCCGCGACCTGGTCGACGCCGCCGCCGGCACCATTCGCAACGCTCTGAGCGACCTGGTCGCAGACGGACGGCTGCGCCTGGTCGACCACGGCGTCTACGGACCCGCCACCCCCGCTCCCAGTGAGGCGAACCCGCAGGACGTCGCCGCCGACGTCCTGCTCACCGCGGCCGAACTCGTCATCAGCACGCAGTTCGGTTCGGTGTCGATGCTCCAGCGCAAGCTGCGCACCGACCTGGACACCGCGACGCGGGTCATGGCCGCGCTGGAGCACCTCGGGATCGTCGGCCCCGCCGACGGCAGCAAGCGCGAGGTCCTGATCGCCGCCGACGCCGTGGACGAGGTCCTGCGCGAGATCCGCGCCGACCTCACCGTCACCGTCGACTGACCCCGGCTCCACGTCCGCTGTGCCGCCCGGCCCGCTCGCCGGGCGGCACCCACCCACACCCAACCCCGGAAGGGACCACCCTCGTGGCCGTCACCGTCTCGCTCGCCCTGCTGCTGTTCGTGATCGTCGTCGCCCTGCTGCGCGGCGGCTCCGTCACCACCGCCGCCGCGCTCACCTGCGTCGCGTTCGGCTTCGCCCTCGCCTCCACCGGCCTCGCCCCCGCGATCAGCGACGTACTGAGCGCCGTGGTCGGCCTGTTCTCCCGCACCTGACCGGAGCCTCTGATGACCGTCTCCACCCGGACCGCCACGGCACCGCTGCCTCCCGCTGCGCCCGCCGCCGACACGGCGGATCCCGGGCTGGAGGCCCGGCTCGCCGCCCGCCTCGCCGACATGACCGTGCGTCTGGAAGTGGCCGCGGTCGCCCATGAGGTCCGCACCGCGCACCTGTCCACCGATCCCGTCGACCTCGCCGACGTGATCACCACCCCCTACGCGCCCGTCACCGCCCCGGCCGCCATGCCGCCGCCCACATACCGCACACCGGTCGCCGCGCTCCTGGAGCGCGCACAGCACCGCATGGAGACCGCCGGATGGTGCACGGGCGCCCTCACCGACGCGTTCGGCGCGGTCTGCCTCATGGGTGCCATCCGGATCGAGGCCCGCGGCGACGCCGGCCTCGCCGCAGATGCTGAGGAAGTCCTCCTCGACGCGATCCGCCGCGAGTTCGGCGACGACGTCCCCTCCGTGCCCTGGTTCAACGACCGGCAGCGCAACGGCCGGGTTCCGGCCCGGATGCTGGGCAGGGCGGCCGGTCTCGCTGACACCCGGATCCTGTAGCGGGCCGGTCAGTCCAGCTCGATGATGAGCCGCCCGGAGTCGTCGACCCACGCCGGATAGACCAGGCCACCGACGACCGCGCGGTTGACGTACACGATCACGTCCGCGTCGACGTCGATGACCAGCACCCCGTCCTCATCGGTGAAGGCCTGCCAGACCACCCCGTCATGGTCGATCACCGCATCGAACTCAACGGCCATGGTCGGGCCCCCTTCTGTCGTCGCCTCAGCGTGACGCATCCGGCCCTCGCCAGGCCACCCCCTTCACCCTCACCGGACACCCTGCCCGGCCCTCGCCCACCGCCACCCCCGGCGGCGGGCGAGGACCCCACAGGCCGCCCGGCCTCAAGCACGACCACTCCCGCCCGCTTCGGCGCGGCATGTCCCCAACCTGTCTGGAGGACCCACTCGTGCTCGTTCCCCGCCCGCGCCGCCGGATCGGCCGGCCCCGCCCGCAGCGTCCCGGCCCCCGCTACCCGCACCGCCCGGCCCGGCTCCCCGCAACCTGGACCCGGTGATGCCCCGCACCAGGAAGCGCCGCCGCCGCGAAGTGGTCCGGATCGCGCGCGACGCGGCCCGGCTGCCGGAGCACGACCGCACCGCCGTCCCGGCCGGGCTCGCCACCCGCCGCCAGCTGCGCGCCCTCGGACTCAGTCCCGGCGGACACGACCCGGTCGCCGTCCTGCGCTGCACATGGTGCGCGTACCGGCCGCAGTGGTCGTGCATCCATCCCACCCGCGCCTGGCTGTTCAGCATCGGCCTGGCCGTGCCCAAGCGCACACCGACGCTCGCTCAGGAGTGGGCACTGGACCGGGCGATGGCGGCCCGCCAGACCTGCCCCGGCCCGTGCGGCAGGCGCTACCACCACTGCCTCCCCCTGCGGACGCTCGGCATGTGCCTGGAGTGCCACGACGGCACCCCCGCCGACCCGAACAGCTACACCCTGCCCCCGGCCGGCCACCGGCTCGCCGCCTGACCCGAGAGGACACCCCGCCCGTGACCGCGCTGCCCGACACCGAACCCGTCACCTCCTACACCCTGGACCAGGCGCTGAACGACGCGGTCCGCGACACCGACGCGAAGATCACCCGCACCGACAGCAAGGCCTCGCTGCTGCTCGCGTTCGTGGGTGCCGTCCTCGCCGGAGTCGGCTCCACCGCCGACGACCACCTCCCGGTCGCCACCGCCGTGGCCGGAGGACTCGCCGTCCTCACCCTGGCCGTCGCCGCCGTCCTGCTGCTCCTGGTCGTCCGGCCCCGCCTGTCCGACCCCGACCGGGCCTCATTCCCGCACTGGGCACGCCTGCTGGACGACCAACTGATCCTCGCGACCATGACCGGCGACACCCGTGCCGCCCGCATCCGCATCCTGTCCCGCATCGCCGTCGCCAAGTTCACCCGGCTCCGGCGCGCGGTCGACCTGATCCTGATCGCGCTCGCCCTGCTCGCGCTCGCCGCGGCCGGCCTCGCCCTGTAGATCCGCCCCGGAGCAGACGACACGGCGTCCAAACACATGCGCCTGCTCCGGGCCATCCCGACCCGTCGAAACGAGAGGGAAGTCCCCAGTATGGCCCGTCCGTCCAAGAAGCTGCCCCGCACCGCCACGCACCGCCCGGCCCTCAAACACCGCCGGTTCCGTCACGACGACACGACCGCGGTCGACCTGTTCTCCGGTTTCGGAGGGCTCACTCTCGGTGCCAAGCACGCCGGAATCACCACGATCGCGTGCGCGAACCACAACCCGTACAAGGTCGAGGTGCACGAGCGGAACCACCCGGAAGCCGAGCACTGGATCGCCGACCTGGTCGACACCGAGGCCCCGGACTACCACTCCGCCCGCGACCTGCCCCCGGCGGATCTGCTCATGGCGGGCGTGAGCTGCTTCGCCGCCGGATCTCTCGTGCTGACGCGCCGTGGCCTCGTCCCGATTGAAGACGTGAACGTCGGCGATGAGGTGTGGACTCACCGCCAACGCTGGCGCCCCGTCACGCACACTTCTGCAGTCGACCGGCCCACAGTGACCGTCAACGCCACCACCATGATCACCTGCACCCCCGATCACCCGTTCATCGCCGCGCAGGCCTCCCGAGCCTTCCAACCGAGACGGAAGTACCAGCCACTTGACGGCGCGCGCTGCCTCGGCTGCGGCGGCCCAGCCCCTCAGTTCAGGGCCACCAACACGGCGCGCCTCTTCTGTTCACGGAAGTGCGCACAGACGGACGCGAGCAGGCGCGCGCTCCCCGTACTCGCTGAACCCAGCGAGGTCCGCGCAGACTCCCTCACCAACCACTGGGTGGGCACTCCGATCCTCACGGCGGACGACAGCGCCCTTCCCGTGATCGCGGGTCTCGGCATCGTCACCGCGGATGTGGCGTGGGTGCTTGGCCGATGGGTCGGAGACGGGTGGCTGAGCCGCCGCCCCGAGCGTGGAAATGTGTGGTCCCGCGTGACGATCTGCGCCAGTCACGACGAGAGCGATGAACTCGCCAAAGAGCTGGCGTCGAGGACGGAACTGCCGTGGAACCGCACCCGGCAGCGCACCACGGACACCTTCCACGTCAGCCGCGTCGGCCTGGCCGCCGAGCTCGCCGACCACTTCGGCCACGGAGCCGCAGGCAAGCGGCTGCCGCCGTGGCTGCTGTTCGCGCCCGAACCCATCCGCCGCGCCTTCGTGGACGGGTATCTGTCTGCCGACGGGCACATCAGCAGGAAGGGCCTGCGCGTGCAGTCCATGTCGGTGTCGAAAGAACTGACGGTCGGCATGCGCCTGCTGCTGACCTCGCTCGGCTTCTACGCCACAGTTCACTACCAACGGCCGAAGCCCGAGGCAGTCATCGAGGGCCGCGTGGTACGCCAGCGCCCCCGCTGGACGGTCACCGGGCACCTGACCGAGCACCGCCGGCCGAAGCACCGCGACGTCGACGGGTTTCGGTGGGGCAAGGCCAGCGGCAGGGTCATGCTGGGCGAGGTGACCACCGTCTACAACATGACCGTCGAAGAGGACCACACCTACGTTGTCGACGGTGTGCTGGTCCACAACTGCGTCAACCACTCGCAGGCGAACACGGAGAAGGCGTACGAGCAGCGTGCTTCCCTGTTCGATCTGGATGACCCCGACTTCGAGGCGAGGGTGACCAGGTCGGAGCGGGACCGGGCCACGGCGAGCTGTGTCCTGCACTACGCCGCCGAACACCATCCGCAGGTGATTCTGGTGGAGTGCACGACCCAGCTTCTGTCCTGGGGCCCGGCGCTTCCCGGGCGCCCGAAGGTCGGCGACGGGTCCACCTACCGGTGGTGGCTCAAGCAGTTCGACCTGCTCGGCTACGACCACAAGGTCTCGTACCTGAACTCGATGTTCTTCGGGGTGCCGCAGTCGCGTGACCGGGGCTATTGGGCGTTCTGGAAGAGGCACCTCCCGGCGCCGGACCTCGAACACCGGCCGGTGTCGCGGTGCCACCCCTGCGACCGGGACGTGGAGGCGGTGTGGACGTGGAAGACCGGTATCCCGGCCACGGGGAAGGTCTGTTACGGCCAGCAGTACGAATACCGGTGCCCCAGGTGCCGCCGCCCGGTCGTCCCTCCCATGACGCCGTCGCTGGCCGCGCTCGACCTCACCGACCTCGGAACCCGCATCGGCGAACGGCCGACGAAGATCTTCCCTGACGGGTTTGTCGGCCCGCTCGCACGGGCGACCATGGCCCGCGCCGAACGCTGCCGTCAGCGGTTCACCGACTTCCCCGCGATCTTCCTGCCGACCGGGGCCGGGCACGGTGGCGAGCAATGGCCGACGGCTGGCGCCGTGTTCGCGGCCCACCGGCACAACGGCGACGGGAAGCACATCGTGCAGCCCATGGACACGGTCACCACGACCCACGAGAAGGCCGTCCTGCTGGCCGTCGACAACTACCAGGGCGGCCCGCGCGGTGCCGACACCCCGCTGCCCACCCAGGTCGGATCGGAGACGCTCGCCGTCGTCTCCTCGGGCGTCGTTCCGTTCCGGCAGAACACGGTGCCCACGATGTACGGCGAGCCGATGCCGACGGTCACCTCCGACCAGATCCCGGGCCTGCTCACCGCCGCCGGAACCATCAAGAACAACGGCGCGATCACTGAGGCGCAGTACCGCGCCCATCCCGTCAGCGACCCGCTGGGAACGCTGGTCGGCTCCGCCGCCTCGCAGTCTCTGCTGTTCTCCGGCTGGGAGTCGGCCGACACCGGCGACGACCCGATGACGCCGTTCATGACCGAGTGGCGCACCGCGCTCAGGGACCTGCCGTTGGAAGAGTGCTACTTCCGCATGATGGGCGCCCACGAGGTCGGCAAGGGGTGTGGAGCTTCCAGGTCTGGGGCGCAGCCCGCCACCAGGTCGACGGCTTCGGCAACGCCGTATCACCACAGGTCGGCGCATGGTTCGGGACACGACTGCGCGCCAGCATCCACGGAGTTTGACCCCCGCCCCGCGCGGATGACCGCTCACCGAACTCTGCCCCCGGAGCAGGCGCAAGGCGTCCAAACCACCGCCTGCTCCGGGCTATCCCGCCACGTCGAAACGAGAGGGAAGCCCCCAGTATGACCGCCGCCTTACTCACGCGCGCCCGGATCGGGCAGCGCACCCTTCTGATCACCACAGTGGCCGTGCCGCTGACCGGCTGGACCGTCCACGCGCTCACGCTGCACCGGCAGTTGGCCGCGTCCCGCCGGGACCCGCTGACCGGCCTCCTGCGCCGCGACGCGTACACCGCCCGCGCCCGCCGGATCCTCGCCCGCCACGGCGACCGCGCCGCGGTGGTCGTGGTCGACGTCGACCACTTCAAGGCCGTCAACGACACCTTCGGGCACCCGGCCGGGGACGCGGTGCTCGCCGCGACCGGCGCCCGGCTCACCGCATGGGCGGGCCCGCACGCGTCCGTCGGCCGTCTCGGGGGCGATGAGTTCGCCGTCGTCCTGGAGACGGAGGCTGGCGGCCGCGGGCGCGGCTTCGAGCAGCTGCTGGGCATGCTGTGCGCGCCGGTCGTCCTCGACGATGGCCGCACGGTCGGCGTCGCCGTCTCGGTCGGCGTCGCCACCCCGGCCGCGACCGGCAGCCGCGACCTGAGCGCGCTGCAGCGTGCCGCCGACACGGCGCTGTATGCGGGCAAGCACAGCGGTGCCGTCGCCGTCGCGTGCCGCGAGGACGTCACGGTGCCGTCCGTCAACGGCCGCCGCGCCGGCCGCCCCGGCACGCACACGTGGGGGCGTGCCGCATGACCGTCTACCCCTACAGCGAGGAAGACCCCCGTTTCCCCCGGCCCCAGAGCCCGACCCTCACCCGCTGCCAGAGTGAGCCAGAGGCGTTCGACTTCGAGCGCGGCGACTACGCCCGCCGGATGCCGGAGCTGGAGCGGGCCCGCCGCGCCTGCTCCAGCTGCCCGCTGGCCGCCGACTGCCTGCTGTGGGCGCTGGTGAACAAGAACGCCACCACGGTCGGGATCATCGCGGGCACCACGCCCCGCCAGCGCGCTCAGCTCCGATCCCGGCTGGCGGCCCGGCTCGGTCCTGACTGGGTCGACGTCCTCGCCGACCAGCAGCAGACCCGCCCCGGCCGGACCACGGCGCCGGGCCGCGGCGCATGAGCACCGCCGCCCGCCCCGCCCGCGTCCGCCCCGCCGTTGCAGCACAGAGCGATGCGACAGAGAGCCGCTCCGGGCGGAAGCCGTTCCTGCCCGGTCTGGTGCCGCCACCCGGCGCGCTCCTGGACTGGCGGGACCCCGAGCACTTCGACCACCGCAGGACCAAGCCGTGCGCGCTGTGCGGCGGTCCGACACCGCTGCGCTCACACGCAGGCGAGGCCGCGCACAAGGTCTGCGCCGAAGCCTGGATCGCCGCGAACCCCGTGGAAGCGCGGGCGTTCGGCCGGTTCGCCTCCGACGCTCAGCCCAAGTCCAGCGGCCCCGGCGACCACGCCTGACCCCCCTGCTCGATCACTCCGCACGGAGGGCTCACCCATGAGCAGCACCGCCCGCGACACCGCCCGCGCCCTCGCCTACCCCGAACCGCCGGCCTCGCTGTGCTGGCACCGCACCGGCCCGGCGCCCCGGCCGCTCACCCCCGAACAGCAGCGCCGCAACCGCGAGCTGCTGGCACGGGAGCTCGCGCGCACCCCCCGCCCCCGCACCCCGCGCACCACGTCCCGATCGGAGACACGATGACCACCCTGCCCCGCACGCTCCCGTTGGCGTCGGACAGCCCGCTCGCGATCCTGCTCGGCATCGCCACCGACACCGCCGGACCGGACGAGACCGAGCAGCGCGACGACGCCGAAACCGCGGCCGCCCACCACGTCTACTACGCCTACCCCGACACCCTCGCCTGCGTGGTCGACGCGGTCGACTGGGAGGGCTACCCGTCCGTCACCGTCGACGGCCGCCGTCTCGAACCCTCCGCCGTGGCCTGGCTGGACGGCGGCGCGTGGCTGCACCACACCCTGAACGTCACCGTGGACGACGGCGCCCTGGACGTCCTGACCCTGATCGTGCCGTGCACCTGCGGACGCGGCTACGTCGACATCACCCTCGACACCGAGGGCGTCCTGGTCGACATCCTCACCGACCTCGCCCCCACCCAGGGCCGCTCCCCGCACCTCACCGAGAGCGCCGTCGACTGCGGCAGCATCCGCACCGCCGCGGCCCTCTACCCGGCCGTCTCCTGACCACCGGGGCGCCCCGCCCTGCGTACGGCGGGCCGCTACCGTTCCTGCACTCCGACCGGAAGGACCCCATGCACACCGACTCCACCTCCCGCCCGGCGATCGTCGTCCTGTGCGGCAGCACCCGCTTCTGGGAGCAGTTCACCGAGGCGGCCCTGTACGAGACGGCCGCCGGCCGGATCGTCCTCGCGCCCGGCTGCAACCTGCGGGAGCAGCACGCCCTATGGTCGACCCCGGACCGAGCCGACCGCATGAAGCGCATGCTGGACGACCTCCACCTGCGGAAGATCGACCTCGCCGACGACGTCCTGGTCGTCAATCCCGGCGGCTACATCGGCGACAGCACCCGCCGCGAGATCGAATACGCCCGCAGCCTCGGCAAAGAGGTCCGCTACACCCACCCCGTCCCTGGCAGTGACCGTGCCTGACCGCTCGCCAATCGTCCTGGTGTCGTTCGGGTTCCTGCACCTCGACACCGACCATCAAGGCCGCCCCGTCCTGCCCGACGCCGACCGTATCGAGGACGTACGGGACCGGCTGCGCGACCCCGCCGCCGCCCGCGACATCCTCGACCTCGACGGACACCACCCCCGCGTCCAAGACGTTGTCATCGCCACCCCCGGCGCCCGCGAACTCCTCGACAACCTCACCGACGACGCGACCCTCCCCGCCGGACCCCACCGCATCGCGATCGGATGCGCAGGCGGCCGGCACCGCGCATGCGCACTCACCAACCTCCTCTCACAACGCCTCGCCGACCAAGGCATCCCCGCCGTGACCCAGCACCTGCACGCCCACCTCCCGCGCGTTATGCAGGACTGAAAAACCGACAACGGCCCGGTCTCCGCATGTGCGGGGCCGGGCCGTTTTTGCGTTGGGGAGATGGTCAGCGGGTCGGTGAGGGCGGGGCGTGTGACGGCTGCCGGGGCAGGCCAAGGGATGCCCCGGCAGCTATAGCTACTTACGGAGAGCGGGGCCGTTGGGGCCGCTTTCGAAGCGGTAGGTGGGAATCTTCGGTGGGGCGCCGTTACTGAGGAAGCCCTGGCCGTCGTTGCCGAGGGTGGTGGTGCCGTGCTTGCTGTCGGCGACCCAATCGAGCTGGATGCTGTAGCGGCAATCCTGGCCCTGAGCACAGCCCGAGGCAAGCCGGACTCCGTCCTCCAACAGGTAGTCGGCCGGGTTCGTCGCATCGAGGTCCGCGACCCCGGCAAAGAAGGCGACGACCTCCTCGTTGGTACCCAGGAGGGGGAGCAGCGCGCCGGGGCGTGCAGGTACGTCGGCTGACGCTTCTGATCCAGTCACCCGGAAACCGTAACCGCGGCCTCCGGCACGGGCTGCGGCAGAGTACCAACTGGGGCCGGGTCGAGGCGCGGCTGTGGGTGCGCATCTGCCATTCGCGCGACGAGGTTTGCTGAGACACAAGCCCGCGCGAGGCGGTTCGCTGAGAACACGACTCGCCGATGCCCAGCCGGGCCGCGTCGGCCGTGAGTTCGGCTAGCCAAGGGGCGTCATCGGCGGACGGCTTGAGCGAGGCAGGACGGTCGGGTTCGGGTGGGCTGTCGCCGATGCGGGCTCCGTCGATCACTCATTACCGGGTAATAGCGGGCAGCCCCTCCCGAGCTGGCAGCTGAGGCTATTACCCGGTAATGGAGGGTGGCTCGCTGCCCCTCCGACAGATCCTCCAAACTAACGTGTCGGTGGGGCAATCGATCATGTGCGTTAGTAAGGTGTCCCCCATGAGTTCGCCAGCCACCTCAAGCGACCGCGAGAAGGTCGTCTCCAAACTGCCGGGATGGCTCCGGCAGAACCTCAAGATCAGAACAGCCCAGCACGGCATCGAGATCCAGACCGCCGTCGAACAGGGCATCAACGACTGGTGCAACCTGGCCTCCACCGGAGCATCCGTCGACACCGCAGGAGCCGACACCTTCTCCACCTGGCTCCCTCCCGGGCAGTGGGACGAGTTCCGCCGAGTCGTCGCCGACCGCCGGGTCTCTCTCATCCAGGGCCTCGCCCAAGCCGTCCAGCTCTGGCTCGACTCCCACCCCGCCCCCGACGTCGAACGCCCCGAAGTCACCCGCCGCATCATCGTCTGCAACCAGAAGGGCGGCGTGGGCAAGACGGCCATCACCGCCGGCCTCGGCGAAGCACTCGCCGAAGACTCCAACACGCTGCACTCCGTACGCGTCGCCAAAGCACTGGCGAAAGCACTCCGCGCAAGTGACGACCAGTCCGGCGAGACGCTGGCGAACGATCTCCTCGACATCGAGAACCTGCCCGGCCTCGGCCTGCGCGTCCTCCTCGTCGACTTCGACCCCCAGTGCCACCTCACCAACCAACTCGGCGGCACTCCCCTGCCGATGGACGGCGACAGCCTCACCAACCACATGGCGGGCACCCCCAAGGGCGACCTCCGCGGCCTCATCGTCTCCGTCGACGATGACACCTTCGGCGGCCGGCTCCACCTCCTGCCCGCCTGCAACGACGCCTTCCTCCTCGACGTACGCCTCTCCGCCGTACGAGCCCGGGAATCAGCACTCGAACGCGCCCTCGCACCAATCGAAGCCGACTACGACGTGATCCTCGTCGACTGCCCGCCCAGCCTCGGCCTCAGCATGGACGCCGCCGCCTACTACGGCCGCCGCCGCGACGGAGAAACCCCCGGCCAGTCCGGAGCCCTCATCGTCGTACAGGCCGAAGACAGCTCCGCCGACGCCTACGAACTCCTCACCAGCCAGATCGACGACCTCCGCGGCGACCTGCAAGTCGACATCGACTACCTCGGCATCGTCGTCAACCTCTACGACTCCCGCCGCGGCTTCATCGCCACCTCCTCACTGCAGGGCTGGGTCGACATAAAGGACCCCCGTGTCGTTGGCCTCATCGGTGACCTCAAGGAACAGAAAGAAGCAGTCCGCATGAAGCAGCCCCTGCTGTCATACGCCCCCAAATCGCAGCAGGCCATCGGGATGCGCGCACTGGCCCGGGAGATCGCATGACCAAGGCCGACCAGCTGGGCGCAGGACGCTTCGGCGGGGGAGTGCGCCCTATCAGCGCACGCCGGCAAGCCGTAGCCGCCGCCACAGGAGTCCCTACCGACGGCATCGCCGCTCCCACCGAACTCCCCCTGAACCGCATCAGTCTCAACCCAGACAACCCCCGCTCCAGCCTCGGCGACCTCACAGACCTTGCCGGAAGCCTCAAGACCCACGGCCAGAAGCAGGCGATCACGGTGATGAACCGCGACGCCTACATCGCCGCCAACCCCGAACGCGAAGCCGACCTCGAAGCCGACACCACCCACGTCGTCATCGACGGCAGCAGCCGCCTCGCCGCCGCCCGGGAAGCACAACTGACCACCATCAAGATCATGGTCAGCGACGACCAGGGCAGCACCTCCGAAGAGCTCCTCGAATCCGCCCTCGTCGCCAACATCCACCGCCAGGACCTTGAGGAACTCGATGAAGCACGAGCTCTCGACCGTCTCCTGAAGATGTACGGAAGCCAGACCGCTCTGGCCACCCGACTCCACCGCAGCCAAGGGTGGGTCTCGCAGCGCCTGGCACTGCTCAACCTCACACCCGAACTCCAGGCCAAGATCGGCGAAGAGCCCATCAAGCTGCTGCGAGCAGTGGGCAACAAGCCGGCCGACCAGCAGGAGGCAGCCCTTCAGGAACTCAAGGAGGAACGGGCTCGTCAAGAAGCAGAAAAGCAGAAGCGCGGTCAGAAGAGGGCGGGAGGCAACGCCGCGTCGGCCCGTCAGGACTCCGAGGGGTCGGACAGCCATTACCCGGTAATAGACCCCGCGCCGAACTCATTGCCCTCCAGCGACCCGGCGGCCGACAGCAACAGGGAAGACCGCACCAGCCAACTGCCGGGCCGCGATGATCCCGGTACGGCGACACGGGACGTGCCGGACCAGCAAGACGAGACGCAACAGTCCGTTCCCGAACCGCGATCTCACGCCAAGGAACGAGCCGAGGAGGATCCGGTCTCGGAACGGCCACGCAAGCTGTTTCCTTATAACGACGGCGCGGAGGCCGCTATGTACTTGATCCAAAAAATGCCGTCCGCCGCGTTCGACAAGATGCTGGACCTACTCATCAGGCACAGGGAAGGCCAGGTCAGCACCGACAGTTGAGTTCCCGCCGTGAGATGAGAGGGCTGGCTTCCCAGGCTTGGAAAGCCAGCCCTCTCAGTGTGACCGCGAGCGCTCCACCGCCGTCCAGCACTGCCAAGCCAGCCGAGTAGTCGAAGGCTGAGTCATACGCCGTGATCCGGTCAGATCATCGAGACAGCCCCCTGCGATGGCTTTTGGCTCTCTCTGATCAGCGCATCTCCCATTGACACAGCCAGCTAGCGGTGAAGTCCGGGAGGGGGTGGATTCTTCTCGAGCCAACGCCGGACTGTTTCCGACTCCTGCTGACGACCCACCCTCTCAAGCAACTGGGCCTGAAGGTCCAGCACGGCGTGGAGTCGCAGGACTGAAGTCAGCGTTCCAAGGTGACGGCGGTACAGCTCCACTGCCTCCCCTGTCGCGCTCAGGGCTGCGAACAGCTCACCCGTCGTTGCCAGAGTTGAGGCCAAAACAGACAGGGAGGCGGCGAAGTTGGGTTCGTGGGCGGCGGGGTTTTCGGCTGCGAGTCTGCGCTTGATCTGCACCGCTTCCTGGGCGGTGGTCAGGGCTTCTTCGGGG
>NZ_JBIWNY010000035.1:37802-38026 GCF_044767465.1 Streptomyces sp. NPDC101237 | reverse complement strand
GGCGTCCGGCCTGCGACAGCTGGATGCTGAGGTTGGACAGGAAGGTGGCGAGGCCGGGTTCGTGGGCGGCGGGGTTTTCGGCTGCGAGTCTGCGCTTGATCTGCACCGCTTCCTGGGCGGTGGTCAGGGCTTCTTCGGGGCGTCCGGCCTGCGACAGCTGGATGCTGAGGTTGGACAGGAAGGTGGCGAGGCCGGGTTCGTGGGCGGCGGGGTTTTCGGCTGCG
>NZ_JBIWNY010000035.1:0-37702 GCF_044767465.1 Streptomyces sp. NPDC101237 | reverse complement strand
AGTCTGCGCCGGATCTGCACCGCTTCCTGGGCGGTGGTCAGGGCTTCTTCGGGGCGTCCGGTCTCAGACAGCTGAGCACCGAGGTTGGACAGGGAGGTGGCGAGGTCGGGTTCGTGGGCGGCGGGGTTTTCGGCTGCGAGTCTGCGCCGGATCTGCACCGCTTCCTGGGCGGTGGTCAGGGCTTCTTCGGGGCGTCCGGTCTCAGACAGCTGAGCACCGAGGTTGGACAGGGACATGGCGAGGCCGGGTTCGTGGGCGGCGGGGTTTTCGGCCGCGAGTCTGCGCCGGATCTGCACCGCTTCCAGCTCTGTGGTTAGGGCTTCTTCGGGGCGTCCGGTCTCAGACAGCTGAGCACCGAGGTTGGACAGGGCGGCAGCGAGGTCGGATTCGTAGGCGGCGGGGTTTTCGGCTGCGAGCCTGCGATAGATCTCCGTCGCTTCCTGGGCACTGGCCAGGGCCTCTCGGCGGTGTCCTGCCTCAGACAGCCGGTTGCCGAGGTTGGACAGGGAGGTGGCGAGGTCGGATTCGTGGGCGGCGGGGTTTTCGGCTGCGAGCCTGCGATAGATCTCCGTCGCTTCCTGGGCGGTGGCCAGGGCGTCTCGGCGGTGTCCGGCGTCCGACAGCAGGTTGCCGAGGTTGGACAGCGACCGCGCGAGGTCGGGTTCGTAGGCGGCGGGGTTTTCGGCTGCGAGCCTTCGCCGGATCTCTGTCGCTTCCAGGGCGGTGGCCAGGGCCTCTCGGCGGTGTCCGGCGTCCGACAACCGGATGCTGAGGCTGGACAGGGTGGCAGCGAGGTCGGTTTCATGGGCGGCGGGGTTGTTGGCTGCGAGCCTGCGCTGGATCTCCACCGCTTCCCGGGCGGTGGCTAGGGCGTCTCGGCGGTGTCCGGCTTGCGACAGCCGGATGCTGAGGCTGGACAGGGAGGTGGCGAGGTCGGGTTCGCGGGCGGCGGGGTTGTTGGCTGCGAGCCTGCGGTAGATTTCCGTCGCTTCCTGGGCGGTGGCTAGGGCGTCTCGGCGGTGTCCGGCTTGCGACAGCTGGATGCCGAGGTTGGACAGGGAGGTGGCGAGGTCGGGTTCGTGGGCGGCGGGGTTTTCGGCTGCGAGCCTCCGCCGAATCTCCACCGCTTCGTGGGCGGTGGTCAAGGCGTCTTGGCGGTGTCCGGCTTGCGACAGCTGGATGGCGAGGTTAGAGAGCGACCGTGCGAGGTCAGGTTCGTGGGTGGCGGGGTCGTCGGCTGCAAGGCCGCGGTAGATCTCCGTCGCTTCTTGGGTGGTGGTGAGGGCGTCTCGGCGGTGTCCGGCCTCAGACAGGCGGACGCCGAGGTTGGACAGCGACCGTGCGAGGTTGGGTTCGTGGGCGGCGGGGTCGTCATGTGTCAGTTGCCGGTCGGCCTGGGCGAGATGGGCGGTGAGTCGTAGGGCGAGAGAGGTGGTGATACGAGAGGGGTGGGGCAGCGCGGCTGTGGCAGCCTGGACGGCTTGGTATGCGAGGGGGGTGGTGTCGAGGGTGGTGTCCAGGGACTGCAGGAGGTGTTCGCTGCGATTGATGCGGCCCGCGTTGTAGTGGGCTATAGCCGCGCGAACTAGGACGGTGATGATCTGGGCTTGCTGGGCGGGGCTTCCTGCAGCGAGGAGGGCCGGCAAGGCAATGTCGTCCTGCTGCAGTAGTTGTGAGGCGTGATACTCGGCAACGCGGTCGGGTTGGAGTGATCCCCAGTAGCGTCCGGGTTCGGCTGGGTAGAGCCGGGCCAACCATGCTGCAGTACGGGCGGCTTTGTCAGCCGGCAGATCGGTGACTGTGCTGAGGACGTCTGTAGCTGCGTCGGTGGTGGCGGCTCCGCACAGAACCGCGACGGCGACGGCGGCTGCCAGCGTGGTGGTTGGCAGGTTCAGCCTGAAGGCTGGGGCTTGGGCGCTGTCTTCCCAGAAGCTTCCTTCGTGCTCCAAGAGGATTTCTTCTGCCGGGGTATCGGGGAACGCATCGGCGGGTTTGGGGCCGTGCTGGAGCAGGGTGACCAGGGCAGTCAGCTGAAGGGTGAGGGCGTTGTCATAGCGGGGGTGGCGCAGGTCGTCGGGGGGCTGGAGGGCGACGGCCAGAGCGCTCCAGTCGTGGTCGGGAACGGTGTGGACGTGGGGCAGCAGTCGGGCGAGGTCGCCGGCGGCGGAAGCGAATGCGGTGCGGCGGTCCTGGGCGGCCCGGCTGTGGGGGATGAGTGGGGCGAGTTCGATGGGCTGGGCTTGATTGAGGAGTCTGCGGGCTGGCGCGTCGGCTTCGCGCAGAGCGGAGTCGGTGCGCCACTCGCCGTCGGAACGGGCGAGGAGCAGCACCCTGACACGGTGGCGGGAGCGGTGCAGGCGGGTGATCAGGCGGCGCACCAAGCGGGGACGGGTCTCGGCATAGTCGACGACGATGAGCAGAGGCAGGGCGGTGGCGAGGGGTGTGAGGTCGGGTGGGGTGTCGTGGTCGGTGAGCTCGGGGCGCAGGTGTCCGGTGGCCCAGCCGTCGTGGCTGAGGAGGTCGGTGAGGCGTCGGGCCAGACGGGTTTTGCCCTGCCCGCCGGGCCCGACCCATACCTGTACTGCCGTCGTGGGCGGGCCTTCCTGGCACCAGGCGCGTAGGCCGGTGAGTTCGCTGTCTCGGCCGAAGAAGGTCACAGCTTCGGCGTCGGCACGCAGGAGGGAGGCAGGTGAGTCCAGAAGACGTTCGGACGCCGCCGAGGTGAGCAGGGCGGCGGGTTCGACGGGTTCCAGAACGGGTTCCCAACCGGTGTGCTCCGTGACCAGGGTGCGGAAGCCGGCGTCAGTGAGAAGGTGGGCGGCGGGTGTGGCGGTCAGGCGGGCGCCCGCGCCGGCTTGACGGTCGCGGCGCATAACCCCGCACAGCATGTCTCCGCCGAGGCCGTCGTCGGTGAGGAGTGCCGCGCCGGACATGCCTGCCCACCAGCTGCCGGCCGACAGCCCGGCCCCTGGAATGGGGTCGGTGCTAGCAATCTCGTAGCGGCCAGCCAGGGCACCGGTGCCCGGTGCGATCAGGCCGGTCAACTGCTCGTCCAGACGCCCGCCGTCGTCGGGGTCCTTCTGCATGCGTGGGAAGCCAGTCGCGGTCACCTGGTGCTGCCGGGTGCCGATGAGCAGGCCGTAACGCTGGGGCGGCCGGGCCAGCAGATCCTTCAGGGAGGGCGGAGTCTGCCAATCTTCGCCGTCGCTCACCTCAACCAGCGCGGCGTCCACTTTCTCGTCCCAGCGCTGCCAGCGCACAATCGCTGGGAACTCCTGCTCGCCAGTGTCGGGCAAGCACACCGTTACTGGTTTCCGTAATGCCTGGTCCATCCCTTCCAGCACGTGGGCCGCGGTCAGGACCAGGCGAGGAGCGATCAGATAGCCCGAGCCGAACCCCCGCTTCTCAGTGCCAGCAATAGTGACCCGAAGCTGGGCCCGGCGGTCGAACTCCACGCGCTATCCCCCGTTTTGGACTCTCGACGTGCGGTGCTGCGGGTGGGCCAGGACTATTCGGTGTCCCTGACGTTAATGTCACCGCCGCCGGGCTGGTGCGGGGTTAGCTTCACCGTCACCGTGTGAGTGGCCTTGCGGCCGCTCTCCTTCTTACCGCCCAGACTGATCACGCTCCAGCGCAGACCGCCGTTGACCCCCTTGGTACCGGTCAGCTCCAGACCGAGGTCCAGCGTGATCTCCCCCAGCGTGAACAGCACACCCTTGTCACCCGCCCCTGCTGGGGCGGCAATCCTGTTCTGAGCCTCGGCGATCTGATCCCGTAGCAGGGTGATCGCGTCCGCCAAGTCCATCCACTCTTCGTCCGCACCGCTTCCACTGCTCATCGATGTATCCCCCTCCGTCTGGAAGCGCGCCCTCCCTCGCAGGTCGGACGGGAGGGTGTATTCGGCTCTCTGTCTACACGTAAACCGGCAGAAACTGTTCCCCGCTGAGCGTGGTCACCCGTGACCTCCTGGTGACCACCCGTCAGGCTTTTTACCAGTTGATCGGGGTCTGCCTGTACGAAACGGCAGAGAAAGTGTTCGCCCGGCCGCGAGATACCTTCAGCCGCGCCCGGTGTGCAGCTGATGCCGATGGATGCGATCGCGATGACCGTGCTGCGTCCGCTGCGCGTACCTCGCCGGACTCGCCGCGGTGATCACGGTCGGAGTGGCCGTACCGTACGCCGAGGAACTGCGCCGCTGCCTGCCTGCTACATCGTGCTGAAGTGACGGGTCAGCACCCTCGGTCGTAGATCGCCCGCAGCCACGATTCCTTGACGGCGGCCGTCCGCGCGAGCGTGTACCGGAACGCATCTCGAGACGGCTGGAACGGGTAGTACGGGTGCGGCGGCAGCGGGTCGTCCCGCTCCACACCTGCCGGCAGCCCGCCGACCGCGGGCAGCCGGGAGCGGTGTGGCGGGAAGGCAAGTTCGGCCCAGAGCGCCGCATCCATGGGCACCGGCACTGCCCCGGCACTTGGCTGCCACATGGCTCCGGTCCGCGGGTGGACCGGCACCGGCAGCAGGTCGGCCGCCGGTTCGCCGAACCCCGGTCCCGCCATGTCCAGCCGCTTCGCACCCTCACCGGAGGGCACTAGCGCGCCCAATGCCCGGCCGAAGAGGTCCGCGACTGGCCCGGTCGCCACCTCGACCGGCACACCCCCGGCAGCCATCACCACCTGCGCGAGGGCCACGCCCGCCGGAATGTCCCGGTAGCCGCTCAGTCGGTGCCACAGCGCGCCCGTTGCCAGCAGCTCCGCCCAATCCATGATCGGCTGCTCAGGCGGGGCGGGCAGCCGCACCACCGCCTGCGGGACAAGCCGCACGACCTGCCAGTACCCGCAGTCGTCCATCCTCGTTCCGACGGGCAGATCGCAGGTCAGGCAGGCGAGGTTCGGCCCGTCCCTTCCGTCGATTCCCATGCAGTAGCCCCCGGCCCGCTCAAGGATCAGCCGCGTGCCGCGCATGTCGCCGGGCGCGAGGAGAACGCTGTCCGACGGTCCGTCGGACAGCGCGCCGAACGGCACGAAGCGTCCCCGCTCCGCCGCCTCGGTCGCCCCGACCTCGTCCCACTGCCGCCAAGGCGGTCCGTACGGCGCGGGGTCGACAGCGTAGGAACCGGCTTCCAGCAGTGGAGGGTGCAGCGTCTCCCAGTGAGCGTCGGCCAGGTGGACTGGCAATGCCACCAGCGACACCGGCGCCGTCAGGACCGCACCACAACCAGCACACCCGAACACCGCCAAGCTGTCCCCTCCCGCCGTCGAAGCCGCTGAATTCCACCAAGCACGCGGACCGGGGAGCAAGGGATTTTCAAACGACGTCAAACGCCCAACCGACAAGCCGCGCAGCTTTTGGCGTACGGTCACGGCCTCAAAAAACCGGGACCGCGTTGAGCAGCCGCTGAACGTGACGCATACGGTTGGTCAGCCGCTCAGGATCAAGCCCGTGCCGGCGAGACTGCCGTCGACCAGGGATGAGCGCAGCGGCGATGCTGACGGAGGCGAAGATGCTGTCGGCCCAGCACTCGTACGGGCGGTGCAGGCGGCGCGTACGGCAAGCCCGCTGTTGCCTGCCGGGCGGCGTGCCGCCGGCAGGCGATGATCGTAGGCTGAGAGCGCTCGGGGCCCCTTTGGAGGTTTGCCATGCCCCGCAGCATCTGGTCCGGTGCGATCAGCTTCGGCCTGGTCACGGTGCCGTGCCATGTGGTCAGCGCGTCCGAGGACCACTCGGTGCGTTTCCACCAGTACCACCTGGAGGACATGGCCCGGGTAAGGGTGCGGAAGTTCTGCGAGGCCGAGGACCGCGAGGTCCGCTCGGATGAGATCGGCAGGGGCTACGAGCTCACGAAGACCCAGGTCATCCCGATCACGGATGAGGATCTGCGGAACCTTCCGCTGCCGACGGCGAAGGCGCTGGAGATCCACGGGTTCGTGCCCTGGGAGTCCATCGACCCGTTGCGGATCGGTGAGGGCTACTACCTCCAGCCGGACGGGCAGGTGGCCGCGAAGCCGTACGAGCTGCTGCGCCGGGCCCTTCAGCGGTCCTCGCGGGTAGCGGTCACGAAGTTCGCGTGGAGCGGCCGCGAGCGGCTCGGACTGCTCCGGGTGCGGGACGACGTGATCGTGCTGCACGCCATGCGCTGGCCCGACGAAGTCCGCGACCCCTCGGAGCTGTACCCGCCGGCGGCGGACGTCTCCGATGCGGAGGTTGATGAGGCGGTGGAGCTGATCGAGCGGATGACCACCGACCGGCTGGAGGGCCCCGACTTCGTCGACCAGTACACCGAGGCGCTGGAGAAGGTGATCGAGGCGAAGCGTGAGGACCGCGAACTCCCAGCCGCGCCGGAGCTGGAGAAGCCGGCGGGCCAGGTCCTCGACCTGATGGCCGCGCTGCAGGAGTCCGTGGACAAGGCGAAGGTCTCCCGCGGCGAGGACACCGGCCCCGGCGGGCAGGTCCATGAGATGCCCGCGAAGAAGGCCGCTGCCCAGTCGCCCGCGAAGAAGCCGGCCATGAAGAAGACCACCACGGCGAAGACCACCACGGCGAAGAAGACCAGTGGGAAGAAGGCGGCCGCCCGCAAGCCGCGCCGCAGCGCATAGGTGGTGTGGGGGGCAGGGCCCTGCGGGGTGGCTGGGTCAGCTGGCCTGCCTTACCGCGTGCAGGGAGCCGGTCAGAGTGCCTTCCTGCTGTTCGTAGTGGGAGAGGGCGAGGCCGAGGGCCATGAAGGTGGGTGCCCATTCGCCGACGAAGATTCCCCACCGGTCGGCGCGCGCGAGGCCTGCCTGCTCGGTTCTGAGGCTGGTGAACCAGGACGCGAAGCTGAGGCCGATGGAAGCGACGCCGGCGAGGTAGGCGTGTTCGCTGCGGATGCCCATGTCGTGCATCTTTTTGATCACCATAGGGACTCTCCTGTCTGCGTCGGGTTCTGTCTGAGTACCGCACAGAATTCGGGTCATGTGTCCTGTATAGATGCATTTGCGATGGTGTTCTTGGCGGCGGCCGGGCGGCAGGTTGTGGGACACCGGAGGCGCAGTCGAGGTGTGGGGTGTGCGATTTCGGCGACTCGGGAGAGTGGTTGGGACAACAGCCCCCGATGGTCCTCCACCTCCTCGGCGGTGGAGGACCATCGGGGGCTGTGCGGGGGCCGCATGTCATGCGGGTGACAGACCGGGGAAGAAGTGAGTGGGTCCTGTTTCCCGGCCTCCAGGAGAGTTCATGGCTTCCGTGGGCGACCGCCGGTCTCCCGCCGACCAGGCCACGGCTGACAAGATTGCCCGGCTCAGCGAGGAGAACGCACAGATGCAGCAGGCGGTCGCCTCGCACGCGGTGATCGACCAGGCGCTTGGGGTGATGGCGGCGGTGTGGAAGGTGCCGCCCCGCGATGGCTGGGAGGTGCTGCGGGAGGTGTCCCAGTCGCTGAACATCAAGCTTCACACCGTGGCGGCGGAGATTGTGGACTGGCCGCTGGGACGGCCGATGTCGCAGTCGGTCTCCCGGGAACTGGATGCCCGCGTGGAAAACTGGCGGCAACGAGCGCCGCAGCCGGGCCAGGCAATGGATGACGGACACGCTGCCGGCGGCAACGGCGCAGCCTGAGGGCAGCCGTGGACGCCATCGGCCGAACCCCTGGGTCTCCTGTCGCTGTCGGCCGTGCTCGCCGCGAGAGCCGGCCGCGGTCCCGTCGCCGGTCAGAGGCGGGTGTCGACGAACCGCACGGCGGTGCCCCACCGCTCCATGACGGGGGCCATGCACCACTGGCACAGCGGGCTGCCGCCGCTGCCGTACCTGTGGGTGGTGCGCTGGCAGCCTCTGCACGGGCCGACCCGGTCGCCGGGGCAGACTAGCGCGGACGGGTCGGGTTCCGAGATCGGCGGCACGGGCGTGGTCATGGGTGATGTTCCTGTTCCGGGCGGCACGTTCTGGCCGCCCTCACCCGCAGAATATCGGCCGTTCTGGCACGGTTGTTCGAACCGCGCCGGGGGTGGAGTGCCGGCCGCGAGCAGGCGGGCCGGGAGCCGGCGGTGTCGTCAGGCGGCTGGTCCTGCGTGCCCCGCAGCGCGTCGAGGATCGAAGACGCGTCCGGTATGCCCTTCTCGATGGCCCGGAGGGCGACCGCGGCCATCGGGTCGTCGTTGGCCAAGTCGTACGCCCGGTCTGCGACGTGGGTCGCCGCTCGGATCTGCATCACCGGGACCACTCCGTACTTGAAGATCGCCACCAAAGACCAGGTGATGGCGGCGATGCTGGACAGAGTGGTTCCGCCGTGCAGGAGGCGGAGAAGTTCGGGGAGGGGCATCGGCACGGCAGGACTCCAGGTTCGGGACAGGGCTCTTTCGCCCCTTGGTGCGCGGGGTGGGGACAGGACAGTGACAAGGCGGCAGTGCTTGTGTCGCGGGCTGGCTGAGTGCCGGGTGGACAAGGGGCGGCGGAGGGTTTTGGCGGCACTGTGACCGGTGCGGGAGCTAGGCGTGCAACTCCCCTGCCCCATCTGGAGCGCAAGCACTTCCCGCCCGGCCGCGATCGGCCCCTACACCTGGTTATGGGGGAAACCGAGCCGGATGTGACAGCTGATTTGGGCGACGTCTCGCGAGCACATGACCGGCACGGTCCGGCGCTCCCTGAGCCGCGCAATGCCTGCCAGCGGCCGGGTACGCCGAAGGCCCGGACCGTGTGGTCCGGGCCTTCGGCGGGCGGGTGGTCGGGTCAGTGCCGGAGGTCGACCAAGAGCGGCGGGGTGCGGTGGCCGGCGGTGTCGGTCCGGGAGATCACGACGTGTCCGGCGGGGAGGGTGTGGGCGAGGTCGGAGGCGGACCAGCGCTCGCGTTCGACCTGTTGGACGGTCACGGCCCGTGCGGTCGGTGCGGTGCCGGTGACGGCCTGGCGGAGCAGGTGCAGGGCGCGGCCTGCGGCGGTCTCGGCGATGAGCTGCCGGTCGGTGACGGTGCGGGTCTCGGTCCATGCGGTGCCCCAGGCGTCGGCGGAGTGCCGGCCGTCCGCCGCGGTGAGCCCGGCCGTGGCGACCCGGCAGCCGACCGCACCGAGCAGGGGTGCGCGCAGGGCGGGCGCCACGTCGTCCAGTGTGCGCAGGGCCAGGACGGTGCAGGCGTGCGCGGTGCGCAGCCGCTGGATGCCGTGGACGGCGGGGACGGTGACGGTACCGGGGACGTCGTCCAGGACCAGGCAGGCCAGCAGGGACCGGTTGGCGCGGTGCGTCACGGCGGCGAGGAACTGCGCGAGGACCAGCCAGGCCAGGACGCGCGGGACGTCGGCGTGCCCGCACGCCGGCAGCTCGATCCGCACGCGCACCGGCCGGTCCACATCCCGCAGGCAGTACCCGCCCGCAGAAGCCAGGGAGTTGCTCAACGCGGGGCGGTCCAACAGGGCGAGCCGGTCGGCGAGCAGCATTCCGGCGTCGCCCGGCATCGAGGACTGCCGCACCCGGGCGTCCAGGTCCCGCAGCATCCCGGTGTGCCCGGCCGCCTCCAGGAGCCGGCGGAGCTCCGGGAGCCGGCCGGGCGTGCCGTCGAGGAGCTGGCGCAGTTCGTCGAGCGCGGGCAGCCGCCCGTAGGCCGCGGCGAACGGTCCGAGGAGCTGGCGCAGCACGGCCGCCGTCCGCTGTGCCCCGGCGTCCCGGTCGTGGGCGAGGTCGCCGGTGAGGGCTTCGGCTAGGACGGCGGCCGCCTCGTCCGGGTCGGTGATCCCGCCGTACAGGTTCAGGGCGTGCGGGGAGGCGGGATCCCCGAGCCGGACCACGACGTCGTAGGCGCCCGGCGGCCCGTGGTCGGCGGCGGCCGTGCCCACGACCACGACCGCCGCCCGCCCGGCGAGGGCCTGCACGCCCATCGCTTCGGCGACCGGGCGCACGATCCGGTCCGTGCCGTGCGGCCCGGCCGGGCCGACCACGAGCAGCGACGTGCCTACCGTGTCCGGGCTGAGGGCGACGTCGGCCGCGCGGTAGGCCCACGGGTTCCGGCCGGTGTCGGCCGCGGTACCGATCCGCACCTGATGGCTCACCAGGTCGTGCGGCGCGGACCGGCCGGGCAGGTCCCGGGCCCCGGACGGATGCCCGCAGGCCGCCGCTCCGTCCCGGAGCACGGCGCGGGTGAAGTCCTCCGGCGTCCGGTGTCCGGCGCGGACCGCCGTCCAGGCCTGCGTGATGCGCGCGTGGTCGACGTCGCCCATCACGCTGGCGACCGCGTCCGCGGTGAGCCGGTCGGCGGCAGCCGCGGCACCCGCCGCCCTCAGGTGCGGCCACAGGGCCGGGTCCTCACCCGGCAGCAGCAGCGCAGCCTTGACCGGAGAGGCGGCGGTCCGACGCGGGGCGGCATAGCGTCGCCAGACCTCCGCCCACCGCCCCGCCCGCGCGGCGGCCACCACCAGGACGGCGACGATGAACGCGTAGTAGCCGTAGTAGGTGACCCGCAGCAGTCCCGGCCCGGACCGGCCGTGCACCCAGTCGTCCGGGGCGAGCAGATCCAGCGGCACCAGCCACCACAGCCCGAGATAGCCGTCGTAGAGCAGCGACCAGACCACCCAGGCGAGCAGCCCCCAGAGCACGGCGCCGCCGACCAGCCGGGGGCCGGGTGTGGGCTCCGGTTCCTGCTCCAGTCGCGGCTGGTGCCCCGCCCGCCAGATCCCCACGGCAGATGTCGGGCGGGCGGTGCGCAGCCACGCGAGGAACGCCGCGCCCGCTGCCGTCACGGTGGGCGCGTGGGACGGCATCGGCGGTATCGGTCGGGCAGGGCAGCCCGGTTGTTCCTGCTCGGTGCCGCTGGCGCCGTACAGGGTCACGCCTGCTGGTAGGTGACGGTGGCGGTGGGGCACTGTTCGGCGAGGCGGTCCAGGGCCTGGACTTCGGCGACGTCCGCGCTCAGGCGCCAGCGGAGTTTGTCCGCGACCCAGTCGACCGTGTACTTGCAGCGGTCGGCCGGCACGGGCAGCCAGTCCGCGGGGTCCTTGTCGGCCTTGGACCGGTTGGAGCTCCCGGAGACGGCGATGAGGCTGTTGGGTGCGCCCTGGTCGTTGGCGTACGCCTCCGTGCGGGCCGCCGTCCAGGCGGCTGCGCCTGAGTCCCAGGCTTCGGCGAGGGGGACCATGTGGTCGACGTCGAGTTCCTTCGCCGAGGTGACCCATTTCTGGTCGTACTCGGAGAACCAGCGGCCCCCGCTCAGCGCGCACTTCGGGCCGACCTCGGGGGCCTCCAGCGCCTCGGACAGGATGACTTCCTTGCGGGTGTCGCAGCCGTCTGTCGGGTTCTCCCCGCGGTTCCAGTGCTTGAACTGGTCCCGGCTGTAGCCGTCCCGGGTGCCTTCCTCGGCTTCCGGGATCCAGGACAGGGCTTCGAACAGCGGCACGCCCTCTGCTGAGGGCGGGGCCGTCCGGGCAGCCGCGGCGGACACCACGACTGCCCGGTGCTGTTGAGCCGACGTGGCTTCGGCGGGGGCGGCGGCCGCGGGCGCGGGCGCGGCGAGCGGAAGGACGGGCAGGGCGAGCGCGGGCAGAGCGCGCAGCACGTTCTTGATCACGCCAGCGGGTCTATCGGCGGCGGAGACCGGCCCGCCCCTCGTACCCCGTTCGTGTCCCCCGAGTGGGCCATCGGATTCACCGCAGAAACGATCAGCGACGACAGGACCAGCCGCCGCAGTCCCTCCGCCGGCGCGGTCGGAGTTGCGCTACGCGTTGCACCAGGGGATTGCGCTAGTGCTGTGAACGCTTGGGTTTGCCGGGTTCATACGGCTGGGGCGAGTGGGCGTCCGCCCCAGCGGATGCGCTTCTCGCTGCGGATGCGGGCGCATTCTCGGCGTTGGGCGGTGAGGGCGTCGGGGTGGCGGGCGTTGGTGTTGCGCCAGCGTAGGTAGGTGTGCAGGGCCCGGTCTGGGCAGTGTGGTTGGGGTGGTTGGAGTTGGCGATGGTGAACTGCCGCAGCGGCCCGAGGTGGGCCTCCGGGGGAAAAAGTGTGGCGGGCGTCCTGCAGGTCCCGCGCCGCATACGCCAGTGTGTGCAGGCTGTCCCCTCCCCCGGTCAGGGCGACCGGCGGCCGAGACCGAGAAGGCGAAGGACTTCGGCCATGGCTCCGATGTTGCTCCGGCACAAGACCGCGTCAGGGCCACACACGATGACCCTGCCCACCTGCGGCGTTGTCTTTTGCTGCGGTTTGCGGCCAGTAGCGTTCAGGGAACCGGTCGGCGCCGCGTCGGGTGTGGGGGAGCAGGAGGATTCCTGCTCCCCCACACCCGACGCGGCGCCGACGTCTTGTTTGTTCAGCTGGCGGTGAAGGCGGGGTAGTCGGTGTAGCCCTCGGCCTGGCCGGCGTAGTAGGTGGCCCGGTCGGCGTCGGCCAGCGGGTGGCCCTGCGCGAAGCGTTCGACCAGGTCGGGGTTGGCGATGAAAGGTTCAGCGAAGGAGACCGCGTTGACGATCCCGTGGTCGAGGATCTCGTTGCCGAGGGCCTGGGTGAAGCCGAGGTTGGCGACGATCTTGCCCTGGTAGTGGGCGCGGTAGCGGGAGAAGAGGGCGATTCGCTCCTCGATGGTGCCGGGGGTGCCCAGGAGGTGCAGGTAGGCCAGGTTGCTGTCGTTGAGCTTCTTGAACAGCTGGTCGTAGTCGGCGAGTGCCTCCTCGTCCGCGGTGAACGTGGTTCCGTTGTTCCAGCCCGGGGACATCTTCACGCTGACGCGGTCGCTGCCGAACACGTTGCTGACGGCGTCGAGGATGTCGAGAAGGAACTGGGCCCGCTTCTCACTGCTGCCTCCATAGGCGTCGGTGCGCTGGTTGAGACGTGGGTTGAGGAACTGCGGGATCAAGTGGGACTGCTGGGCGTGGATTTCCACGCCGTCGAAGCCGGCGCGGCGGGCGTTCTCGGCCGCCTGGCGGTAGTCGGCGATGGTGGCGGCGATCTCAGCGGCGGTGTAGGCCCGCGGGGTGACGGTGTCCTTCGGGCCCGAGGGGGTGAAGGACTTCTCGCCGGGGTTGATGGCCGAGGGTCCGGCGGGCAGGCGGCCGCCGAGGTGGTCGGGGTGGGAGGCCGCGCCGAGGTGGCCGAACTGGGAGACGATCCGGCCGCCGGCCTCGTGGACCGCCTCGGTGACCTTCACCCAGCCGGCAGTCTGCGTGCTGGTGTAGATGCCGGGCGCGTGGATGAAACCGATCGCGTCGGCGTTGACCCAGGTTCCCTCGGTGACGATCAGGCCGGCGCCGGCACGCTGCGCGTAGTAGGTCGCGTGCAGGTCGGTGGGGGCCAGCTCGGCGTTGTGAGCGCGGGCACGGGTCATGGGGGCCATGACGACGCTGTTGGGGAGCTGAAGCGCGCCGAGGCGGACCGGCTGCAGCAGGGGCTGGGTGGTGGTCATGAACAATCCTTGCACTGGGAGGAGGGTGAGGAGGGGAGCGAGGAATGAGCGCGGGCGCGGCTCAGTCCTGTTTGAGGGCGTGGAGGCCGGAGAGCGGGCCGCCGAGCTGCATGAGGCGTCCGCCTCCGCGCAAGGAGCCGAGGTCGACGGGGGCGAAGCCGAAGGCGGCGGTGAGGTCTTTGACGGTGGTCTTGGCATCGGCGTCGTCACCGGCGAGGAACAGCACCTGGCGTCCGGCCCGGTGGCGCGGGTCGGCGGCGATGTACCGGCCGTAGAGGGTGTTGAACGCCTTGACGACGCGGGCTTCGGGCAGCAGTGAGGCGACGTGTTCGCTGCCGGTCACCTCGCCCAGGTCGGCGATCTTCATGGGCGGCGGCGGGGAGGCGAACTGGTTGGTCGCGTCGATGACGATGCGCCCGCCGAAGGGGCGCAGGCCGGCTACCGCGTCCGGGATCTGGGGCCAGCCGACGGCGAGCACGACGAGTTCCGCCGCAGCGGCTTCCTGCGGGGTGCCGGCGTGGGCGAGCGGTCCGATTTCGTCGGCGAGGCCGGCCAGGGAGGCGGGGCCGCGGCTGTTGCTCAGGACGACCTGGTGGCCGTGGGCCACGGCGTGGCGGGCGATGGCCTGGGCGACGGTTCCGGCGCCGAGGGTTCCGATCTTCATGACGGTGCCCTTCGTGGGGTTCAGGGGGCGGGGCTGGTGAGCAGGACAGTTCCGTTCCTGCCGGGGCGGCGGACGTGATCGATGGCCTTCGCGAAGTCGGCGAGGTCGTAGCGGGCGGCGACCTCGAAGAGTTCCGGGGCGGTCGCGGCCAGACGGACGGTGAAGGCGACGTCCTCGGGCCGTTCCTTGGGCGTGCGTGCGGCCATCCACTGGAAGACGGACGTACCCCGCACGGTCAGGGACCGCGGGGTCAGCGCGAGCGACTCCAGTGGCGTGCTGCCGGAACCGAGCCCTCCGTAGGTGATCAGCGTGCCGCCGTCGGCGAGCAGCCCGGCCAGCTCACCGGTCAGGGATCCGCCCACCGCGTCCAGTACGACCTGGGCGCCCCGGCCGCCGGTCGCGTCCTGGACTTGAGTGCGCCAGTCGGCGTCGGCCGTCGAGATGGTCGGCAGTGCGGGGAAGCGCTGCCTCAAGGTCTGCGCCCCCGTGGCGCTGCGTACCAGGTTGACCAGCGGGATGCCGTGCTTGAGTGCTGCGGCGCTGACCAGCTTTCCCACCGACGAACCGGCGGCCGTCTGCACCACCGGACCGGCCTGGCCGTGCTGGGCGTCCTCGACCGCCCGCAGCAAGGAGAGCAGGGTCAGCGGGTTGGCCAGCATCAAAGCTGCGGTTTCGTCGCTGAGGTCCTCGGGCACCGGCACTGCGAGATCGGCCGGCGCCGTGACGAGTTCGCTCCACGCGCCCGGCACCGGGAAGAACGCCACCCGCTGCCGGGGCCGCAGATCCTGCACACCCTCGCCGACAGCCTCGATGACGCCCATTCCCTCCACGCCGGGAATCCGGGGCGTGGAGAACCGCTGCCGCGGCCAACCCGGAAGGCCCTCCACTCCTGCCAGGTCGCCGGGGTGGATCGGCCGGGACAGCACCCGCACCTGCACCTGCCCGGCCGCGGGCGCAGTGGGGGCCGGCCGTTTGCTCAGGCGTAGTACCTGCCCGGCTTCTCCGTGCTGGTCGTAGGCGATGGCGCGCATGATGGTCTCCTTTAATGATGCCCCTCATTATTGCAACTCCTGCTATGATGATGGTCATCATTAAAGATGTCAAGCAGACAGCGACGCGAAGGGACGGCCATGCCGCGGATCACCAAGGAAGACAAGGCCCGCAACCGGCAGAACATCCTCGAAGCGGCGAGCCGCATGTTCCGCTCGCAGGGCATCGACGCGGTCGGCATCGCCGAGCTGATGAAGGAAGCCGGACTCACCCACGGCGGCTTCTACAACCACTTCGCCTCCAAGAACGACCTGGCCGTGGAGGTGTGCGGCGCCTCCTACGCCGCCTCGCTCGGCGTCCTCGCCCAGGCGATCGAGGACGGCCCGGACCAGGCCGGCTCACCGCTGGAGCGGGTCGTGGCCGACTATCTGTCCACCGCACACCGTGACGCCCCGGACGGCGGCTGCCCCTCCGCCTCCATGGCCACCGACGCCGGACGGCACAGCGAAACCGTGCAGAGCGCGTACGCCGAAGGCGTCGAGGGATACCTCGCCGGCTTCACCGCCGAGTTCCTGCGCGAAACCGAGGAGAAAAACCGTGAGCTCGACCCAGCCGAAGCCCGCCACAGGGCCATCCGCCTGCTCAGCGAAATGGTCGGCGCACTGATGCTCGCCCGCGCCGTACGCCACGTCGAGCCCGATCTCTCCGACGAGATCCTGCAGACCGGCCGCAACCACGCCCTCGACTGATGCGACGCAGGGCCGCCGCGGGACGTGGAGCCGAGCGTTCGCGACAGACGGCCCAGCCCCGACAGGCGCAGAACGGACATGCTCCCCACAAGGCTGATCGGCCTGACCTGGTTGAGGGCTCCGCTCCTGCGAGGCGGTCGGTGGGGTGTTTCCGTTGGCGCGACGGCAGCTGTTCGCGTCTGCCGGACAGACAAGCTGTCCCCCGCCGGGTGATCTTGGGTGGGCGGCCGTGACCGGCCCGGCCCGTAGGGGAGTTGACCGCGTATGCACCTGACCCGACGCATGTTCACCACGGCGGGCGCCGTCGCCGCCGTCCTCGCGGCCGGCCTGACCGCCGCCCCGTCCGCGCCCGCCGCACCGTCCAGGCCCGCGGCTGCGCCGTGCACGTCGACCTGGACGGCCGTCCAGCGGATCCCGGTACGCAAGCCCGCGTGGAACGAGGGCCCGGTGGCGACGACGCGTTCACCGGTCGTGCGTTACCTGCGCAAGGGGGAGCGGGTGACGTCGTGCGTGGTCGCGGTCGGCCGCGGTGGCTGGTCGCAGTACCGCGAGTGCGGCGGCGGCAGCCTGTGGCGGATCGTCCCCGGAGGTCAGGTGCCGTCCACGTGCCTGCGCCGCGCATGACCACGCAGACCTGCCACAGGCACCCGGAGCAGGAGCGCGAGCAGGGCCTCGCGCTCACCCTCGCCGCCCTGTTACTGACCGGCACCGCCCTGCTCGCGTCCTGCTGGGTCGGTCCCCTGGCCGCGTTCACCGTCACGGCGGTCCTGATCGTCGCCGCCTACGCCGCGCCCGGTCTCGCCCGCCGCCTGGCGATCCGCCGGGCGGTCCGCGAGCTGCTGCGCAGCCTGCCCTGCGCCTGACCCACAGCAGGACTCGGACGGGACGTCCGGGAGAGAGGAAGGGCCGCCCGCGAGGGTCGGTCCTTCCGCAGAGATTTGCGCATTGGCTCGTTTGGGATGACCGGAACCCGACGTCGCCCGCTCGGTCAGGCGACGTCGATGCCCAGCTCGCTGTCCGGCCGGCACAGCGGGCACGGCGTGAAGAACGACGTCGCGTCCTTGGCGAGTACCTGGCGCGCGACGTCGGGAGTGATCGGACGCAGTTGCATGTGCGGCATGCAGGACGCTGTGTGGATCATCCCGCCGGTCGGGTGGCCGTCTTTCCGCTGCTCCTCGATCACGAGCCCGACCGGCGCGACTGGTGGACTGCTGGGCCGTGGCCGGCTTCGCTGAAGCTGACGCGGCGACTGCCGGGGTGCCGCTAGCGCGGGGTGCGGGCCCGCCGGGCGACCAGTGCGGGAGAGCGCGGCCTGCACGGCGTCGCGCTGGAGACGCAGGTAGGTGCCAACCGTGTCGGTCTCGGCGATCTGCCGCTCGAGATGGGCCAGGATCGCGCGCAGACGTGGGGCATCCGATGGCAAATCGCGCATGCGTTCGATTCTAAGTGATACCGCTGTCAGTGCTGCGACCCTGAGTCGTACGGCCTGTGCCACCGAACCTTGAATGTGTCTCATCGAAGCCGCGTGGCCACGAGTTGGCCTGAGGCTCGGTGACCAGGGATCGGGAGTCCTACGACTCAATCTCGAAGTGCCGAACGGCAGCTACTGGAGGGCCCGCGTCGACGGCGCGTGCGTACCGCTCGTCAACAATCTCAACAAACCGTAGGCGCGTCGGGGTGTCGGAAAGCTCGGCTGAGAGACGCCAGCCAGGTGCACTGGCCGCCCAGTGCTCGCGCGCGATCTCGCCTCGGAAGTGCCCGTCAAGCATGTCCCGGAGTGCGGCCTCGCCGAGATTGCCCAGACTGAAGTCGGTCTCCCAGTTGGCAACGATGAGATTGGTGAACATGACCTGCTTGCGCCGGGTGGCCGTCGTGGGCATATGCGGTGGTTCCCAACACGGCAGGAGCGAGGGATCACCGAGCGCCAAGATGGTCAGCTCTCGATGCGCATCGCGCCGTGCGGCCTCCTGCACTATCTGTGTCTGCCGGGGCTGGTACCACAGCGAGGCGGCCACCCCGGCCAACGCAGCTGCGGAGAACAGCACGGAGAGCGCGCCGTAGGTCTGACTGACGTTGCTCAGCTGTCCCCAGTCCAGATCCTCCGGGCAAGCAAGTTCAGTAAGAACGGGGTCCCGAGGATGAGCCCCAGGCTCAGCACACTGCCGGATATGACGAGCACCCATTTGTTCCGAGACAGCGATGAAGGCTGACCATGATCCCCCCGCTGTGCGTCGTCGGTTGATCTGAACATGGTGACAACAACGACATAGCCGATCAACGGGGCGACAGCAGCCAGCCGCATGGCCCGCATGCCCGGATCGGCTCGGCCGACGCCGGGTTCCGGCGCGACCAGGGCTTTCACCGGCGCGACCAATCTCTGGTGACACAAACTCATCCCGCCGGTTCGATGGCATACGGTAAAAGTTCGGCGACGCCGGACACCTTCTACCCTCACAGCCTTCCGGGGCACCAACGGAAAACGCTGAGCAGCCCCTCACGGTCTGTAGGCGCAGAGCAGTTCCCACCCTGCTTAAGACCGATTCCGAAGGCCCGTCCAGCCGGCCTCTCGGCAGGGATGGAAGCGGGGGATATCAGGTCAGGGCGTAGCGCACGGCGGGTGTGCGGCAACGCGGCGAGCTGCGCGGACAGGGTGCCCGCGTCCGTACGGGGCGGGCAGCCTGCACGTGACTGGTCTACTTGAACCAGTACTTGACGCCGTGGTGGCGGGAGCAGGTTCCCTGTGCGTGGCGTGAGTAGGAGAGCGAGGCGTCCTTGCACTTCGCCGTCTCGGTCTTGTTCTTCGGCTTCTGGTGGTGGGTCCAGCCACACAGGCCGGTCGTGTGATGGATGCAGTGGTGCGCCGTGTTCGTGGCCGGCAGCGCGGTGGCGGCGTTGGCCGCCGGTGCGCTGAGGACGAGGGCGGCGAGTGCGGCCGTGACGGCTGCGGCGGCAAGACGTGTGCGCAAAGTAATCCCCCCTGGGATGGTGCGAGTTGCGCGGTGAGTGTAGAGCGTTGGAATCCTGTTTTTGGGCGATATCGTGCAAGTCTTTGCCGGGCCCGGCTGCGGGCTTTGCCCGCGCGGTGTGGCGCAGGCGCGGGGTGGCGGGCAGGGGCGGCCTGGCGACCCGGGTCAGGCGTTGAGGCGCTGTCGCATGTCGAGGTAGCAGCGCAGTCGCACACCGGGCTGTCCGGGGGCGCGGGTCGTGCGTTCCACCGAGGTGGCCGCCCACATTCCGGTCAGGACCGCCTGGAAGGCGAAGGCGGTCTGGTCGTCGGCGGCCGCCACGTCGACCACGACCAGACCGGGCTCCGACACGTGTACTTCGTTGATCGCTTCCACCCCCGGCAAGACGCACAGCCAACGCCCACAGGTTCTTCCGCCCGGAGCAGTTCACCCGGCCGGCCCACACCGCCGGACTCGTCGGCCCGCGACGCGGCGTGCCGATGCTTTCCGCTGACGGGGCCCCTCCTGGCGGTGCCGCGCACATGAACGGGGGTGCTTACTTACCGGCGCCGGCCACAAGCAGCTGCTGGAGGAAGCCCGTGTCCTGCGGCATCCACCAGCCGGGGCCGACGAACCCGGCCTTGGCTGCGCGGTCGGCCTGGCAGCTCTGGGCGAGTGCCCCGTAGGTGGTTCGGCAGGTCTGGACGCGCCTTTGTCCGCTTGCTGGCAGGAGCTGGAAGGTCCGCAGCCGGGACGGCCTCGGATTCGTGCAGGAGGGCTGCGGACGTCAGAGCACGCACGCGACAACGATGCTGCGCCACGCTCCGCTCGAAGGTGCTGGCAGGATGCGGAGATGACCTCGGCTGACGGCACGCTGATGCGCGATGACGACCAGCCGCGCGGCCGGCTTTTGGAGTTGGTCGGTGGCATCGAGCCCTGGGATGGTCAGGAGCGCGTGCACATCGAGACTGCTGCTCGGTGGATCGCCGGCGGGGCCCCGGTCTACCGGGTGCGTAGGCCTGATGTTCCCGCGATGCACCTGGTGAGTTACTTCGTCGTCCTTGACGACACCCGCGGGCGGCAGTTGCTCGTCGCCCATCGCAAGGCGGGTCTGTGGCTGCCGGCCGGCGGACACGTCGAGCCGGGGGAGGATCCGTGGGTCACGGTCGTGCGTGAATGCCGGGAGGAGCTGGGCATTGAGGCCGCGGCATCGCCGATAACCGGCGAGTTCCCCTTCTTCCTCACCGTGACCCGGACCAGGGGGCTGGGTGTCCACACCGACGTCTCGCTCTGGTACCTCCTCACCGCTGGCGCGGACACCATCACCTCCTGGGACCGGGGTGAGTTCGACGCGGTCCGTTGGCTGACCGACGAGCAGGTACTCGCGGAGCCGGCGGAGGTTCTTGACCCTCACCTGCACCGTTTCACTCGCAAGCTGCAGCATGCCCGGACCGGGAGGCAGCAGAGCGGATAAGCGCCCTCAGGGCCCGTCGGGGGGCGGGGTGTCCGGTGGCGGGGCGGCGGTGCGGCCGCGGTGGGCGTGGTGGTTCCAGCGGGCGGTCCACCAGGTGAGGCGGTCGTGGGAGTCCTGCGGGGCGAGGGCCTGGAGGACCGACTGGACGAGGACGACGCCGAGGCCGGCGAGAGCGAGGACGAGCACGGCGGGCCACGGGGCGTGGACGCCGATGAGCGTGAGGGTGCTGACGCTGCCGAGTCCGGCGCCGGCGAGCGCGGGGATACGGGAGGGCCGTGCGGCAGGCGGGGCCGGGGCCGGGGCCGGGGGAGTTTGCCGGTTGTGCTGCGGTGCGGGCTGCGGATCGAGCATGGTGGACTCCTGCCGAATGCCGGACTTGGCCGTTTGGTGTCCACCAGCGTTGAGGCTGGTTGATTGGCTCGGCAGCGGGGCCGGGAAAGCGTGGACGGTTCCGTGGGGGGAACAACGCGGGGGGACAGCGCGCTCTATGGCGCAGGAGGACAGCCGGCGGGTGGGCCGGCCGATGAAACCGATCGGCACGGAACTGCCGGACACCGTCATCACGTGGCTGCAGGTATGGCGCGGCGTGGTCCTTGAGCCCCTGCGGGCGGCGGCGCCGGCGTGGACGCTGGACCGCATGTCGGCTGAACTGGCCCGGCGCACGGGGACGGCGCGGTCCGAGGGCGGGGCCCGCGGTGACGCGTCGGGCATCTCGAAGCCGGCACTGCAGCGGTTCTTCGCCGGCGAGCGGGTACCGGCGCGCGACGTGGTGCAGCACCTCCTCGATATCGCTTGCGAGGATCTCAAGCCGCCACCGGACCGGGAACAGATCAGCGGCCTGTGGAACGCCTACCGAGCTGCACTGCGCACCGCCTACCCTCTCCTGGCCGACCTATACGACGCCCTGGACCAGCGGGACGCGGCCCGTAGCCGGGCCGAAGAGCTGCAGGCCGCAAAGGACCGGCTGACCGAGGACCTCGCGTTGTCCCAGCGGCAGGAACAACGCCAGCAGGTCCTGCTGCGCCACGCCGCCACCGAACTGGAACAGGCCCGGCAGACGGCGATCCTCCGGGACGGCGAAGCACGCCGTGCCGAAGCCGAAGCCGCCGACCTCGCCCTGCGGGTGGACGAACTCACCGCACAACACAGGCAGTCCCAGCAGGACCAGCAACGCCTGGAAGTGGAGATCCGGCTGCTGCGCGAGCAGGCTGCCGCCGACGGCGCGCTCACCCAGCGGATCACCCAGCTGCAAGCCGCTCTGGAAGCGGCGCAGACCGAGAACGAAGAACTCGCTCAGATGGTCCTCACGGCCGTCCGCGCCCTGCGCGACGCCCATGACCGCGAGGACGCCTACCGCTCCATGAGCCGGGAGGCACTGCAGCGCCGCGACCAGCTGGCCCTGCCGGGACCGCGCAGCGCCGCGGACCTTGAGCACCGCCACGAGATCGCCGTGCAGGCGGTGGAACATCTCAGCGGACTGCTGCGGACCGTCTCCCGGGAACTGGCAGAGGCACGCGCAGAACTCATCCGCCGCGACGGCGACCTGGCCCGCCTCGTCGAAGAGCACGCCCACGAGATCGCCGCGCTGCGCGCCGACCGCATCCTGGCCGAGGCCGACGGCGTCCTCAGCCTGGCCCTGCAGAACCTGCACCAGGCTCCCGCAGCCCTGCCCGCCACTGACGTCCCCGCGCAGGAGACAACCCGTCCTTCCAGCTCAACGGGCCCGGCAGCACCCCCCCGCCCCGGCCTGACGGCAGATGCGTCGCCACCGCACAACGCGGCCTGGCAGGATCACCACGACCAGCACACCGTCGACGCGATGGCACAGCCCACCACCCGAGGCGACTCCGCGGCGCGTCCCCGCCGCGACGACGTATCGCTTCCGCCGGCAGGGATCCGGGCACGAAGCCCGAAGAAGGAAGCAGTTCTGATCACGACCGCCCTCGGCGCTGTCCTGGTCACCGTCTTCACCATCAGCTGGGCACTGGACTGGCCCGGCGACCACACAGCCCACCCCAAGACGAGCCCGTCCGCGCCGGCCTCCAGGACACCGAGCCCTTCCACCACGCCGCTGCCGGGCAAACCGGCGAACGACCCGGTCGCCGACATCGGTGCCCAGGAGGTCAACACGGCGAAGGTGATGGCGCTGCGCCCGTGTAAGAGCAGCGACCTGCAGCCCTCCCTCAAATCCGTTCACAATGCCTACGACAGCGGCGAGAAGGTCCGTATCGAACTGACAGCCAGAGCCGCTGACCAAGGGAAGCTGCCCTGCCGCATCGACGCAGCCCGCAGCCGCATGGCCGTCGCGATCACCGCAGCAGCCAGCGACAACGCGACATGGGACAGCTCCGCATGCACCGCCGGACACAGCGGCCATCGCTGGATCGAAGTGACCCGGAGCGCTCCGGCCTCCGTCGACTTCACATGGAACCGCGTCCCCAACCACAGCAGCTGCAGCGGGAGCAGCGCGGCAGGAACCGGGACCTACCTCGCCGAGACCCTCCTCCTTGGCCACACCGCCCAGACCAGCTTCGTCCTGAGCCCCAGCCCGGCTGAAGACGACCAGCCGCCGCCCACCCCGAGCGTCCGGGCCACCCGCAGCACCGGCACATCTACCGGAACAGCCACCACGTCGAACGGATCGACGGGAGACGGACTGCTCGGAGGCGCAGACGGCAGCCAGACCCAGCGCAGCGATCCAACCCCCAGCGACAGCGTCCCCGTCACCGGGGAAGCCAACGGCGCCAACGGCAGCGGTGCCAACGGCAGCGGTAACGGGGGAGGCTTCTTCGGAGGCCCCGCAGCCTGACCCGCGAGGAGTCTGACCGGGCAGCCCGTACTCGGCGAGCATCACCTGCCTCGACCGGACGGTCACCTTCCGCAGCGTTGACGGTCCTTGACTCCGTCTACGACGCCCTGGAAAGGGACAGCTCGATCCGGAACGGCACAGCGGGCGGACCTTCGAGGGGTCGCCGTCCGGGTCGCTGACGATCGCGTCGCGCTACGGCGCGCCCTCCGCCCGTCAGCGGGTCGGCATCCCCCCGTGTGGGCTGTTGACCACGATCGGCACAGACCCTTCAACGAGGTATGGGTGCTCGGTGAAGTAGTCGATGTGGAGGTGACCGCCGTCCTCGGCGGTGGCCATGTGCTGGAGATCGGCTGCGAGTATCGCTCGGGCGCTGGGATCGCCGCCGATCACCAGAACCTGGCGCGAGGCGTCCACTTCGATACGAACCCCTGGGCCGGAAGCCTTCCGGACTTCGATCCCTGCCAAGGTGTCGCTGTCCAGCGGTGGCGCGGAACTGATGATCCCTTCGCCCTCGGCCACCGCGTCGGCCAGTGCGGCCAGCTCCTCAACCGAGGCGGTGATATCCACTTCGCCGTATACGGGATCGGGAACCAGTCGCACGGGCGGCACTCCTTCAGGGGCGGACTCTCATGATGCCGTTGGATGGTGTCGGCCCTGCGCTCACCGCTGCAGGCCGGCCGAATGTGGCCAGGCGCATCGGAGCTACTCGCCTCGGCGTACGGGGGAGCGTTGGTGGCGTGCTCCGGAGCGCGGGAAGGAGGGCCGTCTGCGAGATGAGGCAGGGGGCGCTCAGGGAGCGCGAAGGCGCACGCCCGGCGGATCAGGCGGCTGACAATGTGACGCACGTTACTCTGAGTGCCTGGTTGATCATCTTCTGTGCGCAACAGGTCATGTTCGGGCGTCTTCGGACTTCAACCCGTCCGCCGTGTAACAAATCTGACGGTGCAAAAGATCCCGGACGGGTTTGAGGGCTGCCGGCTGGAGTGGTGAGAGCAGGAACGCGGATGGCGGAACATGGCATTGTGGACCAGTCGACATTCGGAAATATGGCCGCCTGCTCCCGCTGATTGATGTCCGATATTTCGCAACGGCCGGAGCTGCCAGAATTATCTATGCAACGTGCATTCCGGTTTGATGTTGGCCTGTGGAATGCGGGAAGCCGATTCTGTCAGGACGGGGTGCCCGTACGGCCGTCGCACGTGCGCCCGACGCTCGGGCGCCGGTGTAGCACTTGTTGATCGGGTTTGTTGACTCCTGATCACCGATAATCATTTGATCGCGCTCTCATGGCTCCCGGGGTGCCGGTGCGTCTCACTCCAGGGTGCACAAAAGGGACGATCTCCGTTCGCTCTCGGAGTGCCGCCTTGACAAGTCCAGCGGCATGTGCCGGACATGTCAAACCCCCGCAGGTGGGGGGTTTCCAGTGCCAGTTGGTGCGGTAGAGACCATGCGACGGCCGATCGGGAGTGACCTTAGTGCGGTCGGTGGTGTTTACTGGACACCGGTCTGATCCTGGTGGGTCCGGACCCTTTCCGGGAGGTCCTGGGGGTGGTGCCCCGGGGCCTCCCGTTTTTGCTGCGCGTTTACATGCACGCCAACTGATGCCCGTCTGACGGATTTTTCCCACCCTCCGGCATGAATATCTGCATGCGAATGCCCGTGATTCATGAAAACAAAGATGTGGACTTTATGCCCCCGACCACGGGACGGCCGGTAACAATCCCCCACGGATAGGGGATTGTTGCCTTACCAAACGCCCTCACCACCCCTCCAGAAACACGGGTAGCTCATGCGTCTCGGCGAGGGGTAGCGTTATCCCGTCTCAAGCCGCTCCACCCCGCCCGGGCCCACCACCCGGGCACGCACCACCTCCCGGAGAGGCGACGGACCCACCACCGGGGACCCCGCTGCACAGCGGGGTCCCCAAACGATCAAACCGAATAGAGAAGACCACCATGGCCACCGCCAACCCCCGCGGCGCCGCACCCCCGTGCCCTCCGCGACACCGCCGCACGCCGCCCACGACGCCGCACCACCACCGCGTCCCCGGAGACGCCGACAACAGTCCACGCCCCACCGGCCCGGCCCCGGCGGGAGAGTGACAATGCCTCCCGCCCTGGACACCACACGGCCCACCGAACTCCTGCACGCCCACAGGGGCAAGCCCGAGGGAAGCTTCCTCCACCACCTGCACCAGCGCTCCGCAGAGACCTGGTACCAGCTGCTCCAGGCCGGCCTGCGCAGCCGCACCTTCGCCCGCGACGAACTGCTCCCCATGGGGGCCGACGACCCGTTCGTCTACATCATCATCGAAGGCGTCGTACGCCAGGACCGCTACCCGCTGGGCACCGGCTTCGGCATCCCGACCATCACCCGCTTCCGGGCAGCCGGCGAACTGGTCGGCGAAGCAGCCCTCATCGACCCCACCTCCCGCGTCGACACCCGCTGCCTGACCACCACAGTCGTCATCCCCTGCGCCGCCCGGTACTTCAACGCCCTCACCGAGCGCCGCCTCTACGAGGCGCGCCTCGCCGTGCTGCACAGCCTCGAAGACCGCAACCGCACCGACGAAGTCGTCTACGGCATGGCCATCCGGCCGCCCCTGGAGCGCGTCAGCAGACTCCTGGCCCACCTCGCCGACACTGCCGGTGTCCCCGACCCCAGGACAGCCCACTCCAGCGTCATCACCGGCCCTGGCCAGAAAGACATCGCCGCAGCCCTCCAGCTCGCCGTCTCCACCACCGAGAACGCGCTGCGCACACTGCGCCATCACGGCGTCATCGAAGCCCGCTACCGCCAGTTCGTCGTCCGCGACGTCGAAGGCCTGCGCCACTTCGTCGGGGCCTGACACCACCCCCGACGCTCCACCGGACCCACCACCTTCATCTCCGCGCCGCAACACCCGTCCCGGGAGCGGCGCGCCCGTGATCGGAACAACATGACCACGATCAACGGCACCCCGCTGGCGCTCGGCACCAGCGGCGGCAGCCTCGCGGCGAGCATCGCGTTCTCCTTCCTGATGGGAGCGCTCGCCCTCTACACCCTCCTGCACCACCAGGAAGTCTTCGCCTGGATGAAGCGGATCCGCAGCACCGACGCGGCCAACACCGCCTACAACGAGCCCGACCAGTGGCTCGCCGACCTCTACAAGGCGCAGTGCCGCAGGGCCAAGAAGCCCAGCCGGGCCGAAGACATGGAAGACATCTCCCAGACCGGCGACATGATCCGCGGCGTCGCCGACCACATCGAGGCACTCCGCCCCGAACTCGGCAAGGTCGTCGAACGCGTCGACGACTACCTGAACGCGGCCCTGCCGGCCCAGCCCCCCGCCCTCAAGCTGTCCTTCCCAGACCACCAGGCCCAGCTCGTCCAGGCCATGAAGCAGGAAGCCGCCCGCGCCGAACTGGCCCACGCCATCTCCACCGCCCGGCAGAAGATCACCCTGCTCCGCCGCGGCTGACCACCGAAGAAGGCAACCGCGGGCAGCACACACCACCGCCCGCTCCAGACCATCTCCCAAACGGCACCGGATCCGTCGCCACGGCCAGCACTGTGCTGGCCCGGATCCGGTGCCGTGCCGCCTTGCCACCCACAGGCCGGCTCACCGGAACGCGATGCGACGCAGGCGTGTAGCCCCTCACCCGTTCGGGCTACGAGGGCTGTTACGCACTTTCGCCGACCGGTCGCTGTACCACCGACGGCGCGGCCCGGCGTGATGCATTGCCGCGACGGCCGCCGACGCGGTTCCGCGACCCTCCAATTTGACAATCCGTCATGTTCATCGCATACATGCGCCTTGCAGTTGAGAGTCACCGAAATATCTGTGATTCGTCACATGCTTCGCGTTCCACGCTGATCGGATGCGGAGACGGGCAGGGTGTGGGTGTGCGGCCGACCGGGCCGCCGACCCGCACCACGCACCCCGCCGATCTGCGACTCTCGTCACGGGTTCGGGGTGTCAGTTCCGAAGGGGGACCTCGTGTCCGTTTCTGTGACCGCTCGACGTCTGACCGCCGCCGCCGCTGTTGCCGCCGCTGCCCTGGGCGCTCTCGCGCTGCCCGCCGCGGCTGCCGGCCAGCCCGCCGCCCGCCCGCACGACCGGGCGGTCGTGATCAGCGACGTCCAGTACGACTCGCCGGGACGCGACGACCGCTCGAACTGGTCGTTGAACAAGGAGTGGGTGGACGTCACCAACACGAGCCGCCGGGCGGTGAACCTGGACGGCTGGACGCTGTCCGACGAGGACGGCCACACCTACACCTTCCGTCACTTCCGCCTGGACGGCCGCGCCACGGTCCGCGTCCACACCGGCATCGGCCGCGACCGCTACAGCGACGTCTACCAGGACCGCCGCAACTACGTGTGGAACAACGACTCCGACACGGCGACCCTGCGCAACGACCACGGCCGGTTCATCGACGAGGCCTCCTGGGGCTACCGCGACCGCGACGACCGTGACCACCGCGGCGGCCACCGCCACTGACCACAGAGCCGGTGTCGGCCGCCCCTGGCCGGCACCCCTGGCGGCCGGCGGTGTGCGCCTGTCCTCGGCGTACCGCCGGCCGCCGCAATACGTCGTTCTTCGCCTGGCCCGTCACCCACGTCCACGGTGGTGACGGGCCAGACGTCTGCCCTTGCGGACAACGCGATGTGCACGGGTGGGACGTCCAGGGCGTGGGCGAAGGCCCCGCGCTGCTCTGCCGTCCAGGCAGAGACGCCCCGGCGGGCCGGGGGATGTCCACCGGGACCGCGCGGGGCGTCACGTGGCCGGGAGTGGTTGCACGGGGCCGCTTCCGCCCAGCGCGTGGGTGGCTGGACGGAAGCGGTGCGGTCCCCTTCGGTCGTTCTTCAGCACAAGGGCCCGCGTGGCCTTCCGGATGGGAAGGGTGCGACGCCGGGGGGCGTCTGTCTTCCATGGTGCGCCATCCCGGCGGTTCCGCGGTGAGGGGTACGGTTTCGCGCTCAAAAGCGTTCATTCAGAGACGATTTGGGCCCGTACGCGCCTGCGATGGAGTAACGGCGTAGCCGGGCCGAGCGGAGACCGCGGTCCCATTGTTCCGTAATCGCATGATCGCGTTGAGTGGCTGGCGCGGTCGCACCATGCTGTCCTCCAGTTCCTCCGCGGCGCATCAGCACCGCCGTGGAGGGGCGTCACTTCCGGACTCTTGATTCCCTTTCAGGGAAGGTGCGAATGAACAGCAGGCAGGTGATGACCTTGGCCGTCCTGGCCGTGGTCCTCGCGTGGAGCGCGGTGCTGGTCGCGCTCGGGCAGCTCGCGGCGGTCGCCGCGCTGCTGCCCTCACTCGGACTTCTCATCCAGCAGATCATCACCGCCCTGGCCGGCTCTGCCCGCCCTAGCGCTCTGCCCGACGGACCGACTGCGCCCGCGGCGGAGCCGACCGGGAACGAGGAGCTGCCGCGGTGAGCGACTCCGAACAGCCCGGACCGCCCGAGCCAGATGACAGCGACCCTCCCGGTGCCGAGCCTTCTTCCCGGCGGGGGCGCCGGCCGGAGCCGATCGGCGACGGTGTCGGCGCGGCCCACCGCACCTGGTTGGAGCCCGTGCGCTCCCGGCTGGTCGCCAGCGGTCTGACCCTGGACGAACTGGTGGGCCGCTCTGGCTACTCCAAGACACGCCTGTCCGAGCTCCTGCGCGGCAAGGGCTACTACCCGAGCTGGGAGATCACTTACAGCGTGGTCAGGGCACTGGACTTACCGCCCTGGCCGCTGCGCCGGCTGTGGACGGCGGCCGCCCGGGAGGCAGCCAAGAAACAGGGCTGGATCGAGAACCGCATCCAGGCGGTCCAGCCGCTGGGCCTTGAGCAGCCTCCGGTGGCGCACCAGGCCTTCACCCTGGCCATGCGCGCGCCCTACGCCGCCTACGCCCGCGCTTTCCTGCAGGCCGAGGACCGCGCCCAGCGGGTGGTACGGGAAACCTTCGACATCCTGTGGCTGACCTGGGACGAGGCGTGCGCCACCGCGGACGTTAAGCGGCACGCCTGGCAGATGCTCCGCTCCCGGGTCATGGCCCGCACTCTCCAGCAGGACGGCCATCCCGACCTGCGCCAGGCCGCCTTCTTCACCGCCGCCCAGGCCGCCATCATCGACCTCGCCGAACGCAGCGCTCACATCAACAAGATGGCCGGCTTCTTTGACGCGGTCGCCCGACTGCCCCAGGACCAGATGGACGTCATCGTCCTGACCCACCTGTGCACCATCGACGCCGCTGCGGTGCCCGGCATCGTCGGCCTGAGCCCGGCCATGACCCACACCCTGGACCACCACGCCCGGGGGGCCCTCAACGATCTCTACCGCCAGCACACCTGGGAGTGACCACCTCGCCATGACCCTCATCGACGACCTCCTCGCACAGTCCAGGTTGCTGCCCGACCCTCAGATCCCCGCCGACGTCATCCCCTACGACGACACCGCCTACCCCGCCTTCACCGACGACGGCCAGCTTCTGTGGGACGGCGACAGAGGCGACGTCGCGGACGACGTCGCCGCCCAGAGCCTGGCCGCCCTGTGCGAAGCCGTCCTCACCCACTCCACCCTCGACCAGCTCGCCGACTTCCTCACCGACCAACTGCCCCAGCCACGCGCCGCCTGGATCCTCGGCTGCGCCCTGCAACTCGCCGGCTCCGACGACGGCGCCCGCTTCTGGTGGCAGTACGCTGCCGGCGCCGGCGACGAAGCACCCTCCTACTGCCTCTACCTCCTCCACCTGGCCCACGGAGACATCCACGCTGCCGCCCTGTGGCAGGCCCAGGCCGGTCCCCACACCCCCGACGCCGACCTGAACCAGGACGCCCCCGCCTACCGGATGATGACCGCCGACACCAGCATGCCCACCGTCCTGCGCATCCTCAGTCGCCTCACCCGCGCCCGCCCCCGCCGCCACACCCCCACGGCCAACGCCGTCATCGACTTCGTCGCCACCGCCGTCGCCATCGGCTACGACATCCACCCCGATTTCGAAATCCCCGTTCCCGGACCCAACTTCGCCGAGCACCTCGAAATCATCGTCGCCGCCACCGCCCCGCCACCCACCCGCACGCGGCCAGCAGGCATTCCCGACCCGCGTCGGCCCCTTCCCGAACCCCCCGGTACCCCGGACGCAGAGCGGGCACTGCCCAACCGGCCTGCACCGCACCGCATTGACGGACAACAGCCCGCCGGCGCCCAGGAGCCCGACCGGCTGCTCGTCGAAGTCACTGCGGCCGGCCATGAACCAGAAACGGCTTCCACCTTCTTCAGGGAAGCCGTCGCCATGTGCGGGAGAACCGCCACCGCTGCCCGGACACCTGCCGATCCCGACAGCCATGGCACCCGCAGCTACTACCTGGACCGCAACCGCCCCCGCCCACCACGGACACGCACCACGTCCTTCTCACCGGCCCCCTCGGGATTCGGCACCAAGCCACCGGCCAGCGCCGGAACACCGCGCCCGCATGCCCTATAGCTGATCTTGAGTTCGCGAGAGCCTCCGGCACCGCTTCTTCCGGGGGATGGCAGGTATCTGTCCCGCCCATTGCTCGGTCGCGGAGATGGGCGCGAACCGCGGGATGGGACGGGGAGTGACCGTGCACGAGCTCGTTAGACTCGGGCCATGGGTAGGACCGACCGTGCCAGCCGGGTTATCGCGGCGCCACCGGCGACTGTCTACGGCGCTCTCCTGGACCGGGAGTCCCTTGAGGCCTGGCTGCCGCCGGAAGGCATGCGCGGGCGGGTCGAGCGGTGGGATCCCCGGCCTGGTGGCGGGTTCCAGATGGTCCTCACCTATCTGAACCCTGTCGACAGCCCCGGCAAGTCTTCAGATGCGACGGATGTCGTCGACGTCTGGTTTGCAGAGCTGGTGCCGCCAGAGCGCGTTGTGCAGAGGGCCGTGTTCGAGGCCGGCGACCCTGCGTACGCGGGCACCATGACGATGACCTGGCACCTTGCTGCCGCCGGTGACGGAACCGAGGTGACTGTCACTGCCACGGACGTGCCACCTGGCATCGAGCAATCGGTCCACGAGGCCGGGATCGCCTCCTCGCTGGCGAATCTGGCGTCGTACGTGGAAGCAGCCGGCTGAGTCAGGTCGGGCTGCGACCCTGGCCCAGCTCATCTCTGCGGTGAAACAGGGGGCTTGGGAAAGGCTTGGTCAGGGTGGGGTAAGGATCGCGCAGGTCGCCCCTTGTTCATCCCGCAGCTCTACCCGCATAGAGCCGGGTCGTGGTGTCATCCCGTCAGCCGCCCGGCACCCCACCTTTCCGGGCCGACCCCGCGGGAGATCCCCTGATGCGTCGCTTCACCGCTACTACCTGCGCCCTGGCCCTGGCGGCCGCCGGTGTGATCGCCGCTTCGGCCGGCCCCGCCCAGGCGTCGACCTGTTCGCACGCCTACCTGCCGCTGCCCGATTCCTCGTGCACGCCCGGCGCCTACAACTCGGATGTCACGCAGTCGAACATTCAGAGCACGATCTGCGTGTCCGGCTGGACCGCCACTGTCCGCCCGCCGACGTCCTACACCAACCCGCTCAAGGCCCAGGGCATCATCGACTACGGCTACTCCGACACCAACATGGCCGACTACGAGGAGGACCACCTGGTCCCTCTCGAACTCGGCGGCTCGCCCCGCAGCACCAGCAACCTGTGGCCCGAGCCCTACTCCGGCACGAAGACCGCCACCACCAAGGACGGTGTGGAGACGAAGTTGAAGAACGCTGTCTGCGCCGGCACCATCACCCTGTCCGCGGCCCGCAGCGCCATCAAGACAAACTGGACCACGGCCCTGCAGGTCACCGGCATCGGCTGACCCCGTCGTCCGCCGGGACATCGGCCGAAAGTGCTGGATTCCCGCCAGACGGCTACGCGTTCCTGCCCGGGCCGGTCATCGCGTGCCCGCTGTGCCTCACTGACCGAGGATCCGGCCGCCGTGTGCTGCTGAGCCCGTAGACGGATGTACGCCGGGTGTGCGCCAGCGCGCCGTACCCCGCGGGGCACGGCGCCGAGCCGGTAGGGCAGCATCTGCTCAGCCATCGCCTTACCGTGAGGGGCCGTCATGCCGTCCACCCGCCGCGCCACGCTGATCGTGGTGCTGTCCTGCCTGCTGCTCGCGGGCTGCAAAACCGGATCGCTGGGCGGCTTGTCGCCGTCCGGGAGCGCAAGCGCTTCGGCGGCGGCCTCGAGTGCGAGCGGCGCGGGGGGCGCGGGCCGGGCGATCGCGGTGGGGGCCGGCCCGCAGAAGAAGTACACGGTGCAGGAGCAGCCGGCCGCCGGCTCGTGCCACTACCGCTACGAGAAGGGTGAGCCGCTGGAGGACCCGGCCTGCACCCCGGGCGCCATCTCCCCGGCCGTCACGCAGGCGAACCTGGCGTCGACGATCTGCCGCAAGGGCGGCTACACCTCCAGTGTGCGTCCTTCCACCTCTGTGACCGGCAGGGAGAAGAAGCTCAACGCCGCCTCCTACGGCTACACCGGGGCGATGGGTGAGGCCGAGTACGACCACCTGATCAGCCTGCAACTCGGCGGCGACCCCAACGACCCGCGCAACCTGTGGGTGGAACCCGCCGACCCGGGCCACAAGACGAGTCAGGGCATCAACAACCGGAAGGATCCGGTGGAGACCAGGCTGCACACCGCGGTCTGCGCGGGCAAGGTCACCCTCGCCCAGGCACAGCACGCCATCGTCACCGACTGGACCACCGCCCTCACCACGCTCGGTCTCAGCTGAGTGCCTGTGTGGCGGCCCAAGGCGAGGAAGCCCTGATGTTCTGACCCGGGCTCGGCTCAGCGGGAAGCCGCCGCAGACCAGCCTCCGAACCCGCCCGCACTGGTCGGCGTTCAGTCACCAGGGAGGGAATGTCCGGCTGCCCACCCGTGTTACAGACAGCAGTGGTTGTGGAGGGGACAGTGTCCCCGGGCCTCACCTATTGCCCATGAGGACGATCGTTCGGCTGAAGCCTCATGGAGCCTTTCGCCGCGTAGGCGACCGCCCTTCACGACCACACGCATGTCAACGGCCCGCTCCCGGTGTTCCCGGGAGCGGGCCGTCTGCGCACACGTTCTACGACCAGCGCATGCCGAGTTGGTCGAGTTCGGCACGGCGCTGCGGGCTGAGCTTCCCGGCCCGGCGTCGGGTGTTGTCGAGGAACGCTCCGACGCCGACGGTTGCTTGCTCGCCTCTGTGGCCGTCTCTGGTGATCCCGACGGCCGCCGTGATTCCCAGAGGTGTCCTTCGCGGGCGTGGATCTGCCGGGTGCCGGGGAGACCGCTGGGATCGCCTGGTCGGTCTCGTCATTTCGATGAGGTTCGAAACGATGGTTTCTGCTTCCGGAAGGTTTCTAACCTGCACGTATCCGCTGTCGAAGTGCATCATGCGTGTGGAAGGGTGTTATGAGTTTTCGTAGAAAGATCAACCTCGGAATCGCTGCGAGCCTCCTGGCTGCGGGAGCGACGCTGGGCACGGCGCAGGTGTCCGAAGCTGCGCCTGCGACCCTCTCCTGCGCCTACGGGCACTTCTGCGGGGCGGACGGGTTCGGTCACCGCTTTGACGTCTCCCAGTGCGGCGTCCGCGTCCCGATCGGCCTCACCGGACCTGGTGAGTTCTACAACCATCAGACCCCTGGAACGTGGGCTCACTGGTACAACGCCGATGGCAGCCTTTCCGGCGCTTCCGACGCGGGGATAGACAGCTACATCGACTGGACCCACGTCTGGTACGTCCAAGCCTGCTGATCCGCTGACGGGCTGGGTGCCTGAGGGCCCGTCGGAATGCTGACAGGTCTTCGCTGCTGGTTGCTCGACGCCAGCTAGCGTCGTGAGGTCACGTCCAGCGCATGCCGAGCACGTCCAGCGCGGTGCGCCGTTCCTCGTTCAGCTTCGCGGCCCGGCGGCGGGTGTTGTCGAGGAACGCCCCGAGCTTGACGGCCGCCTGTTCGCCGTCGCCGTTCCCGGTGATCTCGACGTGCTGGCGGGGCACCTGGAGGTGTCCCTCGCGGGCGTGGAACTGCCGGGCGGCGGCGAGGTTCGCCTCCCACCGCGCGTCCCGCGACCGGGCCGCTCCCGCCACCGGCTCACCTTCCGCCGGGGGCTCGATCCCGACGGACTCCAGCAGCCACTGCTGCGCGGGCATGAGCTTGTCCCATCCGGTCCGCTGCCCGGCCGCCCACGCGCCTAGGTCCTCGCCCTGGACGATGAGTTCGCCCGGCCCGGCCGGGAGCGCGCCGCCCGCTTTCCGGTGCGCGAGGGTGAGCCGGTAGTTCCGCTGCCACGACAGCTCCCACGCGGGGCACCATCCGGGGTCCAGGTCGGCCAGAGCCTCCATACGGGCCTCAGACAGCTCCCCAGTGTGCGGGACGCCCGTTTCCCCGGCCGCGCGACGTTCGGCGTTCTCCGCCGTCCTGCGGGCCGCTGCGCGCTGGTTCTTCAGCCACACCCCGATGGGAAAGCCGTCCCCACCCCACACCGCGCCGGTCGGCGGGAGCAGGTGCGAGTGGGCTGCCGCGTAGGAGCGGGCGACGGCGAGGCCGGCCTCCCACGCGGACGCCTGCACCGACCACACCATCCCGAGCGCCTCCAGCTGCTCGACGCGGGACGCCTCCAGTGTTCCGGCCGCGTAGTACCGGCGCTGATCGGCAATCCACACCCCCAGCGGATGGGAGCCGGCCGACCCCCAGTCCTCCGGCGACACGAACGTGTACGGCACCCGCAGCTCGCTGGTGCCGGTCTCGCGCAGCCACCGGGTGGCCACCTCGATCCCGCGCCGCCAGTACGCGGCCTCGGGGTCGATGACCCGCAGCCGGACGAACTGCGCGAGGGCGGCCGGGTCGCGTTCCTCGCTGAAGCGCAGCACCCCGGCCGCCGCCGCACCCACCCGCACGACGTCCTCGGCGACGTCCTCGCCGTCGTCGTCCTGGTCCTGGTCGTCGTCCTGGTCGCGGTCGTCGTCCGGCGCGGGGCGGGCGTTGCGCACGCGCGGGTCGGCCAGGGCCTCGATCGTGTCCGTGTCGTGCGCCTGCAAGGCACCCAGGATCTTCGCGAGAGTGCCGTACGCGTCCGACGTCAGCAGCTCGTTCGCGTCCTCGTCCTGGCCCAGGAACACCGGCACGACCAGGGTCGCGAGCTTCCCGACGCCGGGCCGCATTCGCAGCGCGCGGCCGACCATCTGCACGATGTCGACCATGGAGCCGCGGGCGTCCGCGAAGAGCACCGCGTCGCACTCCGCCGTGTCGACGCCCTCGCCCAGCACCCGGACCGAGGACAGGACCCGCAGTTCCGCCCGCAGCTCGGCACCGTCCGGCCCGGCGAGGTAGTCGGCGGCGAACTCGTCCAGGACCTGGCGGCGGTGGGCGGGCGCGTGCTCGCCGTACAGCCACGCCGACCACACCTGTCCGGCGGGCGGGAACGTCTCCGGGTCGTCCTCGGCGAGCGCGGCCGCCGTCGTCGGCACCGCGGCCGCCATCGCCTCCGCCTCCCCGACCCGGCTGTGGAACGACAGCACCCGCCGGAACCGCTCCTCGACCGCCGCGCGCATGAGCCCGGTCTGCACGGCCGCCAGCCGGGCCCCGCGCACCGCGTCGGATCCGGTCGCCTCCGTGGTGAGGGCGGCGTAGAGGTCGGGGTCGCGGATGTCCAGGCACAGCACCTGATACGGCGCCACCAGGCCGAGCCGGATCGCCTCCGACAGCTTCAGCTTGTACGCCACCGGCCCGAACAGCGGCGAGTCCTCATCCATGGACGCCACCAGCCGCAGGCGGTCGCCGTCGGCTTCCCACACGCGCGCCGTGGCGGTCATGTAGAGCCGCCGCACCGCGGGTACTTGGGTCTGGTCGTGCACGGCCGCCCACGGCTTGAGACCGTCACCGCTGACCCGGTGCGCCTCGTCCACGACCATCAGGTCCCACACCCTCAGTCCGGCCGCGTGCGCGCGCCGCAGCGTCCCCATACCGACCGACGCGTACGTGGCGAACACCGTCACGGTCTCGGGGCCGGCGGTCCAGGCGATCAGTTCGTCCGGGTCGGTGGTGCAGGGCAGGCCCTGGCTGTCCGCACCGCGCAGCGAGCAGACGCCGATCATCGCGCCGTGACGTCCCCCGGCCCGCCAGGCGGCGGCCATCTGCAACAGCAGATCCAGGGTGGGCACCAGGACCAGGACGCGGCGCGCGGTCAGGCGGTTGGCCGCCGCCACGCCGATCAGGGTCTTCCCGGATCCAGTCGCGGCGATGACCTGCGTGCGCAGCCCCTCGGGGGGAACGCCCTGGCCGGGCTGCTCGGAGAGATGGTGGAGCACGGCGTCGACGGCTTCGACTTGATGCGGCCGCAGGGTGACGGTCACGATGGGGGTCCTCCTGGTCAGTGAACGCTCTGGTGACTGGGTGGGTGGGCGGCCGTGCGCCTGGCAGTGGACGGCCGCCCGGTCATGTCCGGTGCAGTGGGGCAGGTCTAGAAGGGCGGCCCGTTGGGGTCGCGCGGCTCTGCCCGCTCGGGCCAGATCCGCAGCACGACATCCTCCGCGTCAGGCTCCCGGCCGCTGTACAGCGCGATGCCGGGCTGGTTCTCGGGGCGCCGGCCGCCGTCGCGCAGGACCGCGCGCGCAGATGCGATCAGGTGCCGGTCCGTGTCGCTCACCCCGTGCGCGACCAGACGGCGCGCCGCCGCGAGGAAGGCCTCGCTCATCCAGCGCAGCAGATGCCGGTCAAGCGCGGCCAGGGCGCCGACGTCGAGCGGGCGCGGCGGCAAGGTGCCCTCGTCCTGCCACTCGGTCCCCCAGTCCTTGCTGCCGCCGATGTGCAGGACCGGCGGGTCAGGCTCCTCGGGCCCGAAGTGCAGGCCCGCCAGCGTGCGGCAGACGGACGCCGCGTCCATGACGTCCCAGACGGGATTCGCCGTGATGCCGCTGGAGCGGGAGAGGGCGAAGGTGCCGCTGCCCGGCGCCGTCCGGATCAGACCCGCCGCCGCCAGCAGCGCCAGCGCAGCCGCGGCCGTGCCCGACGACACCCCATAGGACTGCCCCAACTTGGCCTGCGACGGGAGCCGTTCCCCGTCCTGGATTGCTCCCTGGTAGATGGCGATGGCGAGGTCTCCGGCGATCAACTCGGGGGAGTTCTCGGTGGATACGGTCATGCGCCCACCGTAGCAACCAGTCAATAAATTTGATAGGTAGTCGATCTAGTCAGATAGGTTGTCGATCTAGTCAGAGGATCTGGAGCACCTCGGCCAGCGCGGCGGGATGCCGTTGAGCGCCGCCTCCCGCTCCGATCGCGCGCACCGCCGGTCGGGAAGCCGGCCGGACCGCCACACCCCGCGGTATCAAGGCCTGGCTCGCCGGAACCCGCCAGTCGTATCGCGCGAACCTCGCCGCGATTGCCGCCTGAGCGGCTCGAGCACCACTGGCACGGTCGGCCGCAGGCTCAGTGATACCTGATCGGACAGTGCCACGGCTGCATCCCCGGTCGTGAATTGTCCACTCCCTGCGGCGGATTGTCAGCGACACTGAAATCCGGTGGTGTGCGGCCGTTCCGTTCACCACTCGAGCAGCGGTCATCTGTCTCGGGGGGAGTTACGCCGTGACGCACAACCAGTGGGGGCAGCCGTGGCCGCCCCAGAGCGAGGAGTTCGTCCTTCCGCACGACCTCAGAGGCCCCTTCATCCGCGAGTTCGCCCCGCAGGCCGCCTACCGGCACCGCAACAGCCAGGTGGCCTCGGTGCTCTACTACAAGAACGGCGGGCACAGCGTCATCACG
>NZ_JBIWNY010000034.1:0-75168 GCF_044767465.1 Streptomyces sp. NPDC101237 | reverse complement strand
CCCGCCCCCCCGCGCCGCGGCGCGCGCCCCCCCCCCGGGGGGGGGCGGGGGGCCCGGGCGGGGGGGGGGGGGGGGGCCCCCCCCCCCCCCCCCGACGGTCTCCAGCCTGAGGTGTCCCGGGCGGGCGTGGCAGACGATGTGCACGATGTCCGCGGACGTCTCCTCCAGGGTCGCGGTGAGCGCGTCCAGGCTGCCGGAGCTGAGCAGCCGCAGATCGACAGGCATGGCGGAACCGGTCAACGCGGTCGCCAGCCGGGCCGTCTCCGCCTCCAGGTCGAGCAGCCCCTCCTCGGGCGTGTGGGCCGAGGAGGGGCCCGCGAGCAAGGCCACCAGCCGCAGCGGGCGGCGCGTGTCGCGTGCCGCGGTCCACGGGAGTCCTCCGGTGCCGGGCCCGGCCCGGAACGGACGGACGACGGGGTGCAGGGCGAGAGGGGCCGACGAGCCCGGAAGGAGCAGTGCCTCCCAGGGCAGGCCGGCGAGCGGTCCCGGCTCGATGTCGAGCGCGAGTGGCAACGTGCCGCCGGCCCTTGCCGCGTTCCGCGCCGCGTCGTCCAGCGCCCGGCATGCGGTCCCCCCGGCCCGGTCGGCGAGCAGCCGCCCCATTCGGAGGGTCAACCGGTCGGCTTCTTCGATCAGTTCAGGGCCGAGGGTCTCGCGTGAGCGTTCGTGGAGCCGGGCCATGGCCCGTGCCGTCTCCACCAGAGGGAAGTCCGGGGCGGTCTTGGGGGTGCGGGCGGTCACCGTGTCCCCGTCCCACAGCGTGACGTCCGCGGCTCGCACGGACAGGCGGAGGCTGACGGAACCGCCGGACGGCGCCCGGCGCGTGTGCTCTTCGTTCACAGACCGACTCCTCGACCCGGCGGGACGGTGGGTCGCCGGGATTCACGCGGCAACACCCACCCATTGTGGACGTTCCCGGCGGCAACGCGGCCTGAATACGCCGTAATCGAGGGAAAAGCCGGTGCGTGGGACGGTCCTTCGGCCGGGACGCGGTCACCGCCCCGCCGCCTCCCTGGCGATGTCGTCGAAGCGGGCGTTCATGGCCTCGCCCAGGGCCTGGGCGGCGGAGAGCGGGCGCACCATCACGGTGAAGTCGTCGATCTTCCCGTTCTCGTCGAGGTGCAGGAAGTCGCAGCCCTGGAGCTTGCGGCCGGCCACCGTCGCCGTGAAGACGAGGGCGATGTCCCGGCCGTCGGGGTTGGCTATCTCCCGTACGTAGGTGAAGTCCTCGAAGACCTGGGAGACCGCGCGCAGGATCGCCGCGGTGATCGCCTTGCCCGGGTACGGCTTGAAGGCGACCGGGCTGGTGAAGACGACGTCGTCGGCCAGCAGCGCGGTCGCGGCGTCCATGTCGTCGCTTTCGACGGCTTTGCGGAACGGATGCATGGCTCCCACCTCACCTAGTCAAAAAATTGAGTAGGTGCATGTTAGCGTCCCCCCATGGCTCTGCGGAACGCGTTGATGGCGGCCCTCCTGGAGGGCGAGGCCTCCGGGTACGACCTCGCGAAGGGGTTCGACGCCACGGTCGCCAACTTCTGGTCGGCCACGCCCCAGCAGCTCTACCGCGAGCTGGACCGCATGGAGGCCGAGGGGCTGGTCACCGCGCGCGTCGTGGAGCAGGAGCGCCGGCCCACCAAGCGGCTGTTCTCGCTGACCGAGGCGGGCCGCCGGGAGGTGCGCGCCTACACTGCCGAACCTCCGGCCCGGCCCGCGGCCGTCCGGGACGAACTGCTGGTCAAGGTGCAGTGCGCGGACGCCGGTGACATGGCGGCGGTCCGGGCCGCCGTCGCCGGGCGGATGGAGCTGGCCACCACCAAGCTGGCCCGCTACGAACGGATCCGGCAGCGTCTGCTCGCCGGGCGTTCGGAGGAGGCGTACTTCGCGGAGGCGGAGCGCGTCGGCCCGTACCTCACCCTGCTGCGCGGGATGTCCTTCGAGCGGGAGAACCTGCGCTGGGGCGAGCTGGCGCTGCGACGACTCGCCGAACGGGCGCAGGCACGTACTCAACAAGGTGACTAGTCGTGCCGAAGGGGTGCCCGACATGCGGACGCCCCCCCGGTGGCCGGAACCCGGATCAGCAGGTGGCGACCCCCGGCAGCCACGCAGCTCGGGACCCGGGTCGATGCCCAGTTCGCGGCGGGTCCCCGAGCCGGGCCGCCTCGGTCCGGGCGAACGACTGGCCGAGACCCTCCAGCGCCTCCCGGCCCCGCCGCCTCACCGGCCGCCCACCCCGCGTACCGCCGAGTTTCACATCCGCGCCACCGGACCCTTCCCTGACGTTCGATGCCCTTGGAACACTCGCACCCGCGCACAGTCCGCGTGTTCCGCACATCCCGCACGCCAGGATGAGAGGTCGCACCCCCATGCCCGAAGCCAACCGGCGCCGATTCCTCCAACTCGCAGGTGCCACGACGGCGTTCACCGCACTGTCCGGCAGCGTCCAGCGCGCCGCGGCGCTGCCCGCGAACCACCGCACCGGATCGATCGAGGACGTCGAGCACATCGTCGTCCTGATGCAGGAGAACCGTTCGTTCGACCACTACTTCGGCACCCTCAGAGGCGTCCGCGGCTTCGGCGACCCGCGTCCGGTCAGCCAGGGCGGCAGGTCGGTGTGGCGCCAGTCGGACGGCACCAAGGACGTCCTGCCGTTCCACCCGGACGCCGACGACCTGGGCCTCGCCTTCCTCCAGGACCTCCCGCACGGCTGGAGCGACACGCACACCGCCGTCAACGGCGGCAAGTACGACAAGTGGGTCCCGGCCAAGGGCTCCACGACCATGGCGTACCTGAACCGGCACGACATCCCGTTCCACTACGCGCTCGCCGACTCCTTCACCGTCTGCGACGCCTACCACTGCTCGTTCATGGGCTCCACCGACCCGAACCGCTACTACCTGTGGACGGGTTGCACGGGCAACGACGGCCGGGGCGGCGGCCCGGTCCTCGGCAACGACGAGGCCGGCTACTCCTGGACGACCTACCCCGAGCGCCTGGAGCGGGCGGGCGTCTCCTGGAAGATCTACCAGGACGTCGGCGACGGCCTGGACGCGGCCGGCGGCTGGGGCTGGATCCAGGACGCCTATCGGGGCAACTACGGCGACAACTCGCTGCTCTACTTCACCCAGTACCAGAACGCCCGGCCCGGCGACCCGCTGTACGACAAGGCGCGCACCGGCACCGATGCCCGCAAGGGCGAGGGGTTCTTCGACCGGCTGAAGGCCGACGTCACGTCCGGCAGGCTGCCGCAGATCTCCTGGGTGGTCGCCCCCGAGGCCTTCACCGAGCACCCCAACTGGCCCGCCAACTACGGCGCCTGGTACATCTCCCAGGTCCTCGACGCGCTCACCGCCGACCCCGCGGTGTGGGCGAGGACCGCCCTGTTCATCACCTACGACGAGAACGACGGCTTCTTCGACCACGTCGTCCCGCCGTTCCCCCCGGCCTCCGCGGCGCAGGGCAGGTCCACCGTCGACCCGTCCCTGGACCTCTTCAAGGGCGACGCGGGCCACGCGGCGGGCGCCTACGGCCTCGGCCAGCGGGTCCCGATGATCGTCGTCTCCCCGTGGAGCAAGGGCGGTTACGTCTGCTCCGAGACGCTCGACCACACCTCGGTCATCCGGTTCATGGAGCGGCGCTTCGGCGTCCACGAGCCGAACATCTCGCCCTGGCGGCGCACCGTCACCGGCGACCTGACCGCGGCCTTCGACTTCTCCCGCAAGGACACCAAGCCGGTCGCCCTGCCCTCCACGGCCGGCTACCGGCCGCCGGACGGCGACCGCCACCCGGACTACGTGCCGACCCCGCCCGCCCACCCGGCGCTGCCCCGGCAGGAGCGCGGCTCCCGTCCCACCAGGCCGCTCAAGTACGCCCCGGTGGTGGACGGTTCGCCGGACGCGGCGGCAGGCCGGCTCACGCTCCGTTTCGCGTCGGGCGCGCAGGCCGGTGCCGCCTTCCTGGTCACCTCCGACAGCCGTACGGACGGCCCCTGGAGCTACACCACCGAGGCCGGCACGTCCGTCTCGGACACCTGGAACCCGGTGGACCCGGCCGGCTCGTACGACCTGACCGTGCACGGGCCGAACGGCTTCCTGCGCACCTTCCGCGGCCGCGCCAAGGTGGCGGGACCCGAGGTCACCGCCCGGCCGCACGGGGACGACATCGAGCTGACCCTCACGAACCGGGGCAGCGGCACGGTGAAGCTGAGGGTGGCGGACGGATACGGCGGCCGCACCCGCACGTTCACGGTCCGCGCGGGGGCCGCCGTCCGGCACGTCGCCCACCTGAACCACAGCGACCGGTGGTACGACCTGACGGTCACCGCCGAGGGCGACGCGGCCTTCGAGCGGCGGTTCGCGGGGCACGTGGAGAACGGCCGGCCCGGGGTCAGCGACCCGGCGATCCGCACCGACTGACGGGCGCCGAGGGGCGCGTCGTGCGGAACCGGTCAGGTACCGGTCACCTCGGGGTACTGTGCCCCGGTGACCACGCAATCGAACACACCTGCAGACCGGCACTCCGATCCGCACGGTGCGCCCCAGACGCTTTTCTCCGAGCCGGTGCTGGTGGTGAACCAGAAGGCCAAGCTGATCGAGCTGACCAACGAGTACAAGGTCATGGACCAGCACGGCCGGCAGATAGGCTCGGTGGTCGAGGTCGGCCAGAGCGCCCTGAAGAAGATCCTGCGCTTCGTCTCCAGCCTCGACCAGTACATGACCCACCGGCTGGAGATCCGTGACGCCCAGGGGCAGCCGCAGCTGCTGCTGACCCGGCCCGCGAAGATCTTCAAGTCCCGGGTGATCGTGACCCGGCCGGACGGCTCGGAGGTCGGTGAGATCGTCCAGCAGAACATGATCGGCAAGATCAACTTCGCGATGACGGCGGGCGGCCGGAAGGTCGGCGCGATCAAGGCGGAGAACTGGCGCGCCTGGAACTTCGCGATCGTCGACCACGCCGAGCAGGAGGTGGCCCGGATCACGAAGACGTGGGAGGGGCTCGCCAAGACGATGTTCACCACCGCCGACAACTATGTGCTGCAGATCCACCACCAGCTGCCCGAGCCGCTGCGGAGCCTGGTGATCGCGACGGCGCTGACCGTGGACACCGCGCTGAAGCAGGATTCCCGGGGTCTGGGCTGAGGATCCGCCCGCGGCCCGGTGCGGGCCGGCCGGCCGCGCGGGAGGGCGTTCGTTCCGCGCGCGGCTGAGGGGGTGCGGGCCCGGAGACACGGGTGCCCGCGCCCCCGGCGGCGTTCAGAGGGCCGTGAGCTGTCCGGGTTCCTCTTTCCGCGGAGGGAGCAGCGCCTGCTCCGCCGCGGCCCGCGCCGACTCCAGGGCCAGCACGGCGGCCACCGGGTGCTCGTCGTCGTCCGGTGCGACGATCCGGGCCGCCGGGGTCACCCGGGTCAGCAGGATCACACCCCAGGAGGCGAGGGCGGCGCCCGCCAGGGCGAGCAGGACGCCCGTCGCGCCGCCGTGCAGGCCCTGCCCCAGCAGGGCCAGGCCGATCGCGGCCGCCGCCACCGGGTTGGCCAGGGTGACCACCGCGAGCGGTGCGCCGAGGCCGCCGCGGTAGGCCGTCTGGGAGAGCAGCAGGCCGCCCACCGCGAACGCGGCCACCATGAGCGTCACCACGACGACCTCGACGCTCAGCACCGGTCCGGAGCGGTCCGTCGCCGCCACCGTCACCGTCTGGGTCAGGGCGGAGGCGACGCCCGAGGCGAAGCCGGACGCGGTCGCGTGCCGCAGGCCCGGCCGGGCGCCGGGGCGGGACAGCGCGCCGATCAGCACCGCGGTCGTACCGGCCACCGCGAGGGCCTCGGTGAGGCTCAGCACCCGGTGCGGCGCGGGACCGGAGGCCGTGACCAGCACGGCGCCGAGACCGAGCAGCGTCAGGGCCGTGCCGCGCCACTCGGTCGCGCTGACCCGCCGCCCTGCCACCCGCGCGCCCATCGGTACGGCCGCGACCAGGGTGAGCGCGCCCAGCGGCTGCACGAGGGTGAGCGGGCCGTACTTCAGGGCCACGACGTGCAGAAGCGCGGCGCCCGCGTTGAGGCCGACCGCCGCCCACCAGGCACCGGAGCCGAGCAGCCGGAGCAGGCCCGCTCCGGAGGACTTCGACGCGAGCCGTTCCTGGGCGACCGCGGCGGCCGCGTAGGCGACGGCCGAGACGAGGGAGAGGAGGACGGCGAGCAGGGCCGCGGTGCTCATCGGCCCGCTCCTGCCAGTGCGGGCTCTTCCACGGTGAATCCCCGGGCGCGGCGTCCGGCCGTGGCGGCCGTGCGGTGGGGCGGGCGGAGCGAGGTGGGGGTCCCGCCGGACGAGGCCTCGGGGTGGATGAGGGCGAGGGCGGCGGCCAGCATCACGGTGGCGACGATCGCGTCCAGCCAGAAGTGGTTCGCGGTGCCCACGATCACCAGCAGGGTGACCGCCGGGTGCAGCAGCCACAGCCAGCGCCACCGGGAGCGGGTCGCCACGATCAGGCCGATCGCCACCATCAGGGCCCAGCCGAAGTGCAGCGAGGGCATCGCCGCGAACTGGTTGGAGAGGTGGTCGTGGGCGGGCGGCCCGTAGACGGAGGGGCCGTACACCCGGCCGGTGTCGACCAGGCCGCTGGCGGCCAGCATCCGCGGCGGTGCCAGCGGGAAGGTGAAGGGGAGCACGAGGGCGGCGGCGGTGACCACGGCCAGCACCCGGCGGGCCCAGACGTAGTGCGCGGGCCGCTTCAGGTAGAGCCAGACCAGGAAGGCCACCGTGGCCGGGAAATGAACCGTGGCGTAGTAGGTGTTGGCCAGGTGGACGGGGGTGTCGCCGTGCAGCAGCGCCGACTGCACGTCGACCTCCGAGGGCAGGCGCAGCGTCCGTTCCAGGTCCCAGATCCGGTGGGCGTTGTGCAGGGCCTCGGTGGTGTGCCCGATGGCCAGCCGGCGCCCGAACTTGTAGACGAGGAAGAGCCCTGCGACGAGCAGGAACTCACGGACCAGCGGTGGCCGGGCTATCGCCCCGGGCTCCGCTGCTGCCGGCTCGGACTGGGAACTCATCCCAGGCCCCCTCACTGACGGTGGTGCTGGCGTCCGGACGGTGGCCCGAACCCCCACATGCTCATCGATACGAGTGCGTACCGATACGCCACTGTACCGATACGGCCGAGTACCGGTACAGTGGCGTATCGATAGACGTAGGCCACACTGGTTGTAGGTTTCCGCCCCGCCCGAACGGCGGGTGGGCGGCAGATGATCCGTACGTGATGCGCGAGTGAGGAGCAGGGCACATGACGTCGCAGGCCGCGGACGAACCGGACACGGTCGCCGGCTCGCGCCGCTCCAAGATCACGCCGGAGCGTGAGCGGGAGTTCTTCGACGCCGTGCTCGAACAGATCCGTGAGTGCGGCTACGACTCCGTGACCATGGAAGGCGTCGCCAGCAGCACCCGGTGCAGCAAGTCCACGCTCTACCGGCAGTGGAAGACCAAGCCGCAGTTCGTCGCGGCCGCGCTGCGCGCCAGCCGCGAGGTACGCTTCGGCGGCGTCGACACCGGAACCCTCGCCGATGACCTGCGCGAGGTGGCGCGGGCCGCGGGGGACTGGTCGGGCAAGGACACCAGGCTGCTCTCGGCGCTGGGCCATGCGCTCCACTCGGACGTGGAACTGGCGCAGGCGCTGCGCGAGGCGCTGATCGAACCGGAGATCGCCGCGCTCCAGGAGATCCTGCACCGCGGTGTCGCGCGCGGCGAGGTGAGCGCGGAACACCCCGCGCTGGACTACGTGCCCGCCATGATGTTCGGCGTGCTCCGGGTCCGGCCGGTGCTCACCGGCGAGTACGCCGACGCCGGTTATCTGGTCCGCTTCGTGGAGGCCGTGGTGCTGCCCGCGCTCGGACTGACCTAGACCCAGGCCGCCGTCCACGGGATGACTGGACGGTGACCTGCTCGCGCCGCACCGTGGGGACGGGGGCGGCGCGCACCCCCCGGCCGGGTGGGGTTCCCCTTTGAGCGGAGGGGCGCCCCACCCGGCCGACCGGTGTTCCGGCCCGGGAGCGGATCAGACGGTCTGGCCGTCGCCGCCGCCGGAGGACACCCTGATGCCCTTGGTGATGTCGTCGATCACCGTCTGGTCCTTGCCGACGTCCACACCGAACCGGACCACCACGATCTGCCGGCCGTTCGAGGGCGAGGGGAAGGCCAGCGACTCGACGTACCCGTCGGCGCCCTTGCTGGTCACCGCCTTCCAGCGGACCAGGTAACCCTTCTGCCCGGCCACGGTGACGGCCTTGGAGGCCAGCACCTGGTGCGAGGTGATCGCGCCGTAGGTCTTGCCGCCGTACGACTCCGCCGCGTTGGCCGAGATGTCCGCCTTGGCGACCTCCTCGGCGGTGTCGCCCTTGGTGCCCAGCGCCAGTGCGGGCGCCGAGTAGGCGCCGCCCGCGGTGCAGGACTGCGAGGTGTCGCCCGGGCATGTGTAGGAGTCGTCGGAGGTGATCTGGGCGCCGACGTTGATCGCCTGCCCGGTCCAGCCCTTCGGCACCGGGATGGCGATGGCGTTGACGGAGTCCGACACCGTTCCGCCGCCCGGCACCTTGGGCGCCTCGGACTGGCCGGGTGACGGCGAGGCGCCGTCGCCCGAGCCGCCGGACCCGGAGCCGCCGCCGGAGCCCGAACCGCCGAACGGGAAGCCCGGTCCGCCGTTCTGTCCCTCGGATCCGCCCTGGCCGGAGCCGCCTCCCGGGCCCTGCTGAGAGGCCTGGCCGCCGCCGTTCCCGCCGCCGTTGTCCGTGAGCGCCCAGGCGCCGACGCCGATGGCGGCGAGGACCGCCACGGCGACACCGACGGCCACGCCGGTCCGCAGCCCGTGCTTCGCGGTGGCGGGCTGCGCCGGATACCCGGGATAGCCGGGATAGCCGGGGTGGGCCGGGTACGGCTGCTGGGCCGTGCCGGCGTCGGCAGGACCGGCCGGAGGGTGCGCCGGGGGACCCCAGTCGCCGCCCGACCCGGCGGGGCGGGTCTGCCCCGTCCACGCCTTGCCGTCCCACCAGCGCTCGCTGGGCGGACCGTCACTTGTCTGTCCGGGGTCGGGATACCACCCGGGAGGAGTCACCTGCGTCATGCCCCCACCGTATGAGGCATCGGTGAAAGTCGGATGAGAGGATCCAGCGACTTTCGGATGAGTCGCCCGGCTGCACCTCGTCCCGTGCCGTCCCGGGGGCCGGGAGTCCGCCGCCGGCACGGCCCGCGGGACGCTCAGTCGGCCGTGTCCGCCCTCCAGTGCTCGGGCCCCACCCCGCGCCAGTCGATCCACGAGGACTCCGCCACCTCCGCCGGATCGATCTCCAGCCCGGCCCGGCGCAGGAACTCCGCCACGTCGCCCACGCCATGGGCCAGCCCGAGGGGCTCGCCGTCCGCGTGCACCCGTCTGCCGCCCGCGGGGGACGGTGGGTGGACGGTCACGCGGACCGGGGCGCACCCGCAGTCAGGGCCGTCGCAGGTGTGGTCCTCGGCGCCGCACGGTGTCATGAGCGGCTCCTCTCGCTCGCGGGGCCCTCGGGCCGTCCGTGCTCGCGCAGGTCCCGCCAGGCCGCGGGGTGCGGGCGTCGCTGCCGCCAGTAGGGGTGGAAGTACAGCCGGGTCGACAGCCGGTACAGGCGTCGGCGCAGCTCGGTACGGCCGGGCCGCTCGGCGAGCAGCCGGTAGGTGGCACTCCACTCCAGCTGTGCCCGGGCGAGGTCGTCGGGGAACGATCGCATGACCGAATTCAATCACGTGTTCGATTTCCGGCGCCATCGGCGACGATCCGCGACCCGGGACCGGCACCGGCCGCCGCCCGCTTTGGGGAGCCGCCGCCGGCTCCGGCCGGAGGGCGTGCGGAGGGTGCGATTCCGGTCCGGTGCCGCCCGGCCCTCGGAAGTCGGCTGCTCTTCAACGGCTGTTGACGGTCCGTCGGCTGGACAGTCGCAGGTCGGGGCCGTCACGCGTCGCTCCGCCGCATCCGATGTCACCCGTCGCGGCACCTGCTGCCCCGACGCGCCACCGGACGGCCGGAAGGAGGGCTAGGCTCGTGTTCCGTACGTCGTTCGGGCGACTTGGGGAGGCAGCGGGATGACGGAGGACCTACCCCCGGAGGACTCCTCCGCTCCCCTGTGGGAGCGCGACGCGGAGATCAACGCCATCACCGACGCGCTCGGCCTGCTGTGTGCCGACCGGTCCACCCCGGGGAACCTGCTGGTGCTGCGCGGCGAGGCCGGACTCGGCAAGACCGCGCTGCTGGCCGAGACCCGCCGCCTCGCCGAGCGCCGCGGCTGCACCGTCTGGTCCGCCCGCGGCGGCGAGACCCTGCGCAGCGTCCCCTTCAACGTCGTACGGCAGCTGCTCCAGCCCGCCCTGGTCTCCCTGCACCCCGACGAGGCCCGCGAGTACCTGGGCGACTGGTACGACATCGCCGGGCCCGCCCTCGGCATCACCGACCCCGGCGAGCGCCAGGCCGACCCGCAGGGCGTCTGCGACGGCCTGGTCCACGCGGTGCGCCGGCTGGCCGGACGTGACTGGCCGCTGGTGCTGCTGATCGACGACGCGCACTGGGCCGACCAGGAGACCCTGGCCTGGCTCGCCGCCTTCGTGCAACGCCTCGACGACCTGTCCGTGCTCGTCCTGGTCGCCCGCCGTCCCGGCGAGGTCGGCGGTGACAGCGCCCGCTACCTCGACACCGTGGCCGCCGCGACCGCCAACCCCGTGCACAATCTCAGCGCCCTCACCCCGGACGCCACCGCGGGACTCACCCTCGCCACCCTCGGCGCGCACGCCGACGCCCCGTTCTGCCGCGAGGTCTGGGCCGTCACCGGCGGCAACCCCTACGAGACCGTCGAACTCCTCGCCAAAGTCCAGGACAGCGAGGTCGAGCCGGTCGAGGCCCGGGCCGGCGAACTGCGCGCCCTGAACCGGTCGGCCCGCGGCGGCGGACTCGTCACCCGCCTCGAAGGCCTCGGCATCGACGCCACCCGGTTCGCCTGGGCCGCCGCCATCCTCGGCACCGGCATCTCCGTCGACCTGGTCGCCCAGCTCGCCACCATGACCATGGAGGACGCCGAGCGCTGCGCCGAACTGCTGCGCACCGCCCGTATCCTCACCGTGCCCGACCCGGCCGGCTCCCGCTCGCACGCCGGCGACCTGGAGTTCGTCCACCCGCTGATCGCCAGCGCCGTCTACCACTCCATCCCGCCGGCGATGTGCACCGCCATGCACGGCATCGCCGCGCAGATCGTCATCGACGACGGCCGGGGCATCGCCGAGGCCTCCCGCCATCTGCTGAAGGTGCACCCGGACGACGACGAGGAACTCGTCCAGCAGCTGCGGGACGCGGCCAAGGAGCACCTCGCCGTCGGCGCCCCGGACGCGGCCCGCCGCTGCCTCGAACGCGCCCTGCTGGAACCGCCGCTGCCCGAGGTGCACGCGCGCGTGCTCTACGAACTGGGCTGCGCCACCCTGCTCACCAAGCCCGCCGTCACCATCGGCCACCTGCGCAGCGCGCTCGGCATGACCGGCCTCGGCGGCGCCGAACGCGTCGACGCGGTCTTCCGGCTGTCCCAGGCCCTCCTCCACAACGACCAGCTGGAGGAGGCCGTGCGCACCGTCGAGGCGGAGGCCGCCCGGCACGAGGAGGGGCCCGCCAAACTCCGGCTCCAGGCCGTCCAGTTCATGTGGGAGGGCATCGCGGGCGAGGCGGTCTCACCGCGCCGCTCCGAACGCCTGGGCGCCCTCGCCGACACCTGCACCGGGCGCGACAACTCCGAGCGCGCCCTGCTGATGCTGCGTGGCTTCGACCTGCTCATACAGGGGGAGAACGCCGAAGAGGTCGTCGAGCTGTGCGACCGCGCGCTGGTCAACGGCCGGCTCGCGCCCGGACTCGGCTGGACCGACACCGAGTGGGGCATCGAACTGCTGCTGATGCTCGCCAGCGCCTACGTCTACACCGACCGCCTCGACCGCGCCGAGAGCCTCTACAACGAGGCCCTGCGCGCCTACGAGTCCTCCGGCTGGAGCGGCGGCCACCTCGCCCTCGCCCATGCCTACGTCGGCCTCGGGCACCGCAGGCGCGGCCGGCTGCGGGACGCGGAGACGTCCCTGCGCGAGTCCCTGCGGATCGCCGAGCGGGTCGGCCGCGGGCTGCCCCTGTACTGGACCGCCACCTGCAACCTCGTCGACACCCTGCTGGCCCGCGGCCACGTCGAGCAGGCCTGGGAGACGGCCGAGCAGTACGGCTTCGCACCGCCGTACCCCTCCACGATCGTGATGCCGGACCCGCGGTCCGTGCGCGGCCGGCTGCTGCTCGCCGTCGGCCGCACGAAGGAGGCCGTCAACGAACTGGAGGCGGCGGAGAAGGCGGCCTCCGCGCGCGGGCACTTCAACCCGGTGGTGGTGCCGTGGGCGCTCGACCTCGCCCGGGCCCTCGCGGTGGAGGACCCGACGCGGGCCGCCCAGCTGTCCGCGGACGCCCGGCGGCAGGCCGAGCGGTTCGGCACGGACACCGCCATCGGCGAGGCGCTGCGGTGCGCCGCCGCCCTGGAGACCGGGCAGCGGCAGGTCCGGCTCGCCTCGCAGGCGGTGGCCTACCTGGAGGCCTCGCCGTGCCAGTACGAGCACGCGGCCGCGCGCGTGGAGTACGGGATCGCCGCGCGGTCGGTGGTGGAGCTGAACCGGGGCCTGGCGCTGGCTCGCTCGTGCGGTGCGGACGGGCTGGCCGCCCAGGCGCGCGAGGTGCTGGACACGGGACGGGGACTGCGCTGACGGACGCGCGGGACGCCCCGCCGGAGCGCTACAGGGCGAGGAGTTGGCCGGTCACCGTCGTCAGGCGGCGCTGGACGTCCCTGTCGTACGTCGCCGCGTGCGCCCGCGCCGGATCGGTGCCGTCGAAGTAGCCGCCCGTCCCCAGGTCCCGCGTCGCCAGCGCGATGACGCCCGGTGCGCCGTCGGCCACCGTGTTCCAGGGCGCCACCCCGCCCTCGCGCACCATCGCGGTGTCCATGAAGGTCGCCGGGTGCAGCACGTTGACCGCCACGCCGGTGCCCGCCAGCTCGTCGGCCAGGGCGAAGGTGTGGGCGGCCAGCGCGAACTTCGCCCGGCAGTAGGCCGCGAAGCCCTGGTAGCCGCGGGTGAACTCGGGGTCGTCGAAGTCCAGCGGCTCCTGGCCCGCCGAGCCCACGTTCACGATCCGGGCCGGTGCGTTCGCGCGGAGCACCGGCAGCAGGGCGCGGGTGAGGACCACCGGGGCCAGCAGGTTCACGGCCAGCCGCAGCTCGTGGCCGTCCGCGCTCAGCTCGCGTCCGGCGCCCGGCGCGCCGGCTCCGACCCCCGCGTTGTTGATCAGTACGTCCAGATCGGGACGGGCCGCGGCGACCCGCGCCGCCAGCTCGCGGACCTGCGCCAGCGAGGCCAGGTCCGCGGCGAAGCCCGCCGCGTCGCCCTCGGCGCGCAACTCCTCGGCCAGCGCCGCGGTGCGGCCCGGATCCCGGCCGTGCGCGAGGACCGTGTGCCCGGCACGGACCAGCTCGAAGGCGACGTACCGGCCGAGACCCGAGGTGGCACCGGTGATCAGAACGGTCGACATGACGCCAGCGTAGGCACGGCCGCGCGCCGGCCGCCCCACCCTGCTGGGTCTACGTCCGCCAGGATCACCCTTCCTCCTCCGCCAGCGCCCGCTGGGCCGTGGCGAAGGCCGCGTTGGCCGCCGGGACCCCGCAGTACACGGCCGTCTGCAGCAGGACCGCGCCGATCTCCTCAGGGGTGAGCCCGTTGCGGCGGGCGGCCTTCACGTGCAGGGCCAGCTCGTCGAGGTGGCCGTGCGCGACCAGCGCGGTGAGGGTGATCATGCTGCGCTCGCGGCGGGTGAGGGTCGGGTCGGTCCAGATCTCGCCCCAGGCGTAGCGCGCGATGAAGTCCTGGAAGCGGGCCGTCAACGGCGTCTGGCGGGCCTGCGCCCGGTCCACGTGCGCGTCGCCCAGCACCTCCCGGCGCACCGCCATGCCGCGGCCCGCGGGCCCGTCGAGGTGCGGGCGGAGCGCGGCGAGGACCTCGTCGGGGCACTGCGCGGGTGCCAGGTGGGCGGCGCCGGGGAGCTCGACCAGGGTGGCCGCCGGTACCGCGTCCGCGATCTCCCGCAGGTGCGGCGGCGGGGTCGCCCGGTCCTGCCGGCCCGCGATCAGCAGGGTCCGCACGGTGATCTCGCCGAGCCGGTCGCGGAGGTCGAAGGCGGCCAGCGCGTCGCAGCAGGCGGCGTACGCCTGCGGATCCGCCGTCCGCTGGTCCTCGACGAGGCGCGGCACGTCGAAACCGGGCGTGAACCAGCGGGCGTCCGCGGAGTCGGCGAGCCACGCCACGCCCTCCCGGCGCACCCGCGCGGCCCGCTCCCGCCAGGGCCGGGGCCCGTCGAAGTGGGCGGAGGAGCAGATCACGGCCAGGCTCTCCAGCCGGTCCGGGTGGTGGACGGCCAGGTGCAGGCCGACCGCGCCGCCCAGCGACACCCCGGCGTAGCCGAACCGTTCGACGCCGAGGGAGTCGGCGAGCGCGAGCACCAGGCCGGCGAGGTCGCCGACGCTCGCTCCGGCGCCGACCGGGCCGGGCGCGGCACCGCCGTGTCCCGGCAGGTTCCAGCGCACCACCCGGTGGCGGGCGGACAGTTCGGGCGCCACGGCGTCCCACAGCGCGTACGAGGTGCCGAGCGAGGGCCCGAGCAGCAGCGGGGGGGCGGAGGCGGGGCCCTCGGCCCGGTGGTCGAGCAGGTTCTTCGTCAACGTCGCTCCAGGGCACGGTCGGTGAGGACGCCGGCGGAGCCGGTGTAGCGGGCCGGGTCGGTCAGGTCGTCGATGTCGACGTCCTTCAGGGCCGAGTCCCGCGCCGAGGCCTCCTCGGCGAGCAGGTCGCGCAGCGGGCGCCGCTCGGCGTGAGCGCGGCGGGCCAGTTCGGTCAGCAGCTCCCGGGCCCGGTCCCGGCCGAGCACGGCGGCCAGTTCGGCGGACAGCCGCTCGGAGACGACGAGCCCGCGGGTGAGGTCCAGGTTCCGGCGCATCGCGTCCGGGTGCACGCGCAGCCCCTCCGTCAGCTCCGCCGTGTCCCGGGCCGCGCCTCCGACGGCACGCAGCAGGTCCCGCAGCGGCTCCCACTCGGCGTGCCAGGCACCGGCCGGCCGTTCGTCCTCGGCGACCACCGAGCCGTACAGGACGGCGGCGAGCTGCGGGGCCCGCCGGGCGGCGGCCGCGACCAGCGTGGCCCGCACCGGGTTCGCCTTGTGCGGCATCGCCGACGAACCGCCACCGGCGCCCTCGGACAGCTCCCCGGTCTCGGTGCGGGACAGCGTCAGCACGTCGGCGGCGACCTTGCCCAGGGCTCCGGCCGTGAAGGCGAGGCAGCCGGCCAGGTCGGCGACCGGCGTCCGCAGGGTGTGCCAGGGCAACAGCGGTTCGGCGAGGGCGAGTTCACGTGCGTAGGCCGCGGGCAGCTGTTCCGGGCGGTCCGCGCCCCAGGCGCCGAAGGCCGCCAAGGTGCCCGCCGCGCCGCCGAGTTGCGCGGGCAGCGCGGTCCGGACGCGGGACATGCGGTCCCGGGCGTCGAGGACCAGACAGCGCCAGCCCGCCGCCTTCAGCCCGAAGGTGGTCGGCACGGCGTGCTGGGTGAGCGTACGGCCCGGCATCGGCGTGTCGCGGTGCTCGGCGGCCGTCCGGGCCAGCGCCCGCTCGACGCGCCCGAGGTCGGTGAGGATCAGGTCCAGGGTGCGGGCGGCGACGAGCATCGCCGCCGTGTCCATGATGTCCTGGCTGGTGGCGCCGCGGTGCACGTAGGGGCCGTACTCCGGTCCCGCCGCCCGGGTCAGCTCGGCGACCAGCGGGATGACCGGGTTGCCGCCGGCCCGGGCGCGCACCGCGAGGGCGGCGGCGTCGAAGCGGTCCGGATCGGCCGCCCCGGTCACCGCCGCCGCGGCGCCGGCCGGGGCCAGCCCCAGCGCCGCCTGGGCGCGGGTGAGGGCGGCCTCGGCGTCCAGGAGGGCCCGCAGCCAGGCGTCGTCCCCGGTCGCGGACGCGGCGGCCGACCCGGCCCACCCGGGTCCGAGCAGCCCGGCGTCACCGCCGCCGTACCCCACTGTTGTCACTGGAACTCCAGGAAGACCGTCTCGCCCTCGCCCTGAAGGCGGATGTCGAAACGGTAGGTCCCACGGCCCTCGTCGGCGGCGATCAGCGTGTCGCGCCGCGCGCCGACCCGGCCCAGCAGCGGGTCGGCGGCCAGCGCCGCCTCGTCCCCCGGCAGGTAGACGCGGGTGAACAGGTGGACGAGCAGGCCGCGCGCGAACAGACAGACGCTCAGGTACGGCGCGCTGCCGCCGCGGGCGCCGGGCCGCAGGGTCCGCGCGTACCAGTGGCCGTCGGCGTCCGTCTGGATCCGGCCCCAGCCGGTGAACTCCACGCCGTTGCGGCCGAGCGGGTCACCGGTCGCCGGGTCGCGGCGGATCGAGCCGTCGGTGATGGAGACGTTCCCGTCGGGGTCCGCGCCCCACAGCTCCACGAGCGCGTCGGGCAGCGGAGCGCCCGCGCCGTCCAGGACGTACCCGTGGACCGTGATCGTGTCGGGGTGCCCGAGGGGCGCGATGTCCTCACCGCCGAGGAAGGGCAGCGCGTAGCCGTAGAACGGGCCGACCGTGTGCGACGGGGTGGGCGGCACGGTCTCGGGGCCGCTCGGGCCGGTCGTCGTCATGGCAGGTCAGCGCCCTTCTTCGAGCCAGGTGGCGTGCGGGCCGTCCAGCACGATGTCCCAGTGGTAGCCCAGCGAGAACTCCGGCACCGACAGGCGGTGGTCGTAGGCGGCGACCAGGCGCTGCCGGGCCGCGTCGTCCGTCACGGACTGGATGATCGGGTCGTACGGGAACAGCGGGTCGGCGGGGAAGTACATCTGGGTCACGAGCCGCTGGGTGAAGGCCGTGCCGAACACCGAGAAGTGGATGTGCGCCGGACGCCAGGCGTTGAGGTGGTTGCGCCACGGGTAGGGGCCGGGCTGCACGGTGGTGAAGCGGTATCCGCCGTCGGCGTCCGTGAGCGTACGGCCGACGCCGGTGAAGTTCGGGTCCAGCGGGGCGTCGTGCTGCTCGCGCTGGTGGGCGTAGCGGCCCGCCGAGTTGGCCTGCCAGATCTCGATCAGCTGGCCCGCGACCGGCCGGCCGTCCCGGTCGATCAGCCGCCCGGAGACGGTGATCCGCTCACCGATGGGCTCGCCGCGGTGCTGCCGGGTCAGGTCGTTGTCGGTCCCGGCGATGTCCCGTTCCCCGAACGCGGGGGAGTGCAGTTCCACCAGCTCGGGGTCCTTGCCGGTGTCGACGGCGACCAGCGGCTGCCGGGGATGGCGCAGGACGGAGGACCGGTAGGGGGCGTAGTCCCGGCGGGGGTGGTGCTCGACGGGGGCGCCGCCGGCCACGCGCTCGGCGTAGGCGGCGCGCTCCGCCGCGATCTCCTGGTCGATGTCGGCCTGGGTGAGTGTCATGGAAGGTCCTCGGTGGCGCGCCCGGGCGGGCTGGGCGACGGAAGGTTAATCAGCGCACTGACTATTTCGGCGGGACACGGCCACGCTGCCACCGGGCGCCGGAGCCCGTCAAGAGCTGCGACGACAGAAGGTGAGGACGCGGGCAGGGTAGGGCGACTGCGGGTATCGTTCAGTGCACCAACCGATTTCCGAGCACCAGCCGATCCCGACCTTGGGGGCGCACATGGCCGCGGTGGACCTCACCACCCACCCCGGGCACCTGGCCCGGCGGCTGCAGCAGGCCCACCACCTGCTGTGGAACACGATGGTCTCGGAGGAGATCACCTCACCGCAGTTCGCCGTCCTGAACGCACTCGTCGCCGAGCCGGGACTCGACCAGCGCACGGTGGGGGAGCGGGTGGGACTGGACCGGTCGACCATCGCCGAGGTCGTCGGCAGGCTCGGCCGGCGCGGGCTGCTCGACAAGGTCCGCGATCCGCGGGACGGCCGCCGCTTCCTGCTGCGCCTCACCGGCGACGGCCTGCGTACCCACGGCAGGCTCGCGCTGCGCACCGCCCGGATGAACCAGGTCTTCCTGGCCCCGCTCTCCGCCGAGGAGCAGGCCCGGTTCCTCGAACTGATCCGCCGGGTCTCGGACGCGGCGGAGGAACTGCGCGACCCGGGGCAGCCGTTCGTCCCGCAGCCCTAACGCGCCGCGAACACCACCCACACCTGGCCCGTGGCGAAGTCCACCGGAGCGCCGTCCGCTCCGGTGAACGTCGTGCCGTCGGCGGCCGCGCGCCGGGTCCAGGTCGCCTCGAACGACCGTCCGTCCCGCAGCACTTCGGCCCTGCCGGTGCCCACCGTCTCGGTGTACGGCGTGTGGTTGCCGAGCACGTCGTGGTAGGCCGAGGTACGGACCCGCACGTGCTGCACCACGACCGTCGCGGGCTCCAGCCGCCGGTCACCCGTGGCCGGAGCCGGAGTGCCGTCCATCGACACCAGCCACCGCTTCCGGCCGGCGGACCAGGTGAAGGTGAAGCGCGCCGCCGGGTACCGCACGGTGCGGGCGGCGGTGACCGTGCCGCCGGCCGGGGCCGGGCCGTAGCGGAAGCCGGTGGTGAGCGCCGCCTCGCCGGGCGCGCCGGACAGCAGCCGGGCGGGGCGCAGATACAGGTTGTGCGGGGCCGCCCTGTCGCTGCCCCGGTAGAAGGCGCCGGAGGCCGTGTCGGGGGTCCTCGGCCGCAGCGGGGCCCGGTCGATCAGCGGCAGGAGCTTGCGCTGGGCGCCGGAGAAGGCGAGCGTCGGCCCGTCGAACTGGCGCAGCAGTTCCAGATCGGACTCGCGGGCGCTGCGCACCGGGCCGACGACCTCGGGCAGCCTGGTCGCGTACACCGCCATCAGGCGGCTGAGCCCGCCCTCCACCTGCTCCGCGTACACCACGTCGGCCGCGTCCAGCCCGGTCTGCGGGCGGGCCGCGGCCGCGTTGTCGATCTTCACGGCCAGTACGGACCCGGTGCCGGCGGTGTGCCGGCCGTCCGGCGTCGGGCTGCCGGCCGGCGCCGGGCTGTCGTGCGGCGCGCGGCCGTCGTCCGGGCCGCCGTGCCGGGTGCAGCCCGCCGTGACAGGGGCCGTCAGCACCGCCGCAGCCAAGGCGCCTCTCAGTACCGTCCGGCGCGTCGGCGCCGCCTGTTGCATGTCCACCGTTGCCACCCCCGTTCGTCCCCCTTGATGGTGTGCTGATCGGTTCACCCCTGGCCATACCCGGTCGAAACCGATCACGCACCGCCGGACGGCCCGCCGGTGCCGGGCGCGGCGCCGACGGGGCCCGGAGTCGCGGGGCTACGAGCCGAGGATCTCCGCGAGGTCGTACCGCACCGGTTCCTCCAGCTGGGCGTAGGTGCAGCTCTCCGGCGTGCGGTCCGGACGCCAGCGGCGGAAGCGGGCCGTGTGACGGAAGCGGGCGCCGTTCTCCATGTGGTCGTACGCCACCTCGGCGACCCGCTCGGGTCGCAGCGGCACCCAGGACAGGTCCTTCTTGCCCGACCAGCGGCTCGGCGCGCCGGGCAGCCGCGCCGACTCGTGGGCGGACTCCTCGGCCCAGGCCGCCCACGGATGCGCGGAGACGTCGTCCATGCGCAGCGGCTCCAGCTCCTCGATCAGCTCGGCCCGCCGCTTCATCGGGAACGCGGCCGAGACGCCCACGTGCTGGAGGGCGCCCCGGTCGTCGTACAGGCCCAGCAGCAGCGAGCCGACCACCGGGCCGCTCTTGTGCAGGCGGTAGCCCGCCACCACGACGTCGGCGGTCCGCTCGTGCTTGACCTTGAACATGGCCCGCTCGTCCTGGCGGTAGCGCAGGGTCAGCGGCTTGGCGATCACTCCGTCGAGGCCGGCCCCCTCGTACTGCTCGAACCACCGCCGGGCCACCGCCACGTCCCTCGTCGCGGGCGCCAGGTGGACCGGCGGGGTGACTCCGGCCAGCGCCGTGGCCAGCAGCGCCCGGCGGTCGGTCAGCGGAACGTCCAGCAGGGACTCGTCGGCCAGCGCCAGCAGGTCGAACGCGACGAACGAGGCGGGCGTCCGCTCCGCGAGGGTGCGCACCCGGGAGTCCGCCGGATGGATCCGCTCGGTCAGCGCGTCGAAGTCCAGCCTGCCCTCCCGCGCGATCACGATCTCCCCGTCCAGCACGCACCGCTCGGGCACCCGCTCCGCCAGCGCCGCGACCAGCTCGGGAAAGTACCTGGTCAGCGGTTTTCCGGTGCGGCTGCCCAGCTCCACCTCGGCGCCGTCACGGAACACGATCGCGCGGAAGCCGTCCCACTTCGCCTCGTACTGCATGTCCGGCGGGATCGCCGCCACCGACTTGGCGAGCATCGGCTTCACGGGTGGCATCACCGGCAGATCCATGCCACGACTCTACGAGCGGACCTCGCGCCGCGCGCGCCGGCTTCCACGGTCCCGAGCCGGCCGTGCCGCGGGCGCGGACGGTGCGCCGGCGCCGACGGCACCCGGTGTCGTGGCCCCGGCCCGAGGCCGGCCCGGCCGGGTGCAACCGATGTGCGCGGGACGGGTGGTGGGCCTACGGTGGCCGCATGGGCGAAGCGGTGGAACTGGAGGTGGCCGGCCGGACCGTACGGCTGTCCAGCCCGGACAAGGTGTTCTTCCCCGAGCGCGGTTTCACCAAGCTGGACGTCGCCCGCTACTACGCGGCCGTCGCCCCCGGCATCCTGCGCGCCCTGCGCGACCGCCCCACCACCCTGCAGCGCTACCCGGACGGCGTCGAGGGCGAGTGGTTCTACCAGAAGCGCGCGCCCAAGGGCATGCCCGACTGGATCCCCACCGCCCACATCACCTTCCCCAGCGGCCGCAGCGCCGACGAGATGTGCCCCACCGAGGAGGCCGCCGTGGTGTGGGCCGCCCAGTACGGCACCCTCACCTTCCACCCCTGGCCGGTGCGCCGCGCCGACGTGGACAGCCCCGACGAACTGCGCGTCGACCTCGACCCGCAGCCCGGCACCGACTTCGCCGACGCCGTCCGCGCCGCCCACGAACTGCGCTCCGTCCTCGACGAGTTCGGCGGACTGCGCGGGTGGCCCAAGACCTCCGGCGGCCGGGGACTGCACGTCTTCGTGCCCATCGAACCGCGCTGGACCTTCACCCAGGTACGGCGCGCGGCGATCGCCCTGGGCCGCGAGCTGGAACGCCGGATGCCGGACCGGGTGACGATCAAGTGGTGGAAGGAGGAGCGCGGCGCCCGCATCTTCGTCGACTACAACCAGACCGCCCGCGACCGCACCATCGCTTCCGCCTACTCCCTGCGGCCCCGCCCCGACGCCCCGGTCTCCGCGCCGCTGCGCTGGGGCGAGGTGGACGACGTGCGGCCGGACGACTTCGACCTCGTCACCATGCCGGCCCGCTTCGCCGAAGTCGGCGACGTGCACGCCGACATGGACGACCACGCCTACTCCCTCGACGCGCTGCTCGAACTCGCCCGCCGCGACGAGCACGACCACGGCCTCGGCGACCTGCCCTACCCGCCCGAGTACCCGAAGATGCCGGGCGAGCCCAAGCGCGTCCAGCCGAGCCGCGCCCGGCCCGAACAGCCCTCCTGACGAGGGGAGTCGGCGCGGGCCGCCGGTCTCCCCGCGGCCTGCCCGGCCCCGGCGACGCCGCCCGTCCGGGGCTATGCTGATCGTCAGCCGCCGACGAGGAGGGCCGAGGTGTCCGAGGCAGTGTCGCGCCCCACGCTGGAGGCCGTGGCCGCACGGGCCGGGGTCTCCCGGGCCACCGCGTCACGGGTGGTCAACGGCGGCGACGGGGTCCGCGAACCCCTCGTCGAGAGGGTCCGCAGGGCGGTCGAGGAACTCGGCTACGTCCCCAACCAGGCGGCCCGCAGCCTGGTCACCCGGCGGCACGACGCGATCGCCGTGGTCATCGCCGAACCCGAGACCCGGATCTTCACCGACCCCTTCTTCGCCCTCCAACTGCGGGGCATCAGCAAGGAGCTGACCGCCCACGACAACCAGCTCGTGCTGCTGCTCACCGAGGGCCGCGACGACCACGCGCGCGTGGCCCGCTACCTCACCGGCGGGCACGTCGACGGCGCGCTCGTCTTCTCCCTGCACCTCGACGACCCGCTGCCCGGCCTGATCGACGGCTCCGGAGTCCCCGTCGTGTTCGGCGGCCGGCCCGGCTGGAGCGACGGCGGCGACCGCGCCGTGTACGTGGACTGCGACAACCGGGGCGGCGCCCGGGACGCCGTACGCCATCTCGCCGGCCTCGGCCGGACCCGGATCGCCCACATCACCGGGCCCCTGGACCAGACGTCGGCCGCCGACCGCCTTCAGGGCTACCGGGACGTCATGGACGCGCTCGGCGAGTCCGATCCGCAGCTGGTCGTGGCGAGCGACTTCACCCCGGCCGGCGGCGAGCGCGCCACGGGCGAACTCCTCGACCGCCGCCCCGACGTCGACGCCGTGTTCGCGGCCAACGACCTCACCGCGCTCGGCGTGCTGCGCGTGCTGCGCGAGCGCGGCCGCCGGGTGCCCGAGGACGTGGCCGTGATCGGCTTCGACGACGTGCTGCCCGTCACCGAGCGGAGCGAGCCGTCGCTGACGACGGTCCGTCAGGACATAGAGGAGATGGGGCGCTTGATGGCCCGCCTCCTGCTGACCTCGCTCAACCGCACCGCCCCCGGGACGGACCCGCCGTCCAGCGTCATCCTGCCCACGACCCTGGTACGGCGCGCCACCGCCTAGAGCGACCTGCCCCGGACCGCCCTAGGGCCGGTCTGACCATTCCCGTCTGCCGTGCGACGCCATGCACGCTCCCCCACTGCCTGAAGGGCGTGGGAGGTGCCCCCACTCGCCGCACCGGGCGCAGACCCGAGTACGTCCAGTACGCGGGTCCACGCCCGGCACACCGAGAGCACGCACCTGACGCCGCCCGGCCGCCCTCCGGGCGACGACGGGAATGGTCAGACAGGCCCTGGCCTCAGCCCCGCGGCTCGCTCCTGATCACCGCGAACCGGGCGCCGTACGGGTCGGCCAGCTTCGCCATCCGGCCCACACCCTCCAGCGTGGTCGCCGGCATCCGCACCTTGCCACCGGTCTGCTGCGCCTTCTCCACCACCGCGTCCGGGTCCTCGACCTCGAAGTACGGCAGCCAGTACGCGCCGGCCTGCGCCTCGGCCGGGTCCTCGGCGAGCGGAACCATCCCGCCGAACACCGAGTCGTCGTCACCGCCGGCCGGGTTGACACAGGTGTAGGTGCCGCCGGGGAACGGTACTCCGGAGGTCTCCAGACCCAGCACCTTGCGGTAGAACGCGGCGGCCGCCGCGATGTCCGGGGTGTACAGCTCGACCCAGCACAGCGAACCCGGATCGCTCGCCGCCTCCACGCCCTTGGTCGTGCCGGGCTGCCAGATGCCGAAGGTCACGCCCGCCTGGTCGGAGAGGACCGCCAGACGGCCCCGGTCCATCACGTCCATCGGCTGGGCCAGGACGCTTCCGTGCGCCTGCTCGGCGGCCTTGGCGGTGGCCTGCGCGTCCTCGCTCCTGAAGTACACGTTCCAGCTCGGCGGCCCCTGTTCGGGGGTGGTCTGCATGCCGCCGGCGACGGTCCGGCCGTTCAGCCGGAAGAAGCCGTAACCGCCGGTGTCCGGTCCCGCCGACTGGAACTGCCAGCCGAAGAGGCCGTTGTAGAAGGAGACGGCGCCGTCGATCTCGGGGGTGCCGAGGTCGATCCAGTTGGGAGCGCCGTCGACGAAACGGGTGGTGAGCATCATCGCCCTCTCGGAAGGGGTCCGTGCGTTGCAGAGCCGAGTCTTCCACCGCCCACTGACAATCGCTGCCGGAGCACGCCCACCGAAACTCCGTTACCGTGGGTCACCGGGCGTCCGCGCCGAGTTTTCGTTCCGCTCCGCGCGCCGCCGTGCGCGGGCGTGGTGCGGTCGCGCATGATCGAGGCTGCCGAGCTCCGTCGCGGGCCCGTTGAGCGGGCGTTGATCGAACGTTTTTCGCCGCACGGCACGATCCTGGCCATGCACTTCGACATCACGATCCCGTCCCGCACGCCCGTCCCGGTCTGGCACGCGCAGGCGCTGTGCGCGCAGACCGGAGCGGACTTCTTCTTCCCCGAGCCCGGCAGCTCGGTACGCGAGGCGAAGCGCATCTGCGGTATGTGCGAGATGCGTTCGGCCTGCCTGGAGTACGCGCTCGACAACGACGAACGGTTCGGCGTCTGGGGCGGCCTGTCCGAGAAGGAACGGCTCGAACTGCGACGCGCCGCCCGCTGATCCGCGTCCGGCCCGGAAAACCCGGTGGGATTCCTCCGCCGCGCCCGGATAGGCTCCGGGCACGCGGCCGGACGTAGCGCAGAGGCAGGCGCACCGCCTTGCCAAGGCGGGCACGCCGGTTCGAATCCGGTCGTCCGGATCGCGCGCCGAGGTCCTGTAGAGCAGAGGCAGACTCGCCGTCATGGCATGACGGATACGCCGGTTCGAATCCGGCCGGGACCACGAGCGGCGGACACGGGGCGGAGCGGATGGACGAGGCGGTCACCGAGGCGGAACTGACGGCTTTCCACGAGGTGGTGGGAAAGCTGCGGGCGCTGCCCGTCGACGACCCGGTGCGGCTGCGCGCCGAACAGGTCGCCGCCTCCTTCGCCCGCGACGGACGGCTGCGCCGCCGCAAGGACCGCTCCACCGAACTGTCCTCGGCGGACGCCGCGGTGATGGCCGCGACCGCCACCGGGGCCCTGGACCGCCGCGAGGACGCGCCGCTGGCGGTGACCGGCGCCGGGGGCGTCTTCCGCAAGGCTCGCACCTGTTACGTCTGCAAGTCGCCCTATCGACAGGTCGACGGCTTCTATCACCGGCTCTGCCCGGACTGCGCCGCCGACAACACCGCCCGCCGCGCCCTGCGCGCCGACCTGAACGGCCGCCGGGTGCTGCTCACCGGCGGCCGGGTGAAGATCGGCTTCCAGCTGGCCCTGATGATGCTGCGCGACGGCGCCGAGGTCCAGGTCACCTCCCGCTTCCCGCACGACACCGCGCGCCGCTTCGACGCCGCCCCCGGCAGCGCCGCCTGGCGCGACCGGCTCACCGTGCTCGCCGTCGACCTGCGCGACCCGCGTCAGGTGCTCGGCCTGTGCGAGGAGTTGCGGCGGGAGGGCGCCCCGCTGGACATCCTCGTCAACAACGCGGCCCAGACGGTGCGCAGACCGCCCGAGGCCTACGCGCTGCTGGCCTCCGGCGAGCGGGACGCGCTGCCGCCGGGCGCCCGGCCCGCCCCCGGGTTCGCGCCGCTGCGCGGGCCGGCGGACGCGGCGTTCCTGCCCGCCGCGCTGCGGGAGGCGGACGAGGCCGGGCTGCTGCCCGACCCGTCGCCGGAGAACTCCTGGTCCGCCCGGCTCGGCGACCTCGACCCCGCCGAGGTCCTGGAGGCCCAGCTGGTCAACGCGGTCGCCCCGGCCTTGCTCTGCGACCGGCTGCTGCCGCTGCTGCTGGCCTCGCCCCACCCGCGCCGGTACGTGGTCAACGTGACCGCGGTCGAGGGCCGGTTCGCCGTCCGCAACAAGACGGCCGGCCATCCGCACACCAACATGGCCAAGGCCGCGCTCAACATGCTCACCCGCACCAGCGCCGCCGAACTCGCCGACCGGGGCGTCCACATGTGCGCCGTCGACACCGGCTGGATCACCGACGAGAACCCGGCGCCCAAGAAGGCCCGGGTGGCAGACGCGGGCTTCCGCACCCCCCTCGACGTCGTCGACGGCGCGGCCCGCGTCTACGACCCGATCGTGCGCGGCGAGGCCGGCGATCCGGTGTCCGGGGTGTTCCTGAAGGACTACCGGGAGGCGGCGTGGTGAGCGAGGAGCGGGTGTTCGCCGGAGTGCCGCGCGTCCTGCCGCGTCCGGCCGCCGAACTCGCTCCGCCGCTGGACTGGTTGCGGGCCGGGCGGCCGGCGGGGGAGCGGGCCCCGTACGGCCGCCCGGCCCGGCTCTCCGTCGCCGGCAACGGCAGCGGTCCGGTGGCCGCCGCCCGCGTGGCGACGGCCACGGCCGGCGTCACCCTGCTCGACCACGGAGCGTGCGCCGGACGCCGCCGCCCGGGAAGTGACCCGGGCTGCCGGACACCAGGCCCACGGCGGGTGCGTGCCCCGAGGACTCTCGTGGTCCCGCGTGCGCTGACGATACGATCCGGCGCAAGGGCGGGGTCGTAGCGCAGAGGCAGGCGCGCTGGTCTCCAGAACCGGAACACGCCGGTTCGAATCCGGCCGCCCCGCCCCCTCACCGACGGGCCGGGCCGAAAGGCCGGTCCGCCCGCGCGGGTTCAGGCTCCGGCGCGGGCCGCCATCCGTGCCTTGCGCGCGGCCAGCTTCTCGTCGAACTTCAGGGCCTCCGCGTCCAGCCCGCCCATGAACAGGCCGAGTTCCTCCTGCGCCCGCAGGCCGTCAGGACCGAGACCGTCGATCTGCAGGACCTTCAGGTGGCGCAGCACCGGCTGGATCACGTCGTCGTGGTGGATGCGCAGGTTGTAGACCTCGCCGATGGCCATCTGGGCGGCGGCCCGCTCGAAGCCGGGGATGCCGTGTCCCGGCATCCGGAAGTTGACCACGACGTCCCGCACCGCCTGCATGGTCAGGTCGGGGGCGATCTCGAAGGCCGCCTTGAGCAGGTTGCGGTAGAAGACCATGTGCAGGTTCTCGTCGGTGGCGATCCGGGCCAGCATGCGGTCGCAGACCGGGTCGCCGGACTGGTGGCCGGTATTGCGGTGCGAGATGCGGGTCGCCAGTTCCTGGAAGGCGACGTAGGCGACCGAGTGCAGCATCGAGTGCGCGTTGTCGGACTCGAAGCCCTCGCTCATGTGGGACATCCTGAACTGCTCCAGTTGGTCCGGGTCCACGGCGCGGGAGGCGAGCAGGTAGTCCCGCATCACGATGCCGTGCCGGCCCTCCTCCGCGGTCCAGCGGTGCACCCAGGTGCCCCAGGCGCCGTCCCGGCCGAACAGCGAGGCGATCTCGTGGTGGTAGCTGGGCAGGTTGTCCTCGGTGAGCAGGTTCACCACCAGGGCGATCCGGCCGATCTCGGTGACCTTTGACTGCTCCTTGCCCCACGCCTCGCCGTCCTCGAAGAAGCCGGGGAAGTTACGGGCGTCGGACCACGGCACGTACTCGTGCGGCATCCAGTCCTTGGCGACCGTCAGGTGGCGGTTGAGTTCGTTCTCGACCACTTCCTCCAAGGCGTACAGCAGTCGCGCGTCGGTCCATGCGGACGAGCTGCCGAGAGGGGGGGAAGTGATCGTCACGAGAACTCCAGGGGGACGCCGGACAAGAGCGGATGAAGGGGAGTGATCCGGCGAGCGGTGCCGGAAACCTACGTGATCGTAGGCTACGAATCCGTAGGTTACGAAGCCGTAGGTTAAGCGCGCTGTAAAGAGCGCTGATCAGGTGCTGCGCCCAGGGCGAATCGGGACATGCCAAACAACCCGGGACCCGCAGGTCCCGGAACTGGGGGAGTGAGACGATCACCCGCTCAGACGTACAACTCCCGCAGCCGCACCGAGAGGCACGTCACACAGCCCTCGAGTTTCTCGAACTCCGAGATGTCCACCGTCACCACGTCGTGGCCGAGGTCGGTCAGCAGGTCCGCCGTCTTCGGCGCGCTCGCCGACATCAGCAACTTGCCGCCGCCGAGCAGCACCACGTGCGCGCCGGCCTCCTCGGGCACCGCGAGGAAACCCGGGAACAGCGACGGCCGGTCCACGTTCGGGATGTGTCCGAGGATCGTTCCGTCGGGAAGCGCGGTCACCGCCGACTTCAGGTGCAGCACCTTGCTCACCGGCACCGCGACGACCCGGGCGCCCAGCGGCTCGAAGACCGCCCGCAACTGCTGCACCCCGGCCGCGTTGGTCCGGCCGCCCCGGCCGACGTAGAGCGTGTCGCCGGCCTTGAGGACGTCGCCGCCCTCCAGCGTGCCGGGCTCCCAGATCCAGTTGACCGAGCAGCCGAGCCGGGCCACCGCCTCCTCCACCCCGGCGGTCTCCGCGCGCCGGGACTCGGCGCCGGGCCGGGTGATCAGCGCCACGTTCCGGTACATGACGACCGTGTCCTCGACGAAGACCGAGTCCGGGCAGTCGTCCTCCGGCTCGACCTCGACGGTCTCCCAGCCGTGCGCGCGCAACGCCTCCGCGTACGTCTCCCATTGGTCCACGGCGAGCTCGACGTCGACCTTCTCCCGCTCGATGTGCGTCACCAGACCTTCGGCGAGGCGCGGGCTGGGACGGCGGATGAGGGCCTTCTTGCTGGGCACGACGGGTCTCCGGGGTCGGCGGCTGGGTCCGGCGCCCCGATTCGGCGACACCGGACGGCCATCATGCAGTGCGGGTCCGTGCGGACATAACCCCTGGTGTCAGGCTGTGCCCCTCCTGAGACTCGCCACCTCCTCCGGTGTGGTGTCCGTCAGCTCCCCGTCCGCCATCAGCAGCCAGCGGGTGATCCCGGCCGACTCCAGGAAGGGCAGATCGTGACTGGCCACGATCAGGGCGCCCTGGTAGGACTCCAGGGCCGAGGTGAGCTGCCGCACGCTCGCCATGTCCAGGTTGTTCGTCGGCTCGTCGAGCATCAGCAGCTGCGGGGCCGGTTCGGCCAGCAGCAGCGCCGCGAGCGCCGCCCGGAAGCGTTCGCCGCCGGAGAGCGTGGCCGCCCGCTGGTCGGCGCGCGAGCCCCGGAACAGGAAGCGGGCCAGCCGGGCCCGGACCTGGTTGTTGGTCGCGCCCGGCGCGAACCGGGCCACGTTCTCGGCCACGGTCAGCTCCCCGTCGAGGACGTCCAGCCGCTGCGGCAGGAAGCGCAGCGGCACGTGCGCGTGCGCCTCGCCCGCGACCGGTTCCAGCTCGCCCGCGATCGTGCGCAGAAGCGTCGTCTTGCCCGCGCCGTTGCGCCCGACCAGCGCGATCCGCTCGGGCCCGCGCAGATCGAGGATTCCCCGCGCCCGCGAGCCGTGCGCGAGTTCCAGCTTCTCCAGCGTCAGCACGTTCCGGCCCGGAGGTACGGCCGTGTGCGGCAGGTCGACGCGGATCTCGTCGTCCTCCCGTACCGCCTCCACCGCCTCGTCGAGCCGTTCCCTGGCCTCGCTGAGCCGCTCCTCGTGCATGATGCGGTGCTTGCCCGCGGACTCCTGCGCCGCCCGCCTGCGCGCCCCCATGACGATCTTCGGCTCGCGTTTCTGCTCGTACATCTTCTGCCCGTACCGCTTGCGGCGGGCCAGTTTGACCTGGGCGTCGGACAGTTCGCGCTTCTGCTTGCGGACATCGGCCTCCGCGACCCGCACCATGCGTTCGGCCGCCTCCTGTTCGACGGCAAGGGCCTCCTCGTACGCGGAGAAGTTGCCGCCGTACCAGGTGATCTCCCCGGCTCGCAGGTCGGCGATATGGTCGACCAGGTCCAGGAGTTCACGGTCGTGGCTGACGACCATCAGCAGACCCGGCCAGGACGCGACGGCCGCGTACAGGCGCTTGCGGGCGTACAGGTCGAGGTTGTTGGTGGGCTCGTCCAGCAGCAGGACGTCGGGCCGGTCCAGGAGCAGCGCGGCCAGCCGCAGCAGCACCGACTCGCCGCCGGAGACCTCGCCGACGGTCCGGTCCAGCCCGATGTGGCCGAGCCCCAGTTCGCCGAGGGTGACCAGGGCGCGCTCCTCGACGTCCCAGTCGTCGCCGAGCGTCTCGAAGTGCGCCTCGGAGGCGTCGCCTGCCTCGATGGCGTGCAGCGCGGCCCGACGGGCGGCGATGCCGAGCGCCTCCTCGACCCGCAGCGCGGTGTCGAGGGTGACGTTCTGCGGGAGGTGGCCGACCTCGCCGGCCACCTTCACGGTGCCGCCGGACGGGGTGAGCTCACCGGCGACGAGCTTGAGCAGGGTGGACTTGCCCGATCCGTTGACGCCGACGAGACCGGTCCGGCCGGGACCCACGGCGAGGTCCAGACCGTCCAGGACGGACGTGCCGTCGGGCCAGGAGAAGGAGAGGGACGTACAGGTGACGGATGCAGACATGGGCGCCTCGCGGTTGCTTGCGGTGTCGGGGACAGACGTGTGTCGAGACACCGCGGGACAGCAGCCGGGGGCAGAGGGGAGATGCCTGTGCCGGAGGACGGCTCGCACGCCGAGGTCGAACGCCACGGACACACCTCACGGGTGTGGCGCGGTGTCTCGAATCCCTCAGACGAGCAACGTCCTACTCCTATCGGCGGCAACAGAACCGTCGTCCAAGCTAGGAGGCCGCCGACGGGGTGTCAACGCAATTGACGGACGGCGCTCCGGCTCCATCTGCGTGTCGGACTCCTGCCGGCCTCGGAGGCGCCGCGGAGGGGTGAGTCGTCCGCATGACGGACCTGAGCACCTTCGGCTTGACCCGGACCGCGCGGTGGAGGCGGTCGCGCGCATCGCCGCCGCCGTGCGGGTGCCGGTGAGCGCCGACATCGAGAGCGGTTTCGCCGAGGAACCGGCCGGAGCCGCCGACACCGTCCGCGCGGTGCTCGCGGCGGGCGCCGTCGGCGTCAACGTCGAGGACGCGCGGTACGACGGCGCGGGAAACGGCTCGCCGCGACCGGCCGCCGAGCGGGCCGAGCGGATCGCGGCCGCGTCGACGGGCCGCTCAACGTCCTGGCCGGTCCCGGCGCGCCGGTCGAGGCCGCGTACGCGACGGTCTGCCGCTCCGCGCGGGAGCTGCTGGAGGAGGGGACCTACGGAGGCCTCGCGGACGGGCTCGGCTACGGCGAACTCAACGCGCTGCTGGGACGGTAGGACCCGGTCAGCAGGCGTCCCGCATCAGTTCGGCCAGGTCGTGGTCCAGGTCCAGCCGGAGGTGTTCGAGGTCGGCGGGGACCAGGTCGCCGGTCGCCTCCAGGAACCGCCGGATCTCGCCCGTGCGCACATGCACGACGGCGGTGCCCTCGGGGGCGTGGAACTCCAGCACGGTCCGGTCGTAGCCGTACGGCCGGACCCGCACGTCGCCCTCGCCCTCCGGGGCGTCGAGCCCGGCGGTGAGCAGCTCGCGGGAGAACGTCCAGCAGACGTCGACGCCCTCCAGGGTGGCCGGGGCGGGGAAGGTCATCCGGACGGCGAAGGGGTCCTCGCTGTCGTAGCACAGGCTGGCGGGGATGCTCGGCATCCGCGGCGAAGCGGCGACCAGACGGGCCTCTACGGGCTGCTCGATGACAGTGGACAAGGCCTTGCTCCCTAGCGACGGCTGGACGAATTTCCCGGGCGTGTGCGACCTGGCACTGGGAGAGACGACGGAAGCGCCCGATCCGTGCACGCGAGGGGCGAGTGACCTCGGTCACCGGGCCCGTTCACACCCGGTGCTTCACCGGGCGGCGGCGGCCGGGCCCTCTGGACGGCACCGGGCCGGTGGGCTAACTTCCCGCGCCATGAGGCGCTTGGGGAGCACGCGACGGTCAGGGCGGGCGGGACGGACGAGCCGGACGGTGACGGCGGGAGTGGCGTGCGCGGCGGCGCTGGCCGCGCTGACCGCGGGTTCCGCGCACGCGGCCGTGCCGGCACCGCACTGGGCGCTCAAGAACACCGGCACGCCGGACGTGCGGTTCCGCGGCCTGGCCGCCGTCGACCGCCACACCGCGTGGCTGGCCGGAACGGCCGGCACCGTGCTGCGCACCGGCGACGGCGGCACCACCTGGCACGACGTCTCGCCGCCGGGCGCGGGCGACCTCCAGTTCCGGGACGTCGAGGCGTTCGACGCGCGCAGCGCGGTGGTGCTGGCGATCGGCGAGGGCGAGGCGTCCCGCGTCTACCGCACCGACGACGGCGGGGCGACCTGGACCGAGTCCTTCCGCAACACCGACCCGGCCGCGTTCTACGACTGCATGACCTTCTTCGACCGCAGGCACGGCCTGGCCATGAGCGACCCGGTGGACGGGAGGTTCCGGATCCTGTCCACCGCTGACGGCGGCCGCTCCTGGCGGGTGCTGCCCCGCACGGGCATGCCGGCCGCCCTGGACGGCGAGGCGGGGTTCGCCGCCGGCGGCCAGTGCCTGGTCGCCTCGGGGCCGAAGGACGCGTGGCTGGCCACCGGCGGCGGCGCGCACGCGCGCGTGCTGCACACCACCGACCGCGGGCTGACCTGGACCGCCGCGGAGACGCCCGTCCCGGCCGGCGACCCGGCCAAGGGCGTGTTCGCGCTCGCCTTCCGCGACCGCGCCCACGGCCTCGCGGTCGGCGGCGACTACCGCCCCGACCAGACCTCCCCGCGGGCCGCGGCGGTCACCCGGGACGGCGGCCGGACCTGGCGCTCCGCGCCGACCGCGCCGCCCGCCTACCGTTCCGGCGTCGCCTGGCTCCCGCACAGCCGCACCGCCGCCCTCGCCGTCGGCCCCACCGGCACCGACCTGACCACCGACGGCGGCCGCACCTGGCGGACCGTCGACACCGGTTCGTACGACACCGTCGACTGCACCCCCGACCTGAGCTGCTGGGCCGCCGGAGCAGGGGCGGGCGGCACGTCTGGAGCGCTGACGGACGGGTACCCGGTGGCGGCCACCCACCCGAGGACACGGAAAGGAGCGGCCATGCCACGCGGATCCAGCCCCAAGCGGGAACGCCAGTACGAGCACATCAAGGAGAGCGCGCTCGACCGGGGCGAGAACGAGGAGCGCGCCGAGGAGATCGCCGCGCGCACCGTCAACAAGGAACGCGCCCGCGCCGGCGAGTCCGCCACGGCGAGCCGCACGTCCCTCAAGGACATGTCCTCGGGCCGGCGCGGCGGCAAGCGGTCGCACAGCGGTGCGGCGGGCCCGACCTACGACCAGCTCTACGAGGAGGCCAGGCGCCGCGGTATCGACGGCCGCTCCGACATGAACAAGGCACAGCTGCAACGCGCCCTGGACGACCGGAAGAGCTGACCGCCCCGGCACCGCACGCGCGCGTGCCCGCGCCGTACGCTCGTGCTCACCATGACGACCGTACGCGTACCCGCGGGCTGGCCCGCGACCGAGGAAGCGGCGCTGGCCGTGCAGGACGGACTGCGCGGACGGGTGGTCCTCGACGAGCCGGGGCCGCCGCCCGGCACCGGCCGTGTCACCGGCGTCGACGTCGCCTACGACGACGAACGGGACCTGGTCGCGGCGGCCGCCGTCGTGCTGGACGCGGCGACCCTGGAACCCGTCGCCGAGGCGACCGCCGTCGGGCAGGTCTCCTTCCCGTACGTGCCCGGCCTGCTCGCCTTCCGCGAGATCCCCACCGTACGGGCCGCGCTGGAGGCCCTGCCGTGCCCGCCGGGCCTGGTCGTCTGCGACGGCTACGGCCTGGCCCATCCGCGCCGGTTCGGCCTCGCCAGCCATCTCGGTGTCCTCACCGGCCTGCCCACCGTCGGCGTCGCCAAGAACCCGTTCACCTTCGTCCACGACGAGCCGGGCGCCCCGCGCGGCAGCCACACGCCGCTCCTCGCCGGCGCCGAGGAAGTCGGCCGCGCGCTGCGCACCCGGGACGGCGTCAAGCCGGTCTTCGTCTCCGTCGGCCACCGGGTGAGCCTGGACAACGCGATGGCGCACACACTGGCGCTCACCCCGCGGTACCGCCTGCCGGAGACCACCCGCCGGGCGGACGCGCTGTGCCGCGCGGCGCTGCGCGAGGCCCTGGCCTGAGCATCCGTACCCAGTGCGCGGACCGGGTACGGATACGGATGCGGCCGTCCGTGGCCCGGCGGCAGGCCGGCCCGCATGACCACACACCGCGCGCCCGAGGTCCCGTCCGACGCCGCCCCGCCCGTCGCGCGCGCAGTCAGCGTGGCACTGGTCCTCGCCGCGGTGGCCCACCTCGCCTGGATCGCGGGCATGCTCCGCACGCTCCTGTCCTGGCAGTCCTGACCTACGAGGGACCTGTCCGGCCCCACTTCGAGGCCGGTGACGGCCCGCCCGCACAGCGGGGGTTCCTTCTTACTCACCTCTCACCGAGACCGGTCGGTCCCGTCCCGGCACCGAGACCGGTCGGTCCCGTCCCGTCACGGTGGCCGGTTCGTCGCGCCGGTCACGGTGGCCGGCCCGTTCCGCCCGTCACGGCGGTTGGTCCGTCCCTCCCGTCACGGTGGCCGGACCGCCCCGCCCGTCGGCGCGGGTCCGGCCTGCCCGCCGCCGACCGGGGCGGCGGGTCCGTCCCGCCCGACCCGACCCGTCGGCCGGACCCGTGCCGCCGCCCGTCGGCCGGACCTGTGCCGCCGGTACGCGCGCCGCCGGTACGCGCGCCGTGCCGTGGCCCGGCGCGCGGGGCGGGTTGCGGCGCGGCCAAGCGGATCGCGGGGGCGGTCGCACCGGGCCCTGGCTGTACTGACCCGCGGCGTCGTGGCCCCAGCGTGCCGCACCGCCCCCTAGCGGGTCGCGGCCACCCGGAAGCCGATCCCGGCCCCGCGCAGCCGTTCGATCAGCGCGTCGCCCATCGCCTGGGCCGTCGTCACCTGGCCGGCCGTCTGCGGCAGGTCGTCGAAGGCGAGGGACAGCGCGGCCTCGGCGAACATCTTCGCCGTCTCGCCGTAGCCGGGATCGCCGCCCGAGACCTCCGTGTAGACCCGCCGTCCGCCGCCCTCGCCGACGAACCGGACCCGGAACCAGCTGCGGGCGCGCTTCTCCTCGCTCGGCCCCTCGCCGGGCCTGAGCCGGTCCGAGAGCCAGCGCCGGGCGGGCGGCAGCTGGGCCGCCGCGGCCACCGCGCCGACCGCCGTGATCCCGCCGAGCGCCATCGGGAGGCGCCTGACGGCCGCGTAGTGGCGGTAGCGGAAGTCCGGGCCGTAGCGCTCCAGCGCCCTGGCCGAACGGCGCACGATCTGGGCGTCGATGGTGGGCAGCGGCAGCGCCCACGCGCCGATCTCGCCGGCGAAGCGCGGCGCTCCGGCGGGCGCGGACGCCCGGCGGTTCATCAGCCGGGGCTCGTGCCGGGCGCGGTCCCGGGCCGCGGCGATCATCTGCCGGGGGCGGGCGAACTGGTCGAGGACGGAGGCGAAGGTGCCGCCGGAGAAGGTCGCGTCGGCGGTCACGAAGCCGTCCACGGTCAGCGGCACGCCCTCGGGCAGCTCACGGACCGTGAAGTAGGCGCCCAGGTCGTGCGGGACCGAGTCGAAGCCGCACGCGTGCACAAGCCGCGCCCCGGTCTCCCGCGCGCGTGCGTCGTGCCGCACGTACGTCAGGTCGACGAACTCGGGCTCCCCGCACAGGTCCAGGTAGTCGGCGCCGGTGTCCGCGCAGGCCGCGACGAGATCCTCGCCGTACCGGCCGTACGGGCCGACCGTCGTGGCGACCACGCGCGCGTGCTCGGCGAGGGCGCGGACGGTGGCGGGCTCGGCGACGTCGGCGCGCAGCAGTCCGACGTCGGTGCCGGCCGGCAGCCGCTCGCGCAGGGACTCCAGCCTGCGCTCGTCCCGGGCCGCGATCGCCCAGCGCAGCCCCTGGGGCGCGTGGGCGGCGAGGTAGCCGGCGGTGAGTTCACCGACGAAGCCGGTGGCCCCGAAGAGCACGATGTCGTAGGGACGGTCCGTCATCTTCAGCCTGCTCATGACACCTCTCGGTCGTGCAACCCGTGCCGTTGTCGGTGGCTGAGGCTAGCGTGAGGAGTGCGCACGCACCCCCACCGGGTATCTTGACTAAGCGCTTGCTCGTTCACCCTTGTGTCCGGTGGAACGTGTTCCTAGCATCGTCGGTGTTACATCAGTGGTGTCAATGACTGGGGGCGGCATGACCGCGGCAGGGACGCCAGGACACGGCCCGCTCTCCGGCGTGCGCGTGGTGGAGCTGGCAGGCATCGGACCGGGCCCGTTCGCGGCCATGCTCCTGGCCGACCTCGGCGCCGACGTGGTGCGCGTCGACCGGCCCGGCGGTCCCGGCCTCGCGATCGACCCGGCGTACGACGTCACCAACCGCAACAAGCGCTCGGTGCTCGTCGACCTGAAGGACCCGGACGGCCCCGACCGCGTCCTCGACCTGGCCGCACGCGCCGACATCCTGATCGAGGGCTACCGCCCCGGCGTCGCCGAGCGCCTCGGCGTCGGCCCCGAGGACTGCCACGCCCGCAACCCCGCCCTGGTCTACGGCCGGATGACCGGCTGGGGCCAGCAGGGACCGCTGGCCCTGCGCGCGGGCCACGACATCGCCTACATCGCCCTCACCGGCACCCTCGGCATGATCGGCCGCCCCGACGAGCCCCCGGCGGTCCCCGCCAACCTGCTCGGCGACTACGCGGGCGGCTCCCTCTACCTCGTCGTCGGCGTCCTGGCCGCGCTGCACCACGCGCGCGCGGGCGGCGCCGGCCAGGTGGTGGACGCCGCCATCGTGGACGGCACCTCACACCTGGCCGCGATGATCCACGGCATGGTCGCCGCGGGCGGCTGGCAGGACCGGCGCGCCGCCAACCTGCTGGACGGCGGCTGCCCGTACTACGGCACCTACGAGACCGCCGACGGCGGACACATGGCGGTCGGCGCCCTGGAGCCGCAGTTCTACGCCGAGTTCCTGCGGCTGCTGGGCGATGTCGACGACCTCGCCGACGCCCGCAAGGACTGGACCCGCTGGGGCGAGCTGCGCGAGCGGGTCGCGGCCCGCTTCAAGGCCCGCACCCGCGAGGAGTGGACGGCCGTCTTCGACGGCTCCGACGCCTGCGTGGCCCCCGTGCTCACCCTGTCCGAGGCCCCGCACCACCCCCATCTGGCCGCCCGCGGCACCTTCACCGACCACGGCGGCATCACCCAGCCCGCCCCCGCCCCGCGTTTCTCCGCCACCCCGACTACCGTGCGCACCGCCCCCGCGCGGCCGGGCGCCGACACCGCCGAGGTGGCCCGCGACTGGGCCGTACCCGCCCTGCTCGACGACGACAAGGACCGCACCTGATGGAGCTCTCGACCTTCCTCGACTACGCGGGCGACCCGCGCGCTGCGGCGGACCGGGCGGCCGCGCTGGAGTCGGCGGGCCTCGACACGGTCTGGGTCGCGGAGGCCTACGGCTTCGACTCGCCGACCATCATGGGTTACCTGGCCGCCCGCACCGAGCGGATGAAGATCGGCTCAGCGATCCTCAACGTCTACTCCCGCACCCCCGCCCTCATCGCCCAGACGGCCGCGGGCCTCGACGCGGTCTCCGGCGGCCGGGCGGTCATCGGGCTCGGCGCCTCCGGCCCGCAGGTGGTCGAGGGCTGGCACGGCAAGGCGTACGACAGGCCGCTGGGCCGGACCCGCGAGACCATCGAGCTGACCCGGCGGATCCTGCGCCGCGAGACCATCGACCACCACGGCATCACCGACATGCCCCGCCCCGGCGGCCTCGGCAAGCCCCTGAAGATCCTCACCAGGCCGGTCCGCCCCGCGGTCCCGCTCTACGTTGCCTCCCTGGGCCCCGCCAACGTCCGGATGACCGCCGAGATCGCCGACGGCTGGCTGCCCACCCTCTTCATCCCCGAGAAGGCGAAGGACGTCTGGGGGACCCCGCTCGCGGAGGGCGCCGCCCGCCGCGATCCGTCCCTCGGGCCGCTGCGGGTCGTCGCCGGCGGTCTGCTCGCCATCGGCGAGGACGCGGCCGCCGCCCGCGACCTGGCCCGCCCCAGGATCGCCCTGTACGTCGGCGGCATGGGCGCACCGGGCAAGAACTTCTACAACGACCTGGCCGTCGCCTACGGCTACGAGAAGGAGGCCCGGCTCATCCAGGAGCTCTACCTCGCCGGCCGTCACCGCGACGCGGCGGCCGCCGTACCGGACGAGTTCTGCGAACTCATATCCCTGTGCGGCCCGGAGGGCTACGTCCGCGAGCGCATCGCCGCCTTCCGGGAAGCGGGCGTGACCACGCTGGACGTGATCCCCGTCGGCCCGGACCCGGCCCGTCTGGTCGAGACCGTCAAGAACTGGCTCTGACCCCCACCGCCACCGAACCCCCGTTGAAAGGCTTGTCAGTGAGCACCGAAGCGTACGTGTACGACGCGATCCGCACCCCGCGCGGCCGCGGCAAGGCGAACGGCGCCCTGCACGGCACGAAGCCCATCGACCTGGTCGTCGGTCTGATCCACGAGATCCAGCACCGTTTCCCGGGCCTGGACCCGGCCGCGATCGACGACATCGTGCTCGGAGTCGTCGGCCCGGTCGGCGACCAGGGCTCCGACATCGCGCGGATCGCCGCGATCGCCGCCGGCCTGCCCGACACCGTCGCCGGCGTCCAGGAGAACCGGTTCTGCGCTTCGGGCCTCGAAGCCGTGAACATGGCCGCCGCCAAGGTCCGTTCGGGCTTCGAGGACCTCGTCCTCGCGGGCGGCGTCGAGTCCATGTCCCGGGTGCCGATGGCCTCCGACGGCGGCGCCTGGTTCAACGACCCGATGACCAACCTGGCCACGAACTTCGTGCCGCAGGGCATCGGCGCCGACCTGATCGCCACCATCGAGGGCTTCTCCCGGCGCGACGTCGACGAGTACGCGGCGCTCTCCCAGGAACGCGCGGCGACGGCCGTCAAGGAGGGCCGCTTCGACCGGTCCGTGGTCCCCGTCAGGGACCGCGCGGGCCTCGTCGTCCTCGACCACGACGAGCACCTGCGCCCCGGCACCACCGCCGACTCCCTCGCCAAGCTCAAGCCCTCCTTCGCCGACATCGGCGAACTCGGCGGCTTCGACGCGGTCGCGCTGCAGAAGTACCACTGGGTGGAGAAGATCGACCACGTCCACCACGCGGGCAACTCCTCCGGCATCGTCGACGGCGCCTCCCTGGTCGCCATCGGCTCGAAGGAGATCGGCGAGCGCCACGGCCTCACCCCGCGCGCCCGGATCATCGCGGCCGCCGTCTCCGGCTCCGAGCCGACCATCATGCTCACCGGCCCCGCCCCGGCCACCCGCAAGGCCCTCGCCAAGGCCGGCCTCACCATCGACGACATCGACCTGGTCGAGATCAACGAGGCGTTCGCTGCGGTCGTGCTGCGCTTCGTCAAGGACATGGGCCTGTCCCTGGACAAGGTCAACGTCAACGGCGGCGCCATCGCGCTCGGCCACCCGCTCGGCGCCACCGGCGCCATGATCCTCGGCTCCCTCGTGGACGAGCTGGAGCGCCAGGACAAGCGGTACGGGCTGGCCACCCTGTGCGTGGGCGGCGGCATGGGCATCGCCACGATCGTCGAGCGCGTCTGACCACCCCGGCGGAACCAAGAGACCTCACGGAGACCCTCACATGACCGAGAGCACCACCATCCGCTGGGAGAAGGACGACACCGGTGTCGTCACCCTGGTCCTGGACGACCCGAACCAGTCCGCCAACACCATGAACGCGGCCTTCGTCGAGTCCCTCGCCGCGGTCGCCGACCGCCTGGAGGCCGAGCGGGACTCGATCCGCGGCGTCGTCTTCACCTCCGCCAAGAAGACCTTCTTCGCCGGCGGCGACCTGCGCGACCTCATCCGGGTCACCCCCGAGACCGCCCAGGACCTCTTCGACGGCGGCCTCGCCATCAAGCGCAACCTGCGCCGCATCGAGACCCTCGGCAAGCCCGTGGTCGCCGCCATCAACGGCGCGGCCCTCGGCGGCGGCTTCGAACTCGCCCTCGCCTGCCACCACCGCGTCGCCCTCGACACGCCCGGTACGAAGATCGGCTGCCCCGAGGTCACCCTCGGCCTGCTCCCGGGCGGCGGCGGTGTCGTGCGCACCGTCCGCCTGCTGGGCATCGCCGACGCGCTGCTGAAGGTCCTCCTCCAGGGCACCCAGTACAACGCCCGCAGGGCCCAGGAGAACGGCCTGGTCCACGAGGTCGCCGACAGCCCCGAGGACCTCCTCGCCAAGGCCCGCGCCTTCATCGACGCCCACCCCGAGTCCCACCAGCCGTGGGACGTCCCGGGCTACCGGATCCCCGGCGGCACCCCGGCCAACCCGAAGTTCGCGGCCAACCTGCCCGCCTTCCCCGCCTCGCTGCGCAAGCAGACCGGCAACGCCCCCTACCCGGCGCCGCGCCGCATCCTCGCCGCCGCCGTCGAGGGCAGCCAGGTCGACTTCGAGACCGCCCAGGTCATCGAGGCCCGTTACTTCGTGGAGCTGGCCGCAGGCCAGATCTCGAAGAACATGATCCAGGCGTTCTTCTTCGACCTGCAGGCCGTCAACTCCGGCGCCAACCGGCCGCAGGGCGTCGAGCCCCGCAAGGTCACCAAGGTCGCCGTCCTCGGCGCGGGCATGATGGGCGCCGGGATCGCCTACTCGTGCGCCCGCGCGGGCATCGACGTCGTCCTCAAGGACGTCTCCGCCGAGGCCGCGCACAAGGGCAAGGGCTACTCCGAGAAGCTGTGCGCCCAGGCCGTCGCCAAGGGCCGCACCAGCCAGGAGAAGGCGGACGCGCTGCTCGCCCGGATCACGCCCACCGCCGACCCGCGGGACCTCGCCGGCTGCGACGCGGTCATCGAGGCCGTCTTCGAGGACACCGCGCTCAAGCACAAGGTGTTCGAGGAGATCGAGTCGGTCGTCGCGCCCGACGCCCTGCTGTGCTCCAACACCTCCACGCTCCCCATCACCGCCCTCGCCGAGGGGGTCGAGCGCCAGGAGGACTTCATCGGCCTGCACTTCTTCTCGCCCGTCGACAAGATGCCGCTCGTGGAGATCATCAAGGGCGAGCGCACCGGTGACGAGGCCCTGGCGCGCGCCTTCGACCTGGTCCGGCAGATCAACAAGACGCCGATCGTCGTCAACGACTCGCGCGGCTTCTTCACCTCCCGCGTGATCGGCCACTTCATCAACGAGGGCGTCGCCATGGTCGGCGAGGGCATCGAGCCCGCCTCCGTCGAGCAGGCCGCGGCGCAGGCCGGCTACCCGGCCAAGGTGCTCTCCCTGATGGACGAGCTGACCCTCACCCTGCCGCAGAAGATCCGCCGCGAGTCGAAGCTGGCCGTCGAGGAGGCCGGCGGCACCTGGGCCGCGCACCCGGCCGAGGCGGTCGTCGACCGCATGGTCGACGAGTTCGGGCGGCCCGGCCGCAGCGGCGGCGCCGGGTTCTACGACTACGCCGAGGACGGCAAGCGCGCCGGGCTCTGGCCTGGCCTGCGCGAGCACTTCACGAAGCCCGGCCACGAGATCCCGTTCCGGGACATGCAGGAGCGGATGCTCTTCGCCGAGGCGCTGGACACCGTGCGCCTGCTGGAGGAAGGCGTCCTGACCTCGGTCGCCGACGCCAACATCGGATCGCTGTTCGGCATCGGCTTCCCGGGCTGGACCGGTGGTGTCCTCCAGTACGTCAACGGCTATGAGGGCGGCCTGCCCGGCTTCGTGGCCCGCGCGCGCGAGCTGGCGGAGACCTACGGCGACCGCTTCGCCCCGCCCGCCCTGCTGGTGGAGAAGGCGGACAAGGGGGAGACCTTCACGGACGCCCGCTGACCGGACCGTCCCGTCCCGGCCCACGTCTCAGGAGGGCCGGGACTCCTCCTGTCCGGCGAGCCACTGGTGCACCTCGTGCCGGAGCGAGCGCTGGAACGTGGTCAGCAGTGCCTGGACCACCAGCGGCCGCACATCGGCGGACAGGGACCTCACGTCCTCGTCGGTCCGCTCCGCCACCTCCGCCCGGAACAACTGCGCCAGCGCGTGGGCGGCCGCGCGCGAGTGCTCGATCAGCACCGTGCGCGCGGCGAGGATCGCCTCCTCGGACAGCGGCAGGTCCAGGAGCTGGACCGCGAGCCGGAACAGGGCCGGGTCGATGCGGTAGGCGTCGCCGTCCGGCCGTACGGCGTCCATCGCGACGAGCCGCTCGACGTCCCCGTCGTCCAGCGGACGTCCGGCCCGGCGGCGCAGCTCCGCGGCGCCGACCCGCTCCTCGGTGTCCGGGGCCCAGGAGGCGACGACGGCCCGGTGGATGGCCAGGTCCCCGTCGGTGAGTCCGGGCGGCAGCCGGTGCAGGTAGCGTTCGATCGCCGCCAGGCTCATGCCCTGGAGCCGAAGCTCCTCGATGAGCGCGAGCCGGGCCAGATGCCCGGGTCCGTAGTGGCCCACCCGGCGGGCACCGATCACCGGCGGCGGGAGCAGGCCCTTGGTGCCGTAGAACCGGACCGTGCGCACGGTGGTGCCGGCCCGGGCGGCCAGCTCGTCGATGGTGAGCGCCGGCTTGCCGGACGTGCTGTCGGTGTCGGTCGTCATGCGCAGCAGTATCGCTGTCACAGCGGCACTGTGACACCGGCACCGCCATGCCGCGAATGATCGTTTGTTCGTCACTTGTTCACACACATGACATGATCACCATCTTGTGAGAAGTGCCGCTGTGTGACCTGCGCCATCGCATACGCGAAGGGGACCGGGGGAAACTGGCACCTTGGTCTGTGCCATCCACCGAGCGCGCCGACCGAGAACGTCCGGACACCCGAGCGTGATCCGCTCGGGCGCACCAGAGAGTGGAAACCACCTGTGAGCAAGAACGCCGTGGACACGGCACAGGCCGTCGCCACCCGGACCGACGCGGCACAGACGCCCGCGGACGCGGGCGACGCCGGCTACAGCAAGGACCTCAAGGCCCGCCACGTCAACATGATCGCCATCGGCGGCGCGATCGGCACGGGCCTCTTCCTCGGCGCCGGAGGACGCCTCCACAACGCCGGCCCGGCCCTCGCGCTGGCCTACCTGGTCTGCGGAATCTTCGCCTTCTTCGTCGTCCGCGCCCTCGGCGAGCTGGTCCTGTACCGCCCGTCGTCCGGATCCTTCGTGTCGTACGCGCGCGAGTTCCTGGGCGAGAAGGGCGCCTACGTCGCCGGCTGGATGTACTTCCTCAACTGGTCGACGACCGGCATCGCCGACATCACCGCGATCGCGCTCTACACGCACTACTGGAGCATGTTCACCAGCATCCCGCAGTGGACGCTCGCGCTGATCGCGCTGGCCGTGGTGCTCACGGTGAACCTCATCTCGGTGAAGATCTTCGGCGAGATGGAGTTCTGGTTCGCAATCATCAAGGTCGCCACCCTGGTCGGCTTCATGCTGATCGGCATCTTCCTCCTGGCCACCCAGCACAAGGTCGACGGCCGGACCCCGGGCCTGAGCGTCATCGACGACCACGGCGGCGTCCTGCCGCACGGCCTGATGCCGGTCGTCCTGGTCATGCAGGGCGTGATCTTCGCGTACGCGGCGCTGGAACTGGTCGGTGTCGCGGCCGGCGAGACCGCCGAGCCGGAGAAGGTCGTCCCGCGCGCGGTGAACTCGATCATGTGGCGGGTCGGCGTCTTCTACGTCGGTTCGGTCGTCCTGCTGGCGCTGCTGCTGCCCGGCTCGGTGTACTCCGCCGACGAGAGCCCCTTCGTGACGGTGCTCTCCAAGGTCGGGATCTCGGGTGCCGGTGACGTCATGAACCTGGTGGTCCTGACCGCCGCGATGTCCTCGCTCAACTCCGGCCTCTACTCCACCGGCCGCATCCTGCGCTCCATGGCGGTGGCCGGGTCGGCGCCGAAGTTCACCTCCCGCATGAACCGCAGCCAGGTCCCCTACGGCGGCATCCTGCTGACCTGCGCGGTCTGCGTGCTCGGTGTCGTGCTGAACTACCTGGTGCCCAGCCAGGCCTTCGAGATCGTGCTGAACGTCGCCTCCCTCGGCATCATCAGCACCTGGGTGATCATCATGATCTGCCACCTGATCTTCGTCCGCCGGGCCAAGGAGGGACTGGTCGACCGGCCGTCGTTCCGCCTCCGCTTCAGCCCGTACACCGAGATCGCCACGATCGCCTTCCTGATGGTCTGCCTCGGCATGATGTGGAACGACGCGGAGGTGGGCCGCAAGACCCTCCTGCTGATCCCGATCATCGCCGTCCTGCTGGTGGCGGGCTGGTTCGGAGTCCGCCGCCGGGTCTCCCAGACCGCCGGCCAGGAACCGTCACAGCTCACGAAGTAGCAGGCCGACGCCCTTGTCAGTGGTGTCGTCTACGGTGGCGTCATGTCGCAGATCACGTATGTCCGGGGTGACGCCACCGCTCCGTCGGGCGAGGGCGTCAAGGTGATCGCCCATGTCTGCAACGACACGGGCGGCTGGGGGAGGGGCTTCGTCCTGGCGCTCTCGCGCCGCTGGCCGGAACCGGAGAAGGCCTACCGGGCCTGGCACCGCGACCGGGCGGGCAACGACTTCGCCCTGGGCGCGGTCCAGCTGGTCGAAGTCGGCCACCACCTGTGGGTGGCCAACATGATCGGCCAGCACGGCATCCGAACCGGCGGCAAGGGCGCCCCGGTCCGCTACGAGGCGATCGACACGGCGCTGGACACGCTGGCCGGCAAGGCGCTGGAACTGGGCGCCTCCGTCCACATGCCCCGCATAGGCTGCGGTCTGGCGGGCGGGACCTGGTCGCGCGTCGAACCGCTGACAGCCCGGCGTCTGGCGGCCCGCCGCGTCCCGGTCACCGTCTACGACCACGGCGAGGACACGTCCCGGCAGGGGCGCGGGGAACCGCGTGACCGGCCGTGACCGGTCCGCGGTTCCCCGTGCGGCGCACCCGGCGACCGGCTAGTGCACGTCGTTCGTGGCCTCGATCTTCTTCCAGGACTTCGGCTGGACCGGCGTCGCCGCCGCCCTGAGCGCGGTCGCCGCCGGCGTCACCGGCTTCGTCGGTTCGAACAGCCACGTGTCGAACAGCGCCGACAGCGACTTCCCTGACACCTTCTCGGCGTACTGCTCGAAGTCGGCCACCGACGCGTTGCCGTACGCGTGCTCCTTCGGCCAGCCCTTCAGGATCGTGAAGAACGCGTCGTCACCGACCGCGTTCCGCAGCGCCTGCACCGCCAGCGCCCCGCGGTCGTAGACGGCGATGTCGAACTGGTCGTCCGGGCCCGGATCCCCGGGCCTGACCGTCCAGAACGGGTCGTCGGCCGGGTGCGACGCGTACACGTAGTCGGCCAGTTCCTGCGTCGTGCCCTCGCCCTCGTGCTCGGACCACAGCCACTGCGCGTACCGGGCGAAGCCCTCGTTGAGCCAGATGTCCTTCCAGCCCTTGAGGGAGACGTCGTCGCCGTACCACTGGTGCGCCAGCTCGTGCACCACCACGGAGGTGTTGGAGCCGTTCGCGAACTGCCTGGGGCTGTAGTACACGCGGCTCTGCGTCTCCAGCGCATACCCCGTCGTCGTGTTCGGCACGTACCCGCCGGCCGAGCTGAACGGGTACGGCCCGAAGTAGCCGGAGAGCCAGTCCACGAGTTCCCCGGTGCGCTCCACGCTCGCCCGGGCCGCCCCGTCGTTGTCGCCGAGGTCCCTGCTGTAGGCGTTCACGACCGGCACCCCGCCCTCGGAGGTGCTCCTCGTGATGTCGAACCTCCCTACGGCCAGGGTGGTCAGATAGGTCGCCTGCGGCTTGTTCTGACGCCAGTTGTAGCGGGTCCAGCCGCGCTGCGAACTGCTCGACTGGAGCAGCCCGTTGGAGACGACCTGGGTGCCGTCCGGGACGGCGACCGAGACGTCGTAGGTCGCCTTGTCCAGCGGGTGGTCGTTGCTGGGATACCACCACCAGGCGGACTCGGGCTCGTCCGCCGCCACCGCCCCGTCAGGCGTGCGGTGCCAGGTACTGAAGCCGTACGCGCTCTTCGTGGACGGCACCCCGCTGTAGCGGACCACGACCGTGACCGGCGTGCCCTTGTCCAGCGGCGACGCCGGGGTGACGACCAGCTCGTGCTGCCCGGAGGTGGTGAAGGCGGCCTTCGCGCCGTTGACCCGCACCTCGCTCACGTCCAGCAGGAAGTCCAGGTCGAAGCTGGACAGGTCCTGCGTGGTGCGCGCCAGTATCGTCGCGGTGCCCGACAGCTCGTCGGTGGCCGGCTGGTACTGCAGGCGCAGGTCGTAGTGGGAGACGTCGTACCCGCCGTTGCCGTAGTACGGGTAGTAGGGGTCGCCGATGCCCGGCGCGCCGGGGCTGTGGCCCGCGGCCGACGCCGGGACCGCCAGCAGGAGGGAGGCCGCCGCCAGTGCGCCGGGCGCGAGGATTCTGCGGTGCACGAGAACTCCAGATCGGTAGGGGGCCGAGGCGTCCCGCCACGCGCGGGCGGAACACCAGGTCGACGGAGCAGGGAAACTGTTCGGAGCCTATTGAGTCCCTGTGGCCCCTCGCCTGTCCACGGCCCCCGGTGTCACACGATCGCCATTCGGCCGCAATCAGATCCTTCGGTCACTCAGGTGCCGTCTTTTGCGCGGGAGTTGACCGGGGTAGCGTCCGCCGCATGCCGAAACGTACGCGCTTCACGACCTGGAGACCGTTCGTCATCGCGGTCGTCGCGGCCCTGGCGGCCGCCTTCCTCAGCCCCGTCGCCGCCCAGGCGGCCGGCCGGGGCCCGCGCGAGAGCCGGCCCGTCTACTCCTACGCCGGCGCCATCCGCGAGGCCGTCTGGGTGGACACCGGCCTCGACTCCGACGGCGACGGCAGGACCGACCGGGTGGCCGCCGACATCGTCCGGCCCGCCGAACCCGCCGCCCAGGGCCGCAAGGTGCCGGTCATCATGGACGCCAGCCCCTACTACTCCTGCTGCGGACGCGGCAACGAGAGCCAGCTCAAGACGTACGACGCCGCCGGGAACGTCGTCCGGATGCCGCTGTTCTACGACAACTACTTCGTGCCCCGCGGCTACGCCGTCGTCGGCGTCGACCTGGCCGGCACCAACCGCTCCGACGGCTGCGTCGACGTCGGCGGCCGCTCGGACATCCAGTCCGCGAAGGCCGTCGTCGACTGGCTGAACGGCCGTGCCAAGGCCTACAGCAGCCGCACCGGCGGCACGGCGGTCAAGGCGACCTGGACCAACGGCAGAACCGGCATGATCGGCAAGAGCTGGGACGGCACCATCGCCAACGGCGTCGCCGCGACCGGCGTCAAGGGCCTCAGGACGATCGTCCCGATCAGCTCCATCTCCTCCTGGTACGACTACTACTTCGCCCAGGGGGCCCCGCTGTACGACTCCGGGCCCGACTGGCTGGCCGGCGCGGTGGAGAGCGACGACGCCTACGCCAAGTGCGGCGCCGTCCAGCAGAAGCTGGTCGACGGCGCCCCGCGCACCGGCGACTGGACCGGCCTGTGGACCGAACGCGACTACGTCAAGGACGCGTCCAAGGTGAAGGCCAGCGTCTTCCTCGTGCACGGCATGCAGGACCTCAACGTCCGCACCAAGAACTTCGGCCAGTGGTGGGACGCCCTCGCCAAGAACGGCGTCGAGCGCAAGATCTGGCTCTCCCAGACCGGGCACGTCGACCCCTTCGACTACCGGCGCGGCGCCTGGGTCGACACCCTGCACCGCTGGTTCGACCACGAACTCCTCGGCTACGACAACGGCATCGACCGCGAACCGATGGCCGACGTCGAACGCCACCCCGACCAGTGGGTGACCTCCTCCGTCTGGCCGCCGCGCGGCACCACGGCCACCACCCTGCGGCCCGCCGCCGGCACCCGGGCAGGGGTGGGCACCCTCGGGGTGAAGCGCGGCTTCGGGACCGAGACGTTCACCGACGACCCGGCGCAGAGCGAGACCGACTGGGCGGCCCAGCTCGCCACCCCGACCGCCGACAAGGCCGGTTTCCTCACCGCGCCGCTCACCCGGGACCTGCGGCTGTCCGGGTCGTCCGAGGTCACGGTCACCGCCACCCCGACCACCTCGACGGCCCACCTGACCGCCGTCCTGGTCGACCTCGGCCCCGACACCATCCGGGACTACGCCGACGGCGCCGAGGGCATCACCACCCTCACCGACCGCACCTGCTGGGGCGAGAGCACGGCCGGTGACAGCGCCTGCTTCCTGAGAACCGCGGCGAAGACCAAGGCCGTCGACTACACCGTCTTCAGCCGCGGCTGGGCCGACCTCGGCACCTACGCCGACCCCGGCCACGGCGTCCCGCTCACCCCGGGCCGCACGTACACGATCACCCTCGACCTGGCGGCCACCGACCACGTCGTACCCAAGGGACACCGCCTGGCGCTGATCGTCGCGGGCACGGACAAGGACCTCATCGATCCGCCGTCCACGACACCGACGCTCACCCTGGACCTGTCCCGTACCGCGGCCGAGGTCCCGCTCGTCGGCGGAGCCCCCGCGTTCACCCGCGCGACCGGCGCCCGCTGGACCGCTCCCGGCGCCGGCCGGCTGACCGGAGTGCGCGTCCCGCACACCGTGCGGCGGGTCCCGGCGAGCTGACCGCTCAGGCGGCCGGGCCCGGATCCACCAGCCCGGCCGCCTGCAGGGCACAGCCCCAGGCCACCGTGACCCCGGCCCCGCCGTGCCCGTAGTTGTGCACCAGCACCCGCCCGTCCGGCAGGACTTCACGCTCCAGCCGGACCGTGTCCCGGTACGGCCGCAGCCCCACGCGGTGCTCCAGCACGCGCGCCCCGGCGATCTCCGGCCGGACCGCCGCGCACCGCGCCACGATCCCGGCCGCGACGGCCGGATCCGGCTCCAGGGACCAGGCGTCCTCGTGCGCCGTGCCGCCGAGGATCAGCCCGCCGGGCTGCGGGAAGAAGTAGGCGGAGACGCCCTCGCCGGCCGTCGCGGACTCGTCCGCGGGTGCGTCGACCGAGGTGTACCAGGTGTCGACCCCCGGGTTCTCCACCACGACCAGCTGCCCGCGCACCGGACGCACCGACGGATCGGGGACCAGCGAACGGGCACCGAGACCGGTGCAGTTGACCACGACCGCGGCCGGAACCTCGCCCAGCGCGCGCACCTCCCGCTCCTCGACCGTCCCGCCCGCCTTCTCCAACCGCTCGCGCAGCCAGGCGAGATGGACCGGCATGTCGATCAACGGCAGCCGCGCCGAGAGCCCTTCGGCGGTGTCGGCGAGGCCCGGCACCCGCGCCGCCCAGGAACCCAGCCCGTCCAGCCGCAGCCCGTCGTGCACACCCTCGACCAGGCGTACGCCCGTCCGCGCGGACCGCTCCGCCGACTCCGTGTACACCGCCAGCGAGGTGAGCGCCCACTCGCCTACCAGCCGCTCCGGCTCGATGCGGTACGGCCACCACAGGCCGCCCGCGACCGCCGAGGTCGTACGCCCGCCGCTCTCCCGGGCCCAGACCCGCACCCGCCGTCCGCGCTCGGCCAGCACCACCGCCGTGGTCAGCCCGACGACCCCGCCACCGACCACGATCACGTCACCACTCAGCTCACGGTCCATGCCGGGACGCTAGCCGACCATGTCATGCTGCGCTCAGCCCGGCCGGCCGCGGGGAAAACGCACAGCAGGTCCGCCGCAAACGCGACCCTCGGGCCGGCTCCGGCGACGCGCGCCGGCGGCGGCCACGAGGTCCACCGGGACTTCGTGGACTTCGTCGTCGACGGGTCCCCGCTGCCCTTCCGGCTCCCCGGCCCGGACGCCGTCCCCCCGCTCGCCTCCGACGTCCCGCCCGCGATCTTCACCACCCAGGTCCGCCGCCGGGCCGCCGGGTCCTGCTGATCGGCGCTCGTGTCGCCCTCCTCGCCAAGCCGGCGGCGGACCTGCGCGCCATCGGCACCGGCGCCGACATCCCCGGCGACACCGAGAGCGTTCCGGCGGCGGCCGTGACGGCCTGACCGGCCGGAGACCGGGCTCGGGGCGTGCCCGCGGCGCATTAGGATCGGCCTCCTGATGACTGCCACTCTCGTCGCCAAGAACCTCGCCGCCGGGCACGGCGACCGCTCCCTCTTCGCCGGGCTCGACCTCGTCGTCGCCCCCGGCGACGTGATCGGGCTGGTCGGTGCCAACGGCGCGGGCAAGTCCACCCTGCTCCGCCTGCTCGCCGGACTCACCGCGCCGGAACAGGGCGAGGTGCGGCTCTCCCCGCCGACCGCGGCCGTCGGCCACCTGCCCCAGGAGCCGGAGCGCCGGCCGGACGAGACCGTGCGCGCCTTCCTGGCCCGCCGCACCGGGGTCGCCGAGGCCCAGCGCGTGATGGACGAGGCGACCCAGGCCCTGGTCGACGGGGCACCGGGCGCCGACGACGCCTACGCCACCGCCCTGGAACGCTGGCTCGGCCTCGGCGGCGCCGACCTGGAGGAGCGCGCCGCGGAGGTCGCCGACTCCCTCGGCCTGGCCGTCGACCTCGACCAGCCGATGATCTCCCTCTCCGGCGGCCAGGCCGCCCGCGCGGGCCTCGCCTCCCTGCTCCTGTCCCGCTACGACGTCTTCCTCCTCGACGAGCCCACCAACGACCTCGACCTGGACGGCCTGGAACGGCTCGAACGCTTCGTGACCGGCCTGCGCGCCGGCACGGTCGTCGTCAGCCACGACCGCGAGTTCCTCACCCGCACCGTCACCAAGGTGCTCGAACTCGACCTCGCCCAGGGACAGATCAACCTCTACGGCGGCGGCTACGACGCCTACCTGGAGGAACGCGACACGACCCGGCGGCACGCCCGCGAGGACTACGAGGAGTACGCCGACAAGCGGGCCGCCCTCCAGGACCGCGCGCAGACGCAGCGCTCCTGGATGGACAAGGGCGTCAAGAACGCCCGGCGCAAGGCGGGCAACGACAACGACAAGATCGGCCGCAAGTTCCGCAGCGAGGCCAGCGAGAAGCAGGCCGCCAAGGCCCGCCAGACCCAGCGCATGATCGAACGCCTGGACGTGGTCGACGAGCCGCGCAAGGAGTGGGAGCTGCGCATGGAGATCGCGGCGGCCCCGCGCTCCGGTTCGGTGGTGGCCACCCTGCGCGACGCCGAACTGCGCCGCGGTGACTTCGCCTTCGGACCGGTGACCCTGCAGATCGACTGGGCCGACCGGGTCGCGGTGACCGGCGCGAACGGATCCGGCAAGTCGACCCTGCTCGCCGCCCTGCTGGGCCGTGTGGAGCTGGACGCGGGGCACGCCGCGCTCGGCTCGGGGGTCGTGGTCGGAGAGGTCGACCAGGCCCGCAAGCTCTTCCACGGCACCGAGACCCTGCTGGACGCCTTCGGCGCGGCCGTCCCGGACACCGAACCGGTCGAAGTCCGTACCCTGCTGGCGAAGTTCGGGCTCAAGCAGGACCACGTCAGGCGCTCGGCCGCGACCCTGTCACCCGGCGAACGGACCCGCGCCGCGCTCGCGCTGCTCCAGGGCCGCGGCGTCAACCTGCTCGTCCTGGACGAGCCGACGAACCACCTCGACCTGCCCGCGATCGAACAGCTGGAGTCCGCCCTCGACTCCTACGAGGGCACCCTCCTGCTGGTCACGCACGACCGCCGCATGCTCGACGCGGTGCACGTGACCCGCCGCCTGGAGGTCGCGGCGGGCAAGGTCACCGAGCGCTAGCCCGGACCCGGCGCGGCCCGTCGGGCGGCGACGGCGGCGCGCAAGCCGTCCACCGCGGCGCGCGTGCCGTGTACGCGGGATGCGTCCACGGCACGCGCACCGCCACGGCGACGGCTCGGCGGCTCCCCGCCCCGGAGGGCAGGGTCAGCGCCTGCCCTTCTTCCCGCCGTCCAGCAGGCCTGCCCGGCGCAGGGCGTCGGCCATCGCGCTGTTGGCGGGTGCCGGGGCCTGCCGGGCACCGCCGCCCTGGCCCTGGCCGCCGCGTCCGCCGCCGCCCTGCTGGCGTTGCTGCGGCGGGCGCCCGCCGCGCTGGCGCCGCTCGCCGCCTTCACCCGGCTTCCCGCCGCCCTGGGGCGCGGCCTCGTCGTCCAGCCGCAGGGTCAGCGAGATCCGCTTGCGCGGGACGTCGATGTCCAGGACCTTCACCTTGACGATGTCGCCGGGTTTCACCACGTCCCGCGGGTCCTTGACGAACGTCTTCGACAGCGCGGAGACGTGGGCCAGACCGTCCTGGTGGACGCCGATGTCGATGAACGCGCCGAACGCCGCCACGTTCGTGACGACCCCCTCCAGGATCATGCCGGAGGACAGGTCGGAGATCTTCTCGACCCCTTCCTTGAAGGTGGCCGTCCTGAAGGCCGGGCGCGGGTCGCGGCCGGGCTTCTCCAGCTCCCTGAGGATGTCGCCGACGGTCGGCAGACCGAACGTCTCGTCCACGAAGTCGCCCGGCTTCAGCGAGCGCAGCACCGCCGTGTTGCCGATGAGCGCCGCCACCTCCTGGTTGGACGCCTTCACCATGCGCCGCACCACGGGGTACGCCTCGGGGTGGACACTCGACGCGTCCAGCGGGTCGTCGCCGCCGCGGATGCGCAGGAAGCCGGCGCATTGCTCGTACGCCTTCGGGCCGAGCCGCGCCACGTTCTTCAGCTGGTTCCGGGAGGTGAACGGGCCGTTGGCGTCGCGGTGCGCCACGATGTTCTCGGCGAGACCCGAGGTGATGCCGGAGACCCGGGACAGGAGCGGCGCCGACGCGGTGTTCACGTCCACGCCCACGCCGTTCACGCAGTCCTCCACCACCGCGTCCAGCGACCGTGACAGCTTCACCTCGGACAGGTCGTGCTGGTACTGGCCGACACCGATGGACTTCGGGTCGATCTTCACCAGCTCGGCGAGCGGGTCCTGGAGCCGGCGGGCGATGGAGACGGCGCCGCGCAGCGACACGTCCATGCCGGGCAGCTCCTGGGAGGCGAACGCGGACGCGGAGTACACCGACGCGCCGGCCTCCGACACCATCACCTTGGTGAGCTTCAGCTCCGGGTGCCGGGTGATGAGGTCACCGGCGAGCTTGTCGGTCTCGCGGGACGCCGTGCCGTTGCCGATCGCGACCAGCTCGACCGCGTGCTCGGTGGCGAGCCGGGCCAGCTTGGCCAGCGCCTCGTCCCACTTGTTGGCCGGGACGTGCGGGTAGATGACGTCGGTGGCGACGACCTTGCCGGTGGCGTCGACGACGGCGACCTTCACACCGGTACGGAAACCGGGGTCCAGGCCCAGGGTGGCGCGGGTGCCGGCCGGTGCCGCGAGCAGCAGGTCGCGCAGGTTGGCCGCGAAGACGTCGACCGCCTCGTCCTCGGCGGCCGTGCGCAGCCGCAGCCGCAGGTCGATGCCGAGGTGGACCAGCAGGCGGGTGCGCCAGGCCCAGCGGACCGTGTCCGTCAGCCACTTGTCGGCCGCCCGGCCCCGGTCGGCGATCCCGAACCGGTGGGCGACGATGCCCTCGTACGACGACGGCCCCTCGGTCGCCTCCTCCGGCTCCAGGACGAGGTCGAGGACCTCCTCCTTCTCGCCGCGCAGCATCGCCAGGACGCGGTGCGAGGGCAGCGCGGTGAACGGCTCGGCGAAGTCGAAGTAGTCGGCGAACTTGGCGCCCGACTCCTCCTTGCCTTCCCGTACCTTCGCCGCCAGCCGGCCGCGCACCCACATGCGTTCGCGCAGCTCGCCGATCAGGTCGGCGTCCTCGGAGAACCGCTCGGTGAGGATCGCGCGGGCGCCCTCCAGGGCCGCCTGCGGATCGGCGACGCCCTTGTCGGCGTCCACGAACGCGGCGGCCGCGGCCTGCGGTTCCACCGTCGGGTCGCCGAGCAGCCCGTCGGCCAGCGGCTCCAGGCCGGCCTCCCGCGCGATCTGCGCCTTGGTGCGCCGCTTCGGCTTGTACGGCAGGTAGATGTCCTCCAGCCGCGCCTTGGTCTCGGCGCCGCGGATCTGCGCCTCCAGCTCCTCGGTGAGCTTGCCCTGCTCGCGCACCGACTCCAGGATCGCCGTCCGGCGGTCCTCCAGCTCCCGCAGGTAGCGCAGCCGCTCCTCGAGCGTGCGCAGCTGCGCGTCGTCGAGCATCTCGGTCGCTTCCTTGCGGTAGCGGGCGATGAAGGGCACCGTCGAACCGCCGTCGAGCAGCTCCACGGCAGCCTTGACCTGCCGCTCCCGTACGCCGAGCTCCTCGGCGATCCTGCCTTCGATGGACCCTGGAACCAGGGACCCGGGTGTCGTCACGATCCCGTACCGCCTTCTCCACTGAGGTTGCGCGGCAATTGTGGCAGGTGACACCGACAACCGGGCCCCAGGGCGCCGTTCCGCGACACGAAGTCGCCGCGGGGACGCTCAGCCGGCCGCTTTCACCCCTTGCCGACCAGATCGGCCGGAAAGGCGCCGGCGGCGAGGGCCGCCGCCGCGAACTCCCTGGCCAGTTCGGTCAGCCGGGCCACTCCTTCGGGTCCCAGGTGTGCGTAGGGAGCCCGGTCCAGCCGGTCCGTCTCCGCCTCGATCTCCGTCCGCAGGGCCGCTCCCGCCCCGGTCGGTTCGCCCGCCTCGTCGAGCAGCCCGCGCTCGCGCAGCCGCAGCACCGCCGCGTCCCAGTCCGCCCGGCTCCAGCCGCGCGTGGCGAGCACCCACTTGGGGGTCATGCCCTTGCCGGTCGCGGTGTGGGTCACCACGGCCTCCAGACCGTCCAGGCCGGCCGCGAGCAGCGTCGCGAGGTGGCCGTCGCCGCGGTGCTCGCGCAGCAGGGTGGCGGCGTGCCAGTAGGCGAGGTGCGGCTCCTCGGGCACCGGCAGATCGGCGTGCGCGGCGTAGAGCGGGCGGCCGGAGCGGGAGCACGCCTCGGTGGCGCGCAGCGCGAGTGCCGCGGCCTCGGCCATCTCCGCCGAGGCCACCGCGTCGGCGCCGAGCAGCCGCCGCATCGAGGCGTCCACGGCACGCGCGCGTGCGGCGAGGACGTCGGCGGGCGAGGCGGTCCGCCAGACGGCCGGGACGTGCCGGGCCACCAGGTCGTACTTGTAGTTGTAGAACGTGGCCGTCACCGTGCCCGGCCCGACCGGCCCCAACGCGGCGGCCCGCACCGCGAAGTTGACGGCCCGCGGATGGGTCACCCCGAGCGCCGCCAGTTCCTCGGCCAGCTCGGGGCTGAAGAAGTGGGTCGCGTGCAGGGAGTTGAGCAGGGTGTGACAGCGGCGGCCGGCGCGCGGCTCGAGGACGGCAGGGGTCATGGCGAGCACGTTACCGACTGGTCGGTACGGACTCCAGTGCCGTGCGCGTCCCAACATCACGGTCTTCGCCGCGACATGGCAGAAAAGGTGGGGAACCCGTCATTGCGGCCATCGCCCCCTCGGCGAACAATCGGTTCCATGGCGCAGCGAACCGTACTCGTCGTCCTCTTCGACGGCGTCCAGAGTCTCGACGTCACCGGCCCCGTGGAGGTCTTCGCGGGCGCCGAGCTGCAGACACCGGGCAGCTACCGGATCCGTACGGCCTCCCTGGACGGCGCGCCCGTGCGCACCTCCAGCGGGCTGACCGTCGTACCGGACTCGGCGCTGGCCGGGGCGCCCGCGGCCCACACGCTCCTGGTGCCCGGCGGTCAGGGCACCCGGCGCCCCGACCCGGCGCTGGTCGACTGGCTGCGCGCGCACGGCCCGCGCACCGCACGGCTCGTCTCCGTGTGCACCGGAGCCGTCCTGCTCGCCGAGGCCGGACTCCTGGACGGCCACCGGGCCACCACCCACTGGGCGTACTGCGACAAGCTGGCGCGCGACCATCCGGCCGTCGACGTCGACCCCGACCCGATCTACGTCAGGGACGGCCGGGTCGCCACCTCGGCCGGCGTCACCTCCGGCATCGACCTCGCGCTCGCCCTCGTCGAGGAGGACCTGGGCCGCGACGTGGCGCTCACCGTGGCCCGGCATCTGGTGGTCTTCCTGCGCAGGCCCGGCAACCAGGCCCAGTTCAGCGCCCAGCTGGCCGCCCAGACCGCCCGGCGCGAACCGCTCCGGGAGGTCCAGCACTGGATCACCGAACATCCGGACGGCGATCTGAGCGTGGAGGCGCTGGCCGCCCGTGCCGCGCTCTCGCCCCGTCACTTCGCCCGCGCCTTCCAGGCCGAGACCGGCACCACACCCGGCCGCTACGTCGACCGGGTCCGGCTGGAACACGCCCGGCGGCTCCTTGAGGACACCGGCGACGGCGTCGAGGAGGTCTCCCGCGCCAGCGGCTACGGCACGCCCGAAGCGATGCGCCGTGCCTTCCTCCGAGGGCTCGGCGCGAGTCCCGCCGAGTACCGGCGCAGGTTCAGCCCCGCCCCGGCCTTCCCGCCCCGTTAGGAGTGCCATGCAGATCGCGATCGTCCTCTTCGACCGCTTCACCGCCCTGGATGCCGTGGGCCCGTACGAGACCCTGGGCCGCCTCCCGGAGTCCGAGACCGTCTTCGTCGCCGAGGAGGCGGGCCCCGTGCGCACCGACAACGGCACCCTCGCCCTGGTCGCCGGGAAGAGCCTCGCCGACGTGCCGAGCCCCGACGTCCTGGTCGTTCCCGGCGGCCCGGGCCAGACCCCGCAGATGGGCAACCGCGCGCTCCTGGACTGGATCCGCGCCGCCGACGCCGCCAGCACCTGGACCACGTCGGTGTGCACCGGTTCCCTCCTGCTCGCCGCCGCCGGCCTCCTGGACGGCCGCCGCGCGACCTCGCACTGGCTGGCCCTGGAGGAACTGCGGCGGTACGGCGCCGAACCGACGGGCGAACGGGTCGTCACCGACGGCAAGTACGTCACCGCCGCCGGCGTCTCCTCCGGCATCGACATGGGGCTCGCCCTGCTCGGCCGGATCGCCGGGGACGCCGTCGCCCAGACCGTGCAGCTCGGGATCGAGTACGACCCGCGGCCGCCCTACGACGCGGGTTCGCCGCGGCGGGCACCGGCCGAGGTGGTCGAACTGCTCCGCTCCCAAAGCCGGTTCATCCTCGGCCGGGAACAGCCCAGCTGAAGCCGGGCCTGCGGCGCTCCAGGAACGCGGCGACGCCCTCGGCGGCGTCGCCGCTGCCCCGCGCCTGCGCGGTCCAGTGCTCGTCGCGGTCGGTGCGCCCGTCGGCGAACTCCTTCGCCGCCGCCTGCGTCAGCTGGGAGCGCGCGGTCAGGATCCGCGCGAACTCCTCCACCCGTCCGGCCAGTCCGCCCTGTGGCAGCACCTCGTCGACCAGGCCGGTGCGCAGCGCCCGCTCGGTGCCGATCAGTTCGCCGGAGTACAGCAGGTACTTGGTGGCGGCCGGCCCGACCAGGGAGACCAGGCGGCGGGTGGAGGAGGCCGGGTAGACGATCCCGAGCCGGGCGGGCGTCACGCCGAAGAGCGCGCCCTCCTCGGCGAACCGCAGGTCGCAGGCGGCCGCGAGCTGCGAACCGCCGCCGACGCAGTGGCCGCGGACCGCGGCGAGCGTCGGCTTGGGGAACGCGGCGAGCGCCTCCTCGGCGGCGACCGCGAGGGACTGTGCCTCGGCGGGGGAGCCCTGGAGGCTGGAGATGTCGGCACCGGCGCAGAAGGTCGCGCCCTCGCCGGTCAGCACGAGGACCCGGACGTCCGGATCGCCCGACAGCCCGTCGAGAAGGGGCGGCAGGGCACGCCACATGGCCGCGGTCATCGCGTTGCGCTTGGCCGGGTTGTGGATGACCACCGTGGCGACGGCGCCGGTGACCTGGTGGGCGAGGTGGGGCTCCATGGCCCGGATGGTATCGGCGTGACGCCGCCCCGGACCGGGGCGGCCCCGCCCGGGTGTTGCAGTACAACCGTAATAGTGCAGAAAGTCGGCATTTCTGGAACAGGAGCGGTCGTTCAACCGACCTTGTCACGCGTCGACGGTCAGAATCGTTCGATAGTTGCTGACTTGTGTTCAGTCATCCGGGGCGGAGGGGGTCGTTGCCAACACTCGTCGTGTGGTGACAATCGAGCGCGAGGGTGGCGACCGGACGATGGAGAACCACGGGCGTGGGCAATACCCGCGTCCAGAGGGAGGCGGCCCTCAGGCGCCGGAACCGCTGCCGTACGAAGGGGTCTGGCGGTTCACCGCCGCCGCCGTGGACGCCTCGGTCCCGCAGGCGCGGCGCGCCGTACGGGACCTGCTCCAGCGGCAGGGCGTCCCGGTCTCCGAGGACCTGGAGTACGGACTGTTGCTGATCGTCTCCGAGCTGGTCACCAACGCGGTCAAGCACGCGGCGCTGCTGTCGCCGGTGCTGGCCGTCGAGGTCGCCGTCGGCGCCGAGTGGGTGCGGGTGTCGGTGGAGGACAACCACCCCTACCGCCCGACCGCGCTGGAGGCCGACCACGGGCAGACCGGCGGCCGGGGACTGCTGCTGGTACGGGAGGTGGCCTGGGAGGCGGGCGGGGTCGTGGACGTGGAGCACACGGCGAGCGGCGGCAAGGTGATCTGGGCCGCCCTGCCGCTCAAACCCGCGACGCTGCCGTGAGGCCGCTCACCAGCCCGCGGACGGGCCCGTCAGCTCCCTGATCGCCGGACGGGCCGCGTCCAGCACGGTCATGAACCACGCCGAGAAGGGGTCCCGGGCGTGCCGCTCGGCGAGTTCGGCGGCCGTCACGAAGGCGGTCTCCCCGACCTCCTCCGGGTCCGGCGCGAGCGCCGCCTGCACCATGCCGACGAACAGGTGGTTGTACTCCTGCTCGACCAGCCCGGAGGCCGGGTCCGGGTGGTTGTAGCGGACCGTGCCCGCCTCGCCGAGCAGCGAGGGGGAGACCCCCAGCTCCTCGAAGGTGCGGCGGGCCGCGGCCGCGAAGGGGGCCTCACCGGGGTAGGGGTGGCCGCAGCAGGTGTTGGACCACACGCCGGGGGAGTGGTACTTCGCCAGCGCCCGCTGCTGGAGCAGGAGTCTGCCCTGTTCGTCGAAGAGGAAGACGGAGAAGGCCCGGTGCAGCTGCCCGGGTGGCTGGTGCGCGGCCAGCTTCTCCGCGGTCCCGATGGTCACACCCTTCTCGTCGACGAGTTCGAGCAAGATCGCGTCCGTTGTGCCCTCCGACGTGCTGTGCGTCGCGGTGGCAGGTGTGATCGGCATACCCATCCTTCGCCTCGGTCCTCGCACCAAGTCTGCCGTACGAATCCGACACTCCCGGCACTTCCCGGCACGGGCACGCCGGAAGAGGGACCCGGTAGTTGATCGTGCCCTACGGGTACGAACGGGAACCGCCCGGGGGTGTCGAACACCAGGACGCCGGGGGAGCCGGCACCAGCCGTTCCGGTGGTCCGGGGCGGGTGGCCGTGGGGGTGGCCGTGGTCGTGCCCTGCCCCCGTGGGGTACGTCTCTTCCCTTCCGTCCGGAAGCACGGTCAATTACGGGTGGGGGGTATCCGCCGACGCGCCGTTGATCACCCTAGTCGTAAGCTCTGAGCTGCGGAAACAAACTCCGGGCCAGGGTGGCTTCAGGCGTCGCCGGTGTGGCGCCCGATGTCCGGGGCGGCCGGTTGACGCCGGCCCCGGCCGTGGTGCTCCATGTCCTTGATGTCCGTTCCGCGAGCGCGGTTTGTGAGCCGGGGGCCCGATCGCGGATGATGATCTCGGCAAAGGCCGGGGCAGAGCGGGTCGTCCGGGCCGTGAACGGCCGGTGAACAAGCAGTCCTCACCATCCGCTAACCTCTGCCGAATGCCGCCCGGGGGCCACCAGGCACACCGCGCCCCACCACGCAGTAGACCGGCGCTCCGCGCCGCACCCAGGGAGTGAGTTCGGTTGCCGACCGCCATCGTCACCGGCCAGCCGGTCCCCGGATCGTCGTTGGAGAGCGATCTGCGGGCCCTCGGCTTCGAGGTGTCCACGGCCGCGGACAGCGCCGACACCCAGGCCCTTCTCGCCGCGGTGCCCGCCGACCGACGGGTCGCCGTCGTCGACGCCCGCTTCGTCGGTCACCCGCACGCCCTGCGGCTCGGTCTCACCGACCCGCGCTTCCCGCTCGCCGCGATACCCGGCGCCGTCACCGCCCAGCCGGCCGGCCGTCAGGCGCTGACCTCGGCGCTGGCCCGGGAGGCCGCGGCCGGCGGCGGCACCGCCCTCGCCGTCGACGGCCTGGTCACCGCCCTGGACGCCGACGTGCACCGCCCCGAGCTGGGCAGCCTGGTCGCCGTCGTCCCCACCGACCCGCAGTCCCGCAACGAGGCGCGGCAGGCCGTCGCCGCCGTCGACGACGAGGCCGTACGCCTGAAGTCGGCGGTGAAGGCCCGGGACGGCTTCTTCACCACCTTCTTCATCAGCCCGTACTCCCGGTACATCGCCCGCTGGTGCGCCCGGCGCGGACTGACCCCCAACCAGGTCACCACCGCCTCGCTGCTCACCGCCCTGATCGCGGCGGGCTGCGCGGCCACCGGCACCCGCCCCGGGTTCGTCGCGGCCGGCGTGCTCCTGATCGCGTCCTTCGTCCTGGACTGCACCGACGGCCAGCTGGCCCGCTACTCCCTGCAGTACTCCACCCTCGGCGCGTGGCTCGACGCCACCTTCGACCGGGCCAAGGAGTACGCCTACTACGCCGGCCTCGCCCTCGGCGCGGTCCGGGGCGGCGGCCACGACGACGTGTGGGCCCTCGCGCTCGGCGCGATGATCCTGCAGACCTGCCGGCACGTGGTCGACTTCTCCTTCAACGAGGCCAACCACGACGCCACCGCCAACACCAGCCCCACCGCGGCCCTCTCCGACAAGCTCGACAGCGTGGGCTGGACGGTCTGGGTGCGCCGGATGATAGTCCTGCCCATCGGTGAACGATGGGCCCTCATAGCCGTCCTGACCGCGGTGGCGACCCCGCGGATCACGTTCTGCGTGCTGCTCGTGGGCTGCGCCCTCGCCGCGACCTACACCACGGCCGGGCGCGTGCTGCGGTCACTGACCCGCAAGGCCAGGCGGACCGACCGGGCCGCCCGGGCACTGGCCGACCTCGCCGACAACGGCCCGCTCGCCCGATTCGTCTCCCGCGCGCTGCCCGCCCCGCTCGGCCTCCCGCTGCTGGTGGCGCTCGCCGGAGTGGCGGTTCTCACCGTCTCCCTCTTCTCCGGCGTCACCTGGGCGCCGGTCGCCGGCGCCGTCGTGTACGCGCTGGCCTCCGGCCAGGCCCTCGCCCGCCCGCTCAAGGGCGCCCTCGACTGGCTGGTCCCGCCGCTGTTCCGGGCCGCCGAGTACGGCACCGTCCTCGTCCTCGCAAGCAAATCCGGGGTGAACGGAACCCTTCCCGCGGCTTTCGGCCTGGTGGCCGCCGTCGCCTACCATCACTACGACACGGTGTACCGCATCCGCGGCGACGCCGGGGCACCGCCGGCCTGGCTGGTCCGTGCCATCGGGGGGCAGGAAGGGCGAACGCTGCTGGTCACCGTGGTGGCCGCGGCACTCACCGCACAGCAGTTCGAGGTTGCGCTCACGGTCCTGGCCGTGGTCGTGGCCGGGCTGGTGCTCGTCGAGAGCATCCGCTTCTGGGCGTCCGCAGGGGCGCCCGCCGTACACGACGAAGGAGAACCCGCATGATCGGCCTCGTGCTGGCGGCCGGCGCCGGACGGCGTCTGCGCCCCTACACCGACAGCCTGCCCAAGGCGCTGGTGCCGGTGGGGCCCGCCGGGATAGAGGACTCGATCACGGTGCTCGACCTGACCCTCGGCAACTTCGCCGAGATCGGTCTGACCGAGGTCGCGATCATCGTCGGCTACCGCAAGGAGGCCGTGTACGAGCGCAAGGCGGCCCTGGAGGCGAAGTACGGCCTCGAGCTCACCCTCATCGACAACGACAAGGCCGAGGAGTGGAACAACGCCTACTCCCTGTGGTGCGGCCGTGACGCCCTCAAGGACGGCGTGATCCTCGCCAACGGAGACACCGTGCACCCGGTCTCCGTCGAGAAGACGCTGCTCGCCGCCCGCGGCGACGGCAAGAGGATCATCCTGGCCCTCGACACGGTCAAGGACCTCGCCGACGAGGAGATGAAGGTCGTCGTCGACCCCGCCAAGGGCATGACGAAGATCACCAAGCTGATGGACCCGGCCGAGGCCACCGGCGAGTACATCGGCGTCACCCTCATCGAGGGCGACGCGGCCCCCGAGCTCGCCGACGCGCTGAAGACGGTCTGGGAGAGCGACCCGCAGCAGTTCTACGAGCACGGCTACCAGGAACTGGTCCACCGCGGCTTCCGCATCGACGTGGCCCCCATCGGCGACGTCCGGTGGGTCGAGATCGACAACCACGACGATCTCGCCAGGGGACGGGAGATCGCGTGCCTGTACTGACCAGGCTCATCCCCTCACCGGTCGTCGTCGACATCCGCCCGGGTGCCCTCGACGACCTGGCAAGTGTGCTCGCCGACGAGCGCATCTCGCACTCCGGCCGTCTCGCGGTCGCCGTCAGCGGCGGCTCGGGCAGCAGGCTGCGCGAGCGCGTCTCGCCGAGCCTGCCCGGCGCCACCTGGTACGAGGTCGGCGGCGGCACCCTGGACGACGCGATCCGGCTGGCCGGCGAGATCAAAGCGGGGCGCTACGACGCCGTCGTCGGTCTCGGCGGCGGCAAGATCATCGACTGCGCCAAGTTCGCCGCCGCGCGCGTGGGCCTGCCGCTGGTCGCCGTGCCGACGAACCTCGCGCACGACGGCCTGTGCTCGCCGGTCGCCACCCTCGACAACGACGCGGGCCGCGGCTCCTACGGCGTGCCGACCCCGATCGCGGTCGTCATCGACCTCGACGTCATCCGCGAGGCGCCGGCGCGCTTCGTGCGCTCGGGCATCGGGGACGCCGTCTCCAACATCTCGGCGATCGCGGACTGGGAGCTGTCCCACCGCGTCACCGGCGAGAAGATCGACGGTCTGGCGGCCGCCATGGCCCGGCAGGCCGGCGAGGCGGTCCTGCGCCATCCCGGCGGCATCGGGGAGAACGACTTCCTCCAGGTGCTCGCCGAGGCGCTGGTGCTCAGCGGCATCGCCATGTCGGTGTCGGGCGACTCCCGCCCGTCCTCCGGCGCCTGTCACGAGATCAACCACGCCTTCGACCTGCTGTTCCCGAGGCGTGCCGCCAGCCATGGCGAGCAGTGCGGACTCGGCGCGGCCTTCGCGATGTACCTGCGCGGAGCCCACGAGGAGTCCGCGTCCATGGCCGATGTGCTGCGCCGGCACGGACTGCCGGTGCTGCCGGAGGAGATCGGCTTCACCGTGGACGAGTTCATCCGGGTCGTCGAGTTCGCCCCGGAGACCCGCCCCGGCCGCTACACCATCCTCGAACACCTCGACCTCAAGACCCACCAGATCAAGGACTTCTACGTCGACTATGTCAAGGCCATCGGTAGCTGAACTCCGTCCGGTCGTGCACCCCGCTGGGGTCAAGGACCGGCGCAGCGGTGAGCACTGGATGGGACGCCTCTACATGCGTGAGGTGTCCCTGCGGGTGGACCGCTACCTGGTGAACACCAGGGTCACGCCCAACCAGCTCACGTACCTGATGACCCTCTTCGGCGTGCTCGCGGCCCCGGCCCTGCTGGTGCCGGGGATCACGGGCGCCGTGCTCGGTGTCGTGTGCGTCCAGATGTACCTGCTGCTGGACTGCGTCGACGGCGAGGTCGCGCGCTGGAAGCGGCAGTACTCGCTGGGCGGCGTCTATCTCGACCGGGTCGGCGCCTACCTCACCGACGCCGCCGTGCTCGTCGGCCTCGGACTGCGCGCCGCCGACCTGTTCGGTACCGGCCGGATCGACTGGCTGTGGGCCTTCCTCGGCACCCTGGCCGCGCTCGGCGCCGTCCTGATCAAGGCCGAGACCGACCTGGTCGGCGTGGCCCGGCACCAGGCCGGTCTCCCGGTGGTCAAGGAGGCCGCCGCCGAGATGCGCTCCTCCGGCATGGCCCTGGCCCGCCGGGCCGCCGCCCTGCTCCGGTTCCACCGGCTCATCCTCGGCATCGAGGCCTCGCTGCTGATCCTGCTCCTCGCGATCGTCGACCACGTCCGCGGCGACCTCTTCTGCACCCGTCTCGGCACCGCCGTGCTGGCCGGCATCGCGCTGCTCCAGACCCTGCTGCACCTGGTCTCGGTGCTGGCGTCGAGCAGGCTGCGGTGAGCGCCGGGCTGAAGGTCGGCGCGGTCGTCATCACCATGGGCAACCGCCCCGACGAACTGCGGGCCCTCCTCGACTCCGTCGCCAAGCAGGACGGCGACCGGGTCGAGGTGGTCGTCGTCGGCAACGGCTCACCGGTCCCGGAGGTCCCGGCCGGCGTCCGCACCGTGGAGCTGCCCGAGAACCTCGGGATCCCCGGTGGCCGCAACGTCGGCATAGAGGCCTTCGGCCCGAGCGGCCGGGACGTCGACATACTGCTCTTCCTCGACGACGACGGTCTGCTCGCCGAGCACGACACCGCCGAGCTGTGCCGGCGGGCCTTCGCGGACGACCAGCGGCTCGGCATCATCAGCTTCCGCATCGCCGACCCGGAGACCGGGCAGACCCAGCGCCGGCACGTGCCCAGGCTCCGGGCCGCCGACCCGATGCGTTCCTCCCGGGTCACCACCTTCCTCGGCGGTGCCAACGCCGTCCGCACCCAGGTCCTCGCCGAGGTCGGCGGCCTGCCGGACGAGTTCTTCTACGCCCATGAGGAGACCGACCTGGCCTGGCGCGCCCTGGACGCCGGCTGGATGATCGACTACCGCTCCGACATGGTCCTCAACCACCCCACCACGGCGCCCTCCCGGCACGCGGTGTACCACCGGATGGTCGCCCGCAACCGGGTGTGGCTGGCCCGCCGCAACCTGCCCGCGCCGCTGGTCCCCGTCTACCTCGGGGTGTGGATGCTGCTGACCCTGGTACGGCGCCCCTCGCGCCCGGCCCTGCAGGCCTGGTTCGCCGGCTTCCGGGAGGGCTGGACCACCCCGTGCGGCCCCCGTCGGCCCATGCGGTGGCGCACCGTGTGGAAGCTCACGCGACTGGGCCGGCCCCCGGTGATCTGAGAAGCTCGAAGGTGCGTGTCCGCGTTCGCGGGGATGTCCCGGCGCGCGGACGGCGCCGGGAACGTGTCCCATGGCGGATACGTGTCACCTCCGGTAGCACAATTTCGTAAGACGCACGTAAGACGAACCCGAGGACGAAGGCTCGACCCTTGAGTGAGACAACGCACGACGTCGGAATCGCGGTGAGCGCGGTGCCGTCGCCCGACGAGGGCCTCACGGCGGCGCAGCTGGCCGCCAAGCACGGGCTCACGGTGAGCGGCGCACGTCCCTCGCTCGTCGGGTACGTACGCCAGCTCTGGGGACGCCGGCACTTCGTCCTCGCCTTCTCGCAGGCGAAGCTCACCGCCCAGTACAGCCAGGCCAAGCTCGGCCAGCTCTGGCAGGTGGCCACACCCCTGCTGAACGCGGCCGTGTACTACTTCATCTTCGGCGTCATCCTGCACGCCAGCCGCGGCATGTCCATGGACATCTACATCCCGTTCCTGGTCACCGGCGTCTTCACCTTCACCTTCACGCAGAGCTCGATCATGACGGGCGTGCGCGCGATCTCCGGCAACCTCGGGCTGGTGCGCGCGCTGCACTTCCCGCGCGCCGCGCTGCCGGTCTCCTTCGCGCTCCAGCAGCTCCAGCAGCTGCTGTTCTCGATGATCGTCATGATCGCCGTGGTGATCGGCTTCGGCACCACGCCGGGCCTGTCCTGGCTGCTGGTGCTGCCGACCCTGGCGCTGCTGTTCCTGTTCAACACCGGTCTGGCGATGATCGTGGCCCGGCTGGGCGCCAAGACGCCCGACCTGGCCCAGCTGATGCCGTTCGTGCTGCGCACCTGGATGTACATGTCCGGTGTCATGTTCTCCATCAGCAAGATGATGGAGCACCGGCCGGAGTGGGCGCGCCTGCTCCTCCAGGTGAACCCGGCGGCCGTCTTCATGGACCTGATGCGCTTCGCGCTCATCGACGGATACGGCTCCGAGAACCTCCCGCCGCACGTCTGGGCCGTCGCCCTGACCTGGGCCTTGGTCGTCTTCGCGGGCGGGTTCGTGTACTTCTGGAAGGCTGAGGAGCGGTACGGCCGTGGCTGAGCTGAACGACATGGAGCGCGACGAGGGGGAGCGGATCCCCACCGTCATCGCGGAGGACGTGCACATCGTCTACCGCGTCAACGGCGCCAAGTCAGGCAAGGGCGGCGCGACGGCCGCCCTGAGCCGGATCGTCAAGCGGGGCGAGGAGCGCGGCGTCCGCAAGGTGCACGCGGTGCGCGGCGTCTCCTTCGTCGCCTACCGGGGCGAGGCGATCGGCCTGATCGGCTCCAACGGCTCCGGCAAGTCCACCCTGCTGCGGGCCATCGCCGGTCTGCTGCCCGCCGAGAAGGGCCGGGTCTACACCAACGGCCAGCCCTCGCTCCTCGGCGTCAACGCGGCCCTGATGAACGACCTCACCGGCGAGCGGAACGTCATCCTCGGCGGTCTCGCCATGGGCATGTCCCGGGAGGAGATCAGGGCCCGCTACCAGGAGATCGTCGACTTCTCGGGCATCAACGAGAAGGGCGACTTCATCACCCTGCCGATGCGGACCTACTCCTCCGGCATGGCGGCCCGGCTGCGGTTCTCCATCGCCGCCGCCAAGGACCACGACGTCCTCATGATCGACGAGGCGCTGGCCACCGGTGACGCGTCCTTCCGCAAGCGCTCCGAGGAGCGGATCCGGGAACTGCGCCGGCACGCGGGCACGGTGTTCCTGGTCAGCCACAACAACAAGTCGATCCGGGACACCTGCGACCGGGTCCTGTGGCTGGAGCGCGGTGAGCTGCGCATGGACGGTCCCACCGAAGAGGTGCTCAAGGAGTACGAGAAGTTCACGGGCAAGTAGCCCAGCGGCTCCCCGGGCCCCGCCGGAACCTTTCCGGCGGGGCCCGGCGTCTGCAAAGGAAACGTCAACTCCGGCTCGCCTTAGGAATCTTGAAGCCAATCGGTGTGTTGTTGTGATCTGCGGGACACCCCGACGAACCTCGATGCGTTGTACAACGTAAGCTGTACCGGTCCCGGAAAGCGGCAAGTGGGGCGATAATGCGCGACACCCTCGGCCGGGCCGCCCCGTGGATTGCTGGGCGGCGTGTCCGAAATAGTGTGTATTGGGTCGGCAGTGTAGAACGGGAGATGTGACGGCAATGGCTACGGAAACTCCCCAGCTCAACGCAGGCCACGCCGTCCCGGCCGCGGGCAGCGAACGGTGACGGCGGCCACCCCGGCGCGTACCGGAGAGGCCGAGCGGGGCACTCTGGACAAGGCCGCGGACGAGAACTTCCCCGTGGCCCCGTTCTTCCTGCCAAGGGCCTGGCGCGACGACCTGATGGCGGTGTACGGCTTCGCCCGCCTCGTCGACGACATCGGCGACGGCGACCTGGCCCCCGGCGGCGCCGACGCCCGGCTGCTCGGCGTCTCCCCGGCCGAGGCCGACGACCGCCTGGTCCTCCTCGACGCCTTCGAGGCCGACCTGGCCCGCGTCTTCGACGGCACCCCGCGCCACCCGCTGCTGCGCCGCCTGCAGCCCACGGTGCGCCGCCGCGGCATGACCCCCGAGCCGTTCCTCGGGCTGATCGCCGCCAACCGCCAGGACCAGCTGGTCACGCGCTACGAGACCTACGACGACCTGCTCGCCTACTGCGAGCTGTCGGCCAACCCCGTCGGCCGCCTGGTCCTCGCCGTCACCGGCACCTCGACCCCCGAGCGGATCCGCCTCTCGGACTCGATCTGTACCGCGCTCCAGATCGTCGAACACCTCCAGGACGTGGCCGAGGACTTCGGCCGCGACCGCATTTATCTGCCCGCCGCGGACATGAAGCGCTTTCATGTCCAGGAGGCGGACCTCGCCGGGAAAATCACGGGCGCATCGGTGCGAGCACTGGTTGCATACGAAGCGCAACGCGCCCGCGATCTCCTGAATGAAGGCGCCCCCCTGGTGGGTAGCGTCCACGGCAGGTTGAAGCTGCTGCTTGCGGGGTTCGTGGCGGGGGGAAGGGCGGCGATCGAGGCGATCGCCGCCGCCGAATACGACGTACTTCCCGGCCCCCCCAAGCCCGGCAAGGGCCGGTTGCTGCGTGAGGTGGGCGTGACTCTGCGAGGAGAGGGGTGATCCGGACCGTGGACTCTCCCACACCTGTGTCCGCACCGGTACTCGCCGCCTACAGCTACTGCGAGACCGTCACCGGACAGCAGGCACGGAACTTCGCCTACGGCATCAGGCTGCTGCCCGCGCCCAAGCGGCGCGCCATGTCGGCGCTCTACGCCTTCTCCCGGCGCGTGGACGACATCGGCGACGGCGTGCTCGCCGCCGACGTGAAGGCGGCCCGCCTGGAGGACACCCGGGCGCTGCTCGCCCGGGTCCAGGACGGCGCGGTCGACGAGGACGACACCGACCCGGTCGCGGTCGCCCTCGCCCACGCGGCCCAGGTCTTCCCGATCCCGCTGGGCGGCCTGGACGAGCTGATCGACGGCGTGCTGATGGACGTCCGCGGCGAGGCCTACGAGACCTGGGACGACCTCAAGGTCTACTGCCGCTGCGTGGCCGGGGCGATCGGCCGGCTCTCGCTCGGTGTGTTCGGCACCGAACCGGGGGCGCGCGGTGTCGAGCGCGCGCCGGAGTATGCCGACACGCTCGGGCTCGCGCTCCAGCTCACCAACATCCTGCGGGACATCCGCGAGGACGCCGGGAACGGCCGCACCTACCTGCCCGCCGACGACCTCGCCAAGTTCGGCTGCGCGGCCGGGTTCCACGGGCCGAACCCGCCCGAGGGCTCGGACTTCGCGGGTCTCGTGCACTTCGAAGTGCGCCGCGCCCGGGCCCTGTTCGCCGAGGGCTACCGGCTGCTGCCCATGCTCGACCGGCGCAGCGGCGCCTGCGTCGCGGCCATGGCGGGCATCTACCGGCGACTCCTCGACCGCATCGAACGCGAGCCGGAGGCCGTGCTGCGCGGCCGGGTCTCGCTGCCCGGACACGAGAAGGCGTACGTCGCCGTGCGCGGCCTGTCCGGACTCGACACCCGGCGCCACACCTCCCGCCGGACCGTCAGGAGGCGCGCCTGATGGACACCGTGGGCCCGGCCGACGCCACCGGGGGGAAACGGCAGGCAACCCTCCGGTGCGGTTCGGCGTCCCTGACTGCGACGGCCCGCCCTGCCCCGTACCACCGGCACGGCGGGCGGGCAGGGGAGGCTGCACGATGACCGACGGCACGCGATCCGAACGGACGCACGACGACATCCCGTCCGGGCGCACCGCCGTCGTGATCGGCGGCGGCCTGGCCGGCGTCACGACCGCGCTGGCACTCGCCGACGCCGGCGTCCGGGTGACGCTGCTCGAAGGCAGGCCGCGCCTCGGCGGGCTCGCCTTCTCCTTCCGGCGCGGCGACCTGACCGTCGACAACGGCCAGCACGTGTACCTGCGTTGCTGCACCGCCTACCGCTGGTTCCTGGACCGCATCGAGGGCGCCGCGCTGGCACCGCTGCAGGACCGCCTCGACGTCCCCGTGCTCGACCTCGCGAAACCCGAGGGACGCCGGCTCGGCAGACTCCGCCGGGACCCGCTGCCGGTACCGCTGCATCTGGGACGCAGCCTCGCCTCGTACCCGCATCTCTCGCTCGCCGAACGCGCGAGAGTGGGCAGAGCCGCCCTCGCCCTCCGTGCACTGGACCTCGGCGACCCCGCGCTCGACGCGCAGGACTTCGGCGGCTGGCTGGCCGCCCACGGCCAGTCGGCGCGGGCCATCGAGGCACTGTGGGACCTGGTGGGGGTCGCCACCCTCAACGCGGTGGCCCAGGACTCCTCCCTGGCGCTCGCCGCGATGGTGTTCAAGACCGGTCTGCTGTCCCACCCGGGCGCGGCCGACATCGGCTGGGCCCATGTGCCGCTGGGGGAACTGCACGACCGGCTCGCCCGCAAGGCGCTCGACTCCGCGGGCGTGCGCACCGAAGTCCGTACACGCGTCACCTCCGTCTCCATCAACGAGAACGGGACGTGGAGCGTTCAGGTTCCCGGCGAGACGCACACCGCCGACACCGTGGTGCTCGCCGTGGCCCAGCGCGAGGCGTACGACCTGCTGCCCGAGGGCGCCCTCGACGCGCCGGAGGACCTGCTGGAGATCGGCACCGCGCCGATCCTCAACGTCCACGTGGTCTACGACCGCACGGTGCTCACCAAGCCCTTCTTCGCCGCCTTGGGCAGCCCCGTCCAGTGGGTGTTCGACCGCACCCACGCCTCGGGTCTGCGCGAGGGCCAGTACCTCGCGCTCTCCCAGTCCGCCGCCCAGGACGAGATCGACGCGCCCGTGGCGACCCTGCGCGAGCGCTATCTGCCCGAACTGGAACGGCTGTTGCCCGGTGCGCGCGGCGCCGGCGTGCAGGACTTCTTCGTGACCCGGGAGCGCACCGCGACCTTCGCCCCCACCCCCGGCGTCGGGCGGCTGCGGCCCGGCACCCGCACCAAGGCACCCGGCCTCTACCTGGCCGGAGCGTGGACCGCCACAGGGTGGCCCGCGACCATGGAGAGTGCGGTCCGCAGCGGTGTGAACGCGGCCGACGCCGTACTGCGCACCCTGGGCCGGCCCCGTCCCCGCCACCTCTTCGAGTTCGAGGAGGCGGCGTGATGCTCGACCAGCAGGCGGCAGGCCCCCGCACCCCCGGTACCGCAACAAGAGGAGAAACTGTGCCCACTGTGCCCCCGGCCGAGACGGCTGCCGACGCGGTGGACGTGACCGCGCTCCTGGAGCGCGGCCGGACCCTTGCCACCCCGGTACTGAAGGCGGCCGTGGACCGTCTGGCACCCCCCATGGACACCGTGGCCGCCTACCACTTCGGCTGGATCGACGCCGAGGGCAACCCCGCCGACGGCGACGGCGGCAAGGCCGTGCGCCCCGCGCTCGCCGTGCTCTCCGCCGAGGTCACCGGAGCCGGCCCCGAGATCGGCATCCCCGGCGCCGTGGCCGTCGAACTCGTCCACAACTTCTCGCTGCTGCACGACGACCTGATGGACGGCGACGAGCAGCGCCGGCACCGCGACACCGTCTGGAAGGTGCACGGTCCCGCGCAGGCCATCCTGGTCGGCGACGCGCTGTTCGCCCTCGCCAACGAGGTGCTGCTGGAACTGGGCACCGTGGAGGCGGGCCGCGCCACCCGCCGGCTCACCACCGCCACCCGCGCCCTGATCGACGGCCAGGCGCAGGACATCTCCTACGAGCACCGCGACCGGGTCAGCGTCGAGGAGTGCCTGGAGATGGAGGGCAACAAGACCGGCGCGCTGCTCGCCGCCTCCAGCTCCATCGGCGCGGTGCTCGGCGGCGCCGACGACCGCACCGCCGACACCCTGGAGAAGTACGGCTACCACCTCGGTCTGGCCTTCCAGGCCGTCGACGACCTCCTCGGCATCTGGGGCGACCCGGAGTCCACCGGCAAGCAGACCTGGAGCGACCTGCGCCAGCGCAAGAAGTCCCTGCCGGTCGTCGCCGCGCTCGCCGCGGGCGGCCCCGCCTCCGAGCGGCTCGGCGAGATCCTCGCCGCCGACGCCAAGAGCAGCGACTTCGAGAACTTCTCCGAGGAGGAGTTCGCCGCCCGCGCCGCCCTCATCGAGGAGGCCGGCGGCCGTGAGTGGACCGCCGAGGAAGCGCGTCGTCAGCACACCATCGCCATCGAAGCCCTGCACGCCGTCGACATGCCGGACCCGGTCCGGGCGCGGTTCACGGCGCTGGCCGACTTCGTCGTCGTACGAAAGAGATGATCACTATCGGTCGAATAGCCCTCGCGTAGTCGCCGGCCGGTGCGAGCGCGCAAGCAGCACCGGCCGACGGCGGACCCACAGCAGAACGATTTCGCACGACTGCACGAAGGGGAAGCCATGACAGCGACGACCGACGGAAGCACCGGGGCCACAGTGCCGCCCCGCGCTGCCTCGGCCAGCACGGACCGCACCACCCCCGCGGCGACCGGGGTGAAGGAAGCCGCCGAAGGCGCCATGCGGCGCGCCACCGACCATCTGCTCGCCCGGCAGGACGCGCAGGGCTGGTGGAAGGGCGACCTGGAGACCAACGTCACCATGGACGCCGAGGACCTGCTGCTCCGCGAGTTCCTCGGCATCCGCGACGAGGCCACGACGACGGCCGCCGCGCTCTTCGTCCGCGGCCAGCAGCGCGAGGACGGCACCTGGGCGACCTTCTACGGCGGTCCGGGCGAACTCTCCGCCACCATCGAGGCGTACGTGGCCCTGCGGCTGGCCGGGGACGCCCCGGACGCACCCCACATGGCGAAGGCGTCGGCCTGGATCCGCGAGCGCGGCGGGATCGCCGCCGCCCGGGTCTTCACCCGGATCTGGCTGGCCCTGTTCGGCTGGTGGAAATGGGAGGACCTCCCCGAACTCCCGCCGGAACTCCTGTACTTCCCCAGGTGGTTCCCGCTCAGCATCTACAACTTCGGCCAGTGGGCCCGGCAGACCATCGTGCCGCTCACCGTCGTCTCGGCCCATCGCCCGGTGCGTCCGGCACCCTTCCCGCTGGACGAGCTGCACACCGACCCGGCCAACCCCAACCCGCCCCGTCCGCTGGCCTCCCCGGTCAGCTGGGAAGGCCTCTTCCAGCGGCTCGACAAGGTTGTCCGCGGCTACCGCAAGGTCGCCTTGCGCAGGCTGCGCGGCTCCGCGCTGAGGTCCGCCGGCCGCTGGATCGTCGAGCGGCAGGAGAACGACGGCGCCTGGGGCGGCATCCAGCCGCCCGCCGTGTACTCGGTGATCGCCCTCCATCTGCTCGGCTACGACCTCGACCACCCCGTGATGCGCGCGGGCCTGGAGTCGCTGGATCGTTACGCCCTGTGGCGCGAGGACGGCTCCCGGATGATCGAGGCCTGCCAGTCCCCGGTGTGGGACACCTGCCTGGCCGCCATCGCCCTCGCCGACGCCGGACTGCCGGCCGACCACCCGCAACTGGTCAAGGCGGCCGACTGGATGCTCGGCGAGCAGATCGTCAGGCCCGGCGACTGGGCCGTGAAGCGTCCTCATCTCCCGCCGGGCGGCTGGGCGTTCGAGTTCCACAACGACAACTACCCCGACATCGACGACACCGCCGAGGTCGTTCTCGCGCTGCGCCGGGTCAAGCACCACGACCCGGAGCGGATGGAGAAGGCCATCGGGCGCGGGGTGCGCTGGAACCTCGGCATGCAGTCGAAGAACGGCGCGTGGGGCGCCTTCGACGTCGACAACACCAGCCCGTTCCCGAACCGGCTGCCGTTCTGCGACTTCGGCGAGGTCATCGACCCGCCCTCGGCCGACGTCACCGCGCACGTCGTGGAGATGCTCGCCTTCGAGGGCATGGCCGACGACCCGCGCACCCGGCGCGGCATCGACTGGCTGCTGGCCGAACAGGAGCAGAACGGCTCGTGGTTCGGGCGCTGGGGCGTCAACTACGTCTACGGCACCGGCTCCGTGGTGCCCGCGCTCACCGCGGCCGGCCTGCCCGCCTCGCATCCGGCGATCCGCCGCGCGGTGACCTGGCTGGAACAGGTCCAGAACGAGGACGGCGGCTGGGGCGAGGACCTGCGCTCCTACAAGTACGCCGGCGAATGGAGCGGGCGCGGCGCCTCCACGCCCTCCCAGACGGCCTGGGCGCTGATGGCACTGCTCGCGGCCGGCGAGAAGGACGCCAAGGCCGTCGAGCGGGGCGTGCGGTGGCTGGCCGAGACCCAGCGCGAGGACGGTTCCTGGGACGAGCCCTACTTCACCGGCACTGGCTTCCCCTGGGACTTCTCCATCAACTACCACCTCTACCGGCAGGTCTTCCCGCTCACCGCGCTCGGCCGTTACGTCCACGGCGAGCCCATGCCCGAGGCCGAGAGGAGCTGAATGAGCACCACGCCCGCTCCGGCTCCGCTGCTGATCGCCTGCGCGCTCGGCATCGAGCATCTGGCCCTGCGCGCCGGCGAACGCGGCGGTGCGGGCGGGCCGGTCACCGTGCTGCGCACCGGCATGGGGCCCAGGGCGGCGGAACGGTCCGTCACCCGCGTCCTGGCCGACCCCGCGCTCACCGGCGCCGCCGTCCTGGCCACCGGTTTCTGCGCGGGACTCGCACCCGGCATGCACCCCGGTGACCTGGTCGTCGCCGAGGAGACCCGGGACCCGCGCGGCAGCGTTCCGTGCGTCGGCACCGAACTCCTCGTGAAAGAACTCGTACGGACCCTGCCCGGCCGCACCGTCCACACAGGTCCGGTCACCGGCTCCGACCACGTCGTCCGCGGAAACGAACGGTCCGACCTGCTCGCGACCGGCGCGATCGCGGTCGACATGGAATCGGCGGCCACGCTCCTGAGCGCCGTACGCGCGGGCGAACGCCCCGTTGCGGCCGTCAGGGTGGTCGTGGACGCTCCTGAACATGAACTCGTCCGGATCGGCACGGTGCGCGGTGGAATATCCGCTTTCCGCGTTCTTCGATCCGTTCTTCCGGCTTTTTTCGAATGGCACCGTTCTTTGTTGCTCCCCCGGAGGTGAGCCAGATGGCCATGCCGCTGCGCCAGTCCATCAAGGTCGCGACTTACTTGGCTGAACAGAAGCTCCGCAAGCGGGACAAGTTCCCGCTCATCGTGGAGCTGGAACCCCTCTTCGCATGCAACCTGAAGTGCGAGGGCTGCGGCAAGATCCAGCATCCGGCGGGCGTGCTCAAGCAGCGCATGCCGGTCGCCCAGGCCGTCGGGGCGGTGCTGGAGTCCGGGGCGCCGATGGTGTCCATCGCGGGGGGCGAGCCCCTGATGCACCCTCAGATCGACGAGATCGTCCGGCAGTTGGTCGCGAAGAAGAAGTACGTCTTCCTCTGCACCAACGCCATGCTGCTGCGCAAGAAGATGGACAAGTTCACGCCCTCCCCCTACTTCGCCTTCGCGGTGCACATCGACGGGCTGCGGGAGCGGCACGACGAGTCCGTGGCGAAGGAGGGCGTGTTCGACGAGGCGGTGGCGGCCATAAAGGAGGCCAAGCGGCGCGGCTTCCGGGTGACCACCAACTCGACGTTCTTCAACACCGACACCCCGCAGACCATCATCGAGGTGCTCAACTTCCTCAACGACGACCTCAAGGTCGACGAGATGATGATCTCGCCCGCCTACGCCTACGAGAAGGCTCCCGACCAGGAGCACTTCCTCGGCGTGGCGCAGACCCGCGAGCTGTTCAAGAAGGCCTTCGCGGGCGGCAACCGGCGCAAGTGGCGGCTCAACCACTCCCCGCTCTTCCTGGACTTCCTGGAGGGCAAGGTCGACTTCCCGTGCACGGCCTGGGCGATCCCGAACTACTCGCTCTTCGGCTGGCAGCGCCCCTGCTACCTGATGAGCGACGGGTACGTGCCGACGTACCGCGAACTCATCGAGGAGACCGACTGGGACAAGTACGGCCGCGGCAAGGACCCGCGCTGCGCCAACTGCATGGCGCACTGCGGCTACGAGCCGACCGCCGTCCTGGCCACCATGGGTTCCCTCAAGGAGTCGCTGCGCGCCATGCGCGAGACGGTCAGCGGAAACCGGGAGTGACCGCATGAGCGCCATCTCCCTGGGCCTCCCGGAGGTCCCCGCCCGGCCGGTCGCCGAGCGGCGTGTGTCGCGCCGGATCGACGTCGGCCCGGTGGCCGTCGGCGGCGGCGCGCCGGTGTCCGTGCAGTCGATGACCACGACCCGCACGTCGGACATCGGGGCGACCCTTCAGCAGATCGCCGAGCTGACCGCCTCCGGCTGCCAGATCGTCCGCGTCGC
>NZ_JBIWNY010000033.1:0-77750 GCF_044767465.1 Streptomyces sp. NPDC101237 | reverse complement strand
ACCCTCGACCACCACCAAGAACGTCATAGCGAGGGTCTACCAGACGCCCGTGACATAGCGCCGATCGGCCGTCGTCTGAAGTTGGAATGGGCTCAGTAAGTCGATGGGCCTCGCCCCAGGCATGGAATCACACCTCGCCCGCATTGAGGCGCAGCGTGCCGACAACGCGGACATTGTCCGGCTCGCCGCAGTCCTCGACGATCAGGTGGTCGGGACGACGACAGTCATCACTGCCCACGGCATCTCCGGGATCTTCATCGTCCACGTTGCCGAGAACCACCGCAGGCGCGGGGTCGGGTGGGCGCTGTCGACGGCCGCCCTGCGGATCGGACGGGAACGTGGAACGGATTTCGCCGCCCTCATTGCAAGCCCGACCGGCGAACCCATGTACCGGCGTATTGGCTTCACTACTGTGTCCCAGTACCGCCTGTTCTCAATGTCCACGTGAATCCGACTTTCGGCTTGAACGCCAACGATCTCTGTGAGGCGAGGCGCCGAGTTGCCACGTTCAGGTCTTCTGAGATCGACCTGGCGAAGTCCTCGGCGACGTCGAGACTCAAGGGACACGCATCCATGAGAGATAGGCAATTATGCAATCACCGATAGCACCTGTTCATTCTGTTCCCAGTCGTATGCGGCCCCCGCGCCGGAACCGTTCGCTCGATCCGGCCGCCGTGCCGGTGGAGCAGCTCAACCTGGCCGGACGCAGGCTGACCGTCGTCGGAGGTACGAACGGTCTTGGCCGAGCACTCGCCAACGAGGCACTCCGGCGAGGCGCTCGTGTCACGGTCGTCGGCCGCACTCTGCGCGACGCCGCATCCGCACGCTTCACGTTCCTCGCAGCGGATCTTTCCTCAATGCGCGAGGCGGTCCGTGTCGGTCGGGAGCTTGAGGTCGAGAACAACGATGTCCTGCTGCTGACCACAGGCGTCTTCGCCTCAAAGACCCGCACGGAAACCCCCGAGGGCGTTGAGCGGGACATGGCCATCAGCTACCTCAGCCGGCTGGCCATCGTCCGCGAAACCGCTACGCGTCTCGGCACCGACCGTGTCGACCAGTCCAGCGCGGCCAGGGTGTTCGTCATGGGCTCACCCGGCTGGGGCGAGCTGGGACGGGTTGCCGACCTCAACTCCGAGCGGCATTACACGGCCATGGCAGCGCACGGCAACACCCTCGCGGGCAACGAGGCGCTCGTCATCGCCGGCCACCAGCGGTTTCCCGGCCCCGCCTACTTCGGACTGGCCCCCGGCGTCATCCGCACGGGGATCCGTGCGGATCTGCTCGGGGAGGGCAGCGCCGTACACCGCGGGACCGAGGCCCTCATCGGACTTCTCGCGCAGACTCCGGAGGCGTACGCGCGCCGACTGCTCCCCGTCCTGTTCGCCTCCGGCCTCGAGGGCCGCAGCGGCGAGATGTTCGGTTATCGGGGGAACGCCATCCAGCCGTCCAAGGGCTTCGACCTGGACTACGCGAATCTCTTCCTCGCGGAGTCAGAAGCCCTGCTCGATCGTGCGCTGGGCGCCGGCAGCGCGCACTGAATCCCTGCAACCCCTGTCCTCCGTAGTAGTTCCTTCCCTGTTCCGTCCGATTCCCTGCACGAGGTACAGATGACACCGGCAACTTCTGAGCCGATGGCCGACATACGTGACATGTATATGGCCCACCGCATGTTCCGTCGCGAGTTTCGCCTGCTGCCGCAACTGGTTCGTGACGTCGACCCCGGTGATAGCCGGCGGGCAGCGGTGGTCGCGGACCACGCCGCCAAGATCAGCGCGATTTTGCACGGGCACCACGAGGGAGAGGACGCGGTCGTGTGGCCCCGTCTGATGGAACGTGGTGGCGATCGAAGTGCGGCCATCGTGCCAACAATGCGGCAGCAGCACGAAGGACTCGATGAGGCACTCAAGGCCGTCGATGACGGGTTCAGGGCATGGCGGTCGTCGGCGCAGGGCGGTGCGAACCTGGCCGCTGATATCGAGGTGCTGGTCAGCCGACTGATCGAGCACATGGCCCTGGAGGAGAAGGAGGTCCTGCCCCTGGCGGAGGAGCACATCACCGCCGCGGAGTGGGCTCTCTTCGGCGAGCACGCCATGCGGTCCATACCGAAGAAGGACCTGCCGCTGGGCTTCGGTCTGGTGATGTATGAGGGCGATCCCGAGGTGATCAAGAAGGTACTGTCCCATGCGCCGCTCGCTGCTCGGCTGCTGATGCCCCTGATCGGCCCCCGCCTGTTCGCTTCACACGCGCGGCGCGTACACGGCACAGCAACCCCGCCTCAACTGGGTGCTTGAGACGCCATCCGCTTTCCGAACGTGATCGTTCGGTTTGGGGCGGGTGGGCATGAACTCCGGTCGGCCGCAGGAGAGAGGGGCGTGGGCAGTTCGCTTGTCGCGCTCGTGAAGGTGGCTGGTGCCGTCGGTGATTGGTTTGCTGGAGGCTCGAGGGAAGAGCGTCCGGCAACAGGTCGCGCGGTTGCGGGAGGAGGCCGAGTCGCGGAGCCGTTGCCGGAGTGCGGTGGCGGCGTCGCCGATCCCACGGCGGGACGAGGGCCCTCGCCGGCAGTCCGCGCGATCGCCCCATCCGGCCGGCCACGCAAACGGATACTCCAGGGAGATCCCCTCTCCGCCGCTTCCTTCACGGCTGCGGCTTCGGCTGCGGCTGCGGCTGCGGCTGCGGCAGGCACTTCACCACCGTCCGGACGATGCGGACCCCAGCCGAGGGTTCCCGCCGGACGTCCGTGAGGGGGGAAGTGAGCACGTGACCACGAGAGATACGTGACCGCTGCGGCGCAGATCACCCATTCCCTGCGCTGAAGGTCCATTACCTCGCGGCACCCTTGGACGGCTCCAGGGGCATGACAGGTCAGAGCGGGCATCGCGGTCCTCGCCCTGCCGATCGACCGCCCTCAGCTGTGACACGGCTCACGGGAACCGGGGCGCCTTTCCGAACAGGTCATTGCGTGAACGTATCTCTACGATCCCGGCTCCGGGCAGGCGACCCGAACGCGTTCCGGGAACTGTTCCAGGAACTCGCCCAAGCGGTGCACCGCCACGCCATGCGGGCCACCAATGACTGGTCGACCGCCGAGGAAATCGTGTCGCTGACGTTCCTTGAGGTGTGGCGGCTGCGGGAGAAACTGGATCCCACCGACGACAGTGTCCGCCCGTGGGTGTACGGCATCGCGACGAACCTGCTGCGCAACCGTAGCCGCGCCATGCGTCGCCACAAGGACGCCATGGAACGCATGCCCGCACTCGACGCCGTGCCCGACTTCTCCGACGAGGTCGCCGAGCGCCTGGACGCGGACCACAGACTCACCGCCGTCAAAGCCGCCGTCACCCGGCTGCGCAAGAACGAACGGGACGTCTTCCTGCTCTGTGTGTGGTCCGACCTCAGCTACTCCGAGACGGCCGACGCGCTCGACATCGCGGTGGGCACCGTCCGCTCCAGGCTGGCACGCGCCCGCAAGCGGCTGCACCAGCTCACCGAGGAGGAAATGGAAAAACAGAGAAGAGCCGTGGAACCACTCGTTGTCCGCGAACAGATACGGGGTGACCGCGCTACCGCGGTCCGGTCGACACAGGAGACAGTCCGATGAACGCCTTCCCGCAGCGGGGTGAAGAGACCGAACGCCAGGCCATGGCAGATCAGTTTCCGGCCACCGCGACGCACGGCCTCTCCTCCGCCCGTACGGCACTACTCGAGGAACACCTGATGCGTGAGATCACTCGTACCGACTCGGCTCCCGTAGCCGTGGCCCCCCGCCGCCCCCGCTGGGCCATGGTGGCCGTACCGGTGGCCGTCGCCGCCGTGGCGACCGCCGTGGTGCTGAACGTCTCCGGCTCCACCACCCCCGCCGCGCCGTCCTCCGTCGCCCTCTCTCCTGTGGTGAAGGTGCTGCCTGCCTCGGCCCAGGGGACCTCCGAGCTGATGCGGCAGGTCGCCGTCGCCGCCGTCAAGGGCAAGCGCCTGACGGTCCGGGCCGACCAGTACGTCTACGTGAAGAGCGAGGTCGGCTTCAGCCGTCAGATCCATGAGCGCACGATGGACGGCCCGATCAAGCTGGACGCCGTGCACGAGCGCCAGGTCTGGCTCCCGGAAGACCCCGCCCGCCCCGGACTTATCCGCGAAGGCGGTCAGGACGAGAAGCTCGGCGGTGGCACCGCGAAGGTCAGCATCGACGGCGGCGCACCGACTGCCCCTGGTGCCGACAACACGACGTACGCGCAGCTGGCAGCGCTGCCCACCGACCCCGACGTCCTGCTGAAGAAGATCTACGCAATCACCGAGGGTCGCGCCCCCGGCCGTGACGCCGCCGCGTTCGACTGGGTCGGCGAGACGATCGGCGAGGCGATCGTCCGGCCGAAGGTGGAGGCGGCCATCTGGCTGGCCGCCGGCAAGATCCCCGGCGTGGAGGTCGTGCACAACGCCGTCGACGCCGCGGGCCGGCACGGCGACGCCCTGGCGTTCGAGTCCCTCAACGAACGCACCGAGTACATCTTCGACAAGACCACGCACGCCTACCTCGGTGAGCGCAGTTACCTGGTCAAGGACAGCACGGCGGGCAAGGCGGGCCAGCTGACCGGAATCTCCGCGGTGCTCGGCCGGGGTGTGGCCGACAAGATCGGCGAGGTGCCGTCCGGCGGCAACGCGTGACACTGGGAACCCTGTGACCGAAGTGCCCCTCCGTCTCGCGGAACGGGCGCGCGCCCGCGGCCGGACGGTGAACGCCGTCCGGGCGCGGGCGCCACGCGTTGCTCGTCGGGCGCGTGCTCGGCGGGTCGCAACCCGGGGACAACGGTCGGTTGTTGCCGTTACCGCCGCCGTGTTCGGCAGGAGCGCGGCCATGCCTCCCCGCCGAACTGGTAACGGTGCGGTCCGACTTCGGGTCGTCGCGCGGGAAACGGCCCGGCCGAGCGAGCGGTGTGATCACCGTCACGGGAACCCAATCTTCCTCGCGGACAGGTCATTACAGAGGCCACCGCGCGGATGCCACCGGCAGACCGGGGATTCCGAGCGGTGACGTACGACTACACGAAGAGGCACACTGTGCGGACCCATCCCCTCGTCATGGCCATCACCGAGCAGCGCATCCCCCCGGTCGCGGTGTACGCCGTCGCCGCGTTCGTCTTCGCCGCCCTCGTGGTCGGTGGCATCCTCCTGGTGGGACGCCGCCGGCGATAGGGTGATCGGCGCATCACCGGTTCCGGAACCGGTGATGCCCGCGACCTCGGCACTCCCCCGCCAATGCGCCTCTTGAAGTGACCCCTTGATGTTCGACACTTCCGTTTTCGCCGCGCGGTCGAGTCGCTGTCGCTACTGAACTTGAATGCGTGTTGTCGGAGCGCGACTCGCCTCGCCTCGTGTAGATGACGAAGGGGAGCCGGACGTTGTCCCAGACCAGCACGATCGGGTCACCGAGCTGGACGCGCGCTCGGACGATCAGGTCGCGGAAGTCCCGCCGGCCGAATCCCTTCGGCTGGTCCTTGCGCCCGGTGTACTCGCGGACGGCATAGAACAGCCGGGATCGCTCGCCGGAGTTGTAGCACGTCATGCCTGCCATCGAGATTCGGCCGGAACCACGACCGCGCAAACGGTCCATAACGCAACAGACTGGATGAACTTCGTCAAACGCAACTGGACCGACTACATCGCCACTCGCCGAAACGGCGGCTAATCACCCAGCTCACGCTCTCGGCTCAGGCGTAGCGCACTGCAGGTCAGGGAGTGGGTGATGAAGGCTCGCGGTTGATAGCCGGTCCTGTGGCCTCGCCTCGAGCGCGGGCAAAAGCGCCCTCGACCTCGTCGCGGGTGACTTCCTTGTAGAGACGTTCCCCGTGAGCGTCGGTGATGTCGATGACGATGCCGGTCCACTCCTCTGCGGGTTCCTCGGGCACAAGCCCGAGTTGGTATTCGGCATCCCGGAGCACTTCCTCCGTCACCCGAACCCCGGTCAGCCGCTCGGCGAGGGCGAAGACCGCCGCCTTGGTGTCGACACGCTCGCCCTTCTCACCCTCGTCGTCCGACAGCGCGAAGCCAACCGCACGCATAACCGAGTTGAGGGCATCGGGAGTGCTGCCAGCCCTGGCCGTGGGCCACTCGAAGGTGGTCCGGAGTTCCCCGTCCTCATACCAATGGAAGAAGTGCATGGGCTTACCTCCATTGCTGGAGTGCACTACAGCGCACCCGCCATCCGACAAGGCCTCCAGAAAGCGCGACTGCATCCCCATGCCCCCGTCTGCGACGTGCAGGATGAGCGTCCAGTCACCACCTTCGCCTGGGACGGTGAATGCTCCCGCGATGAAGGACTCGTCCCAGTAGTCCGTCGGGTCGCCCAGTTCGTCCTGCCGCTCGATCAACGCGTCCGCCCCTGTGCACGTGCCCTGGGGTTCCGCCTCCATCACCTGCAGCACCTCCCTCGGGGCAACGCCCCGCACCAGGGTCAGGGTGTACCCGGTTTCCAGCGCATAGCGGAACAACGGAGAGGAACGTATCCAGGCATAGTCATGTGCAGTCACCGAAGTCATGCGGCACAGTCTGCCTGCTGCCAGTGACAAGGCCGGGAAACAAGCTGGTCACTGTCACAGCCCTCGCACATTCCGCGTCGACCCAGCCGGTGAATCCCTCACCAACCAGTGGCCGGAGTCGTTCACGCGCGCCCAGGACAGCCAGGAATAGCGCACCCACGGAACAAGTGCTCTGCGCCAGTACCCGCACGACCGGCGTGCAGCCGCGGCGATCCCAGATCCTGGCCCGCGGCGGAGTCATCGACTGCCCGGCCTCGTCCTCGAAGACGATCCAGGCCCCGCGCTTCGCCGCGATGCTCTTATTCGCGGCCACGTCTCTTTCTTCCACACTTCGACCGGGTCGTCGACATCCTCGATCGCGCGTCGTGCCGGCTGCTGCCACGACCAGCCGTGTCGCTTTAGCAGCTGCCAGGTGCCCTCGACCGTGTAGGAGACGTGGAACAGCCGACCGATCAGCGTCTTGATCCGTGCCAGTGTCCACCGCTGGTCTACCCAGCCGTGGGCCAGCGGGCCGAGTTCCAGCTCCCGTTCCAATCGGGCAATCTGGTCCTTCCTGAGTCTCGGCCGGCCCGGCGATACCTTCGACAGCACTTCAGATTCGCCCTGTGCGTACCTCACGCCCGAGGTCTACCGTACGAGCCGAGCCCTCGTCTTGCCGACGGCCCCGACACCACGCCTCAGGCTTAGTACTCCAGCTGTAGATCGTGATCCGAGAGAGGCGCGTCGGCGGGGGACGGCCGTTATTCCAGCCACATCCCGTCGCGCATGATGGCTCTCCCGCGTAGTTCCGGCTCGCCGCGCCAAGCGCGCACAGTCCTCGGGGCCACACGTACATACAGAAAGGAACCCTCTTCCACGCGTGGATCCCACCCGAACTTGTCGGCGAACGCCTCCGCTGCGCCTCCGGGCGCCTCCTGGTCCGGGAAGCACTCCGCCTCCCCTTGGAGGAGCACCACGTCGAAGGTGTCCGGTAGGGCCAGGCGCACGCGCGGCTCTTCGCGGACGTTCCGCGCAGTCACGGAAGCGGCGCTGGTGCACATCCACACTGCTCGCCCATCCCACAAGAACCACAAAGGCACTTGGTGCGGCCCGTGATCAGGGTGAGCCGTCGACACCCATACATCCCGCTCGGTAACGAGCCGCTCCAGAGCATCGCTTATACGCTCTGCCGTCTGGCGACGAACGATTCCCGTGGTCTCCATGAGGACCGACCCTAGTCAAGCAGGCGCCAAGCGCGCCTGAGGCGCAGGACCTACTCCCAGCGACCGATGAACCCTGCAGCTTTTGGCTCGGAGCGACCAACTTCGGTGCTCAAAGTGGCCAGCCGAAGTGTTCAGTCACACTTGTCGTCGGTAGTGGCTGGTCCGGGATCGGGCCTGGTGGCGGCGTCGCCAGTCGGACCAACCGAGCCGGTGGACGGCGTCGTGGACGGGTTGGACGACGAGCGTGATGAACAGTCGTCGGATCTCGTTGCAGGTGAGCGGTATGAGGGCGTCGGGTGCGGGGTGGCGGGCGTGTTCGTCGGCTCGGACGACGGCGAGGAAGGCGTGGGCGAGCATGGCGAGGGTGACCCAGCGGGACCAGGACGGGTAGCGGCGGACCTGGTGTTCGTCCAGGGCGGCCAGGCCCTTGCCGGACTGGAAGAACTCCTCCACCCGCCACCTTGATCCAGCAACTCGGACCAGGGTGGTCAGCGGCACCGGTGCGGGCGAGTAGCAGCAGTAGTAGGCGAGTTCGCCGGTGCTGCGGTTGCGGCGGATGAGCAACTGGCGGCTCCCGGGCCGGGGATCGACGAGGTCGATGGCGGCCCAGTCGTAGAAGCGGTGGCCCTTGGCTCCATCCCCTGCGGACAGCTTCTGCCACGCCCGCCTGGGCACCTTCTTGGCCAAGGCGTCCACGCGAAACTGCCCAGCGCCGGTGGTGACTTCGTGTGAGCAGGCCACCGCGAGGACGTAGCCGGTGCCGCGTTCCTCCAGCGCGGTTCGCAGCGTCGGGTTGCCTCAGTAGACATCGTCACCCGCAACCCATGCGGCCCGGTGGCCGGCGTCCAGGAACCGGGCGACCATGCGAGCGGCCAACTCCGGCTTGGTCGCGAACCCTGTCTCCTCGCCGAGCCCGGCGGCCCGGCAGCGGTCGGAGTCGGAAGTCCAGGAGCGCGGAACGTACAGTTCCCGGTCCACTGCAGCGTGCCCGCGCTGCCCCGCGTAGACCAGGTAGACGGCAAACTGGGCGTTCTCGATCCTGCCCGCGGTGCCGGTGTACTGGCGCTGCACGCCGACTGTGCCGGTGCCCTTCTTCACGTCGCCGGTCTCGTCGACTACCAGAACCGCCTGGTCGTCGTGCAGGTGCTTCACCACGTAGCCACGCACGTCGTTGCGGACCTGGTCGGCGTCCCACTTTGCCCGCCCGAGCAGGTGCTGCATGCCGTCTGGGGTTCTCTCTCCGGCCCACTCGGCGATGGTCGAGCAGTTCTTGCGCGGCAGGTCCGACAGCAGGCCGAGTACCAACTGCCGGACCCGACGCCGGGGTTCGATCCGCGCGAGCCGGCCTGCGATCCGGCTCATCAGGCCCTCGAACGCCTCCTGCCAGCGGGCAGGGTCTACGCTGTGACCTGCGGCCACTGCGTGATCGTTTGTCTTCACACACCGATGATCAACGGTGGCCGCACCCGTCTCCACAGCGCGTCAGGGTCGCGGCGGCTGGTCGTACTGCTGTCGGTAGACGACGTGTCCGGGATCCGGGCGATGCAGGTCGTCGCTCCGGCGGGCGTCGACATCAGCGGTCTGGGTGTCGAAGTGCAAGTTGGCGCCATGGAAGGACTGCCCTCTGAAGGCGTGCTGCGGTTCGCGTTCCCGCGTCCAGGCTTTACACCTTGCACGTGGCTGACCACCGTGTCCCGGGACGACCTGATCGAGCGGGCGGGCGTCCTGTCCTCCGCGATGCTCAGCGAGATTGAGGATGCCCTCCGTTTCGGCGGATAGGCGAAGGGGTGGACCCCGGCGACAACCGCGAAGCTCGGCGAGATAAGGGACGCCCTCTGTCTCGGCGGCCTCGGGTAGGCGGAGAAGGAACCGACACCCCCGATGGCTTGGCCGATCTCGTCCAGACGATCGACGCTGGCCACCTGTCTCCTCGGCACCCCTCACCATCGAGATCACGAACTACGGCTGGAGTATTAGTAGGGTGTCTATTCACGGAAGTTTCGTTTGCAGTCCTCGACGAAGCTGGAGAACTCGCGTAGCGCCCAGATGATCTCGATGTCGAGATATTCCCTCAGCGGGAGCGTTGCCATGAAGATACGATCCAGCTCGTCTGCGGATTCCGCTTCCAATAGGGCAATGACGCGCCGCTGGCCGGCCACTTTGTACATGTGGACGACATTTACCTTACCGGCGACCTCCTCTTGCTCTCTTACTTGATAATCCCACATTTCATCGAAGCTCAAGCGACCCTCGATGTTCCAGCGCATCTGGACGTAGAAAAGCATGCCGCACACTCCCAGGGCTGTTGCAAGGTTAATTGATCTTGCATGTGTGCTGGTCAGGGTTCCATGACTGGGATGAACGAAGCTTTGTCGGTATCGATGACCTGAAAATTCTTCGATGAGCAACGGAGCTTCGGTGCTTCCTGAGTTTGCCACGTCCTGTCGGTGTCCGGGGTGTGCCGGAGGCGTGTCACTGTCACGAGTCGACCGACATCACGAGTTCAAGTTCAGTACATGGTGGCGTCGCCTTCCTCCAGGCCCTGGAGGAACGCGGCTGGTCCTACGTCATGGCCGTCGACCCAAGGAGATCGCCCGCGCGGCCGTCGGTGGTCCCGTAGGCCAGTAGGGACCCCAAGCCTGCGGGCTGGGTAATTTGGTCAATCCGCGAGGGCAGGGGGGATAGGGATTTATCTCGATGTCGCGAGCGGTTGCCCCTGACACGATGACAGGAGGCTTGGGTGCCTTCCGTAAACGGATCGGTTGCCCCCGTAGCCCAAAATGCGCCATTTCGTAATTTGTGATCCATGAAAGCGGTGGGTACTTGTGTGCCCATCCACTTGACTCGGGGATATTTTGCATGACAAGAGAAATAGCTGTACGTCGACGACGTGCTCTGCGCCAGCGCTCGGGCGTACTGGTGACCGCTGGTCTGCTGGCAGTCGTTGGTGCCGCCGCCGTTCCTTTCACCGCCCAGGCCGGCGTCGAGCACGCCCCGATGGGCTCCGTACGGCAGGAGGATTTCGCTGCCGCGGCGGCGGAGTTCCATGTGCCGTCGCGGGTGTTGCTGGCGGTGGCGTATCAGGAGTCGGCGTGGGACGCGCATGGTGGGCAGCACAGCGCCAGTGGCGGCTATGGTCCGATGCATCTGACGGACGTGACGTCCGCGATGCTGGCCAGCGGTGACGCTGGGGCGGCCGGGCGTTCGGACCTGGCGAAGCTCGCCGCGGATCCCGCGCTGCACACGCTCGAGGCGGCCGCGAAGCTGACGGGCCTCCCGAAGTGGCAGCTGCGCTCGGACGCGGCGGCCAACATCCGCGGTGGCGCGGCCCTGCTGGCCTCGTACCAGAAAGCCACGGCCGGGGGCACCTCCGCCGATCCGGGCGACTGGTACGGGGCGGTGGCGCGTTACAGCCAGTCCGCGCAGCGGCAGGGCGCCCGGGCCTTCGCCGACCGGGTCTTCGCCACCCTGCACCGGGGCGCCGTGCGCACGACGGCGGACGGCCGGCGGGTCACCCTGACCGCCGGCCCTCAGGTCCGGCCCGCCACCGGCCAGTTGGCGAAGCTGCGTCTGGCGTCGTCCGCGGCGACGGACACCGAGTGCCCGGCCACGGTGAACTGCACGTTCGTTCCGGCCGCCTCGTCTAACGGACAGGTGTCCAACCGGCCCGCCAACGGCATCCGGATCGACTCGATCGTCATCCACGACACCGAGTCCTCCTACGCTTCAGCCATCGCCACCTTCCAGGCCCCTGGCGGCAGCGCCTCGCACTATGTGATGCGCTCCGCGGACGGCGCGGTCACCCAGATGGTCCCAACGAAGGACCTTGCCTTCCATGCGGGCAACTACTCAACGAACATGCACTCCATCGGCATCGAGCACGAGGGCTACGCTGCGCACGGCGCGACCTGGTACACCGAGGCCCAGTACGAGGCGACCGCGGAGCTGGTGACCTACCTGGCCGACCGGTTCGGCGTTCCGCTGGACCGCCAGCACATCCTCGGCCACGACAACGTTGCCGGACCGACGTCCGCCACCGTCTCCGGCGCGCACTGGGATCCGGGCCCGTCCTGGGACTGGGAGCACTTCATGGACCTGCTCGGCGCCCCGATCCCAGGCGGGCACGGTGTGGGCGACTGGGGCACCGTGGTGACCATCGCCCCCGGCTTTGCGAATAATCAGCAGACCGTCCAGATCTGCCCTTCCGATGACCCGACCGGCGCCACCGTCGCCTGCACCAAGGTCACCCAGCCGTCGAACTTCGTCTACCTGCGCACCGCTCCCAGCGACACCGCACCGCTCTTCGGCGACCAGGCGATCCACTCCGGCGCGGCCGGGACCGACCGCATCAACGACTGGGGCAGTACCGCCGAGGCCGGGCAGCAGTTCGTCGTCGCCGGCAAGGACGGTGACTGGACCGCGATCTGGTACAGCGGCTCCAAGGTTTGGTTCTACAACCCCGGCGGCGTCAACACCGTCCCCGCGCGTGGCGTGACCATCATCCACAGCGGTCAGACCCCCATCACGCCGCCGGTGAAGGTCTACGGCTCCAGCTATCCCGACGCCGCCGAGTACCCCGCGGGCCTGTCTCCCTCCACTCAGGCCCCACTGAGCATGTACACCATCCCGTCCGGCCAGGCCTACGTCGCCACCGCCCCCGCGGCCGTGACCGACGACTACTTCAAGTCCTCCGGCACCGTCGTCCTCGGCGCCAGGAAGATGTACACGATCCAGTACAACCACCGCACCGCCCTGGTCTACGCCGGCGACGTCTCCGCGACGACTCAGCCGTCGCGGGACGACCGAGGCTCCGGTCACTGAGTAAGTACCGGCAGGGGCGGTCCCGCCAGTCATGGCTTCCGGGACCGCCCCCTGCCCCCGCACGTTCGATGAGGTCTGCCAGGGAAACGACCTCTGTGAGGTGAGACGCCGGGCCGCCATGTTCAGATCTTCCTTGTACGCCTGCCGGCCGCCCGGAGAACCGGAAGGCCGAGAGGCGGCCCAGTCCGGCTTCGTTCCGCAACGCACGCGGACGCCGCCGGTGGGGACCACCTCCACGAGCCGTTTCCACAGATCACGGGGCCGGGCCGCCTGTTGTACACGAACGGATCTGGTGTCACGAGGTGGGAGGCGGGAGGAGTCCGCGCTGGTAGGCGATTGCCGCAGCTTCGGTGCGGCCGGAGGCACCGAGCTTGGCCAGGATGCTGGAAACGTGGTGGCTGGTGGTCTTCTGCGAGATGACCAGCTCTTCCGCGATGCGGCGGTTGCTGTATCCGCGGGCCACCAGGCCCAGTACCTCGGTCTCGCGCGGGGTGAGTCCGTAGGAGGAGAGCCCGTCGGTGCCCGGGCCGGCTCTCTCCTCGCCCTCCGGCCTGGTGGCCGTGGCATGCGCACGGGTCAGCCGGTCGTGCGCCTCCGTGTCGCGTCGTCCTCCGGCGAGGAGAGCATGCCCGTTCCGCGCCTTCTCGGCCGCCGCGACCGTCATGTGCAACGGCTTCGCTCCGTCCTGGGCCGCGTGCCAGTGCTGGGTGAGGCGACCGGTCAGCTCCTCGGTCCTGACGAGTGAGGGGTCGGCTTCCAGCGCCTCGCCGTACTGACGGTTGATCAGGGCTCGTTCACCGGGCAGCAGTGACGCGCTGACCGCTTCCCGCATCAGCGAGTGCCGGAACCGGTAGTCCGTGCCATTCGGTTCGGGAACGAGGATCTGCGCGAGGACCACCGCGCGCAGGGCGTCGATCAACGCGTCCTCGGGAAGGCCCGCCACGGCCTTCAGCAGCGGGTACCCGATCACGGCGCCGCCCTGGGCGGCCGTGCGCACGACCTGCTGGCTGGCCTCCGGCAGCGAGTCCAACCGGGCCAGCAGGCCGTCCCGCAGGTCGTCGAGTCCGGTGCCGACGTGGTCGAGGTGGGCGCGAGCGAGCTCCTCGACGAAGAAGGCGTTGCCGTCGGAGCGGGCGAAGATGTCGTCCACCACGTCCGGGTCCGGCGGGGCCCCGAGGATGCCTGTGAGCTGCCCGGTGACCTCAGCGCGGGAGAACCGGGGCAGGTCCACACGGCGCACCGACCGGAGCCGGTCCAGACTTGCCAGCAGTGGGCGCAGCGGGTGTCCGCGGCGGACCTCGTCGGTCCGGTAGGTCCCCACGATCAGGAGCTTGCCCGTGCGCCGGGTGCGGAACAGGAAGCCCAGCAGATCGCGGGTGAAGGCGTCGGCCCAGTGCAGGTCCTCGATGACCAGCACCAGTGGCTGCTCCAACGCCAGGCGCTCCAGAATGCGGGTGATCAGGGCGAACAACCGTGTCACGTCGTCGTCCCGGGCGGCGAGTGCCGGGACGTCCAGGTCCGGCAGGATCCGCGCCAGCAGCGCCTCCCGGCCGGAACTCGCCGCGAGCACCTCGTCCGGAAAGTGCTGCCACAGCGTCCGCAGAACCTCGGAGAACGGCGCGAAGGGGAAACCGTCACCCCCGAACTCGACGCATCCTCCGACCGCCACCACGGCCGCCCCGGGCTCGACAGCACTCAGCAGTTCCTCGACAAGCCGCGTCTTGCCCACCCCTGCCTCTCCGCGAACGAGCACAGCCTGGGAGTCGCCGCCCCCCGCGGCGCGGGCGGCCTGCACCAACCTGGCCAGCTCGACCTCCCGGCCCACGAAGACGGGGGTGCGTGCCGCGGTGGGGTTCGTCCAGTCCACGCAAGGGTGGTCATGCCGCGTACGCGCCGGGAACTGCGCGAGGCCCGTGCGTGCGCGCCACGATGTCGTGAGAGGCATTTCTGTCCTGTCATCGGCGTACAAGTCGTGCGAAGAGATCCGTACGGGTTTGCGTGCACAGCCGGATTCCACTCACGGCGGGACCGACTGATGGCCACGGAACCCGGGTGCCGGGGCAGCGCCACCGAGGCGTCGGTCAGATGGCGGTCAGCGACGTCCACATTTCCGTGGTGCGGAAGCCGATACCCTGGGGAAATCCCTTTTCCGCCGCTTCCTTCGCGGCTACAGCGGCAAAGTCGGCGACCTCCTCTCCGCTCGGATCCTTCGCCATGCTCATCACCACGTTCAGCGCGGGAATCCGTGTTCGAGTGAGGGCGAGAAGAGTGCCCTGAGGACCGCTACGGCGGGTAGCCCCGGGAACGACGCCCACCAACGTCGCCCTCGCTGCTCCAAAGGCACGCGCGGCCGCATCCGCGCCGTGGCCAAGAGTCTTGAGATCCACAACAGCTCCACTCACAGGGCGTCTTTGACACCCACAGGACGCCGACCAGAGAACAAAGTTCGATACCCGCCAAGTGACGCCCCTCACATGAAGGGCCAACGCCCCGAGGCCGGTGTTCAAGAGTGTCGTGCGGCGGCCGCACGTGTGGCGGCGATGACATGGCAGCAGCAAGAGGACACCCTCGAGGTTTCCGCTACCCGCACGTTCGCGTCGGGCGGTCGCGAAGCGCCTGCTCGACGCACTGGCCGTGCGGGCGTCCCCAGCAGCTTGTGGCGGGCCGTTGCTCAGCTGTCAGATGTGGACGCGTGGACGCATACGCGGCACTCCACAGCTCATCGAGAATTTCTCGACTCACCAGGGCTTTGCGGCGGCCGACAGAATCCGACCTGTCAGTCACGGGTCAAGCGTTGACACCGTCCTCGTGGATCAGGAGCCGCCCCAGCCAATCGCGCAGGAGAGCCCGCTCCGTGTCGCTCAGCACCGCGTCGGCGTCGTCCAGCACGGACAACAGGGCCACTGCCGCAGAAGCAGGTGTCACGGTCTGACCGCTGCCCTCCCGCGGGTGCTGAACGGTCACTGCCGCACGGATCGCGTCACGCACCCGGCTGGACAGCAGCGGATCACGTTCCGTCTCAGGCGTGGTGATCAGCGTCATGATCACTCCCGTACTTGCCGCGAGGATCTCCGCAGCGGCCACGGTGGGGGTCACGGTCAGCAGACCCTGCCGGGCGGCCGGCTCGAGAGCTTTGAGGAGCATCGCCTCCACCTCGCTCACGACGCCGCAGCGCGCTCCGGTGCTCACACGGGCGTAGATGTAGGCGTAGAAAGTCGGATGCTCGACACCGAATCGCACATGGATGTCCCATCCGTCACGGATCGCCTGGAGGGGGTCCGGGGGCGGGTCCTGCGTCGCGTACGAGGACAGGAAGTCACGGAACCCGTGACTGACCACCTCGTCCAGGAGTCGCTGCTTGCTCCCGAAGTGGTGATAGAGGGTGGGCGCCTGCACGCCCGCCAGCTCACAAATGGCACGGGTTGAGACGTCGCCGACCTCGGTCTCCTCCAGCAGTTGGGCTCCCGCCAGCAGGAGGCGATCACGGGCAGAGTTTTTCGACATGCCGCTACATTACACGATGTAGCAGCGCACCATTTTCAGGGCCACCCGGCGCCGACAGGCGTGCCGCACCTCACCAGACCCCTGCGCCGGACACGCCATCCCCTCGGCACCGAATGTGACCACGCTCACCGGCCAAGTGTTTGTATCGACTGCTTGTATCGCCGCTATATTCGGCGCCATGAGTACTACAGAAACGACTTCAGTGGCAGGAAACGCAGCCACATCCGCGAAATTGGGCAGAGCTGCCGCGGGGTTGCTGGCAGTCCTGTGCGCCGCGTTCTTCCTCGACGCACTGGACACCTCGATGGTCGCGGTGGCGCTGCCCACCGTGCAGCAGGCGCTGCACATGTCGATCAGCCAGCTCCAGTGGGTGGTTTCCGGCTACGTTCTGGGCTTCGGCGGGTTTCTCCTGCTGGGCGGCCGTGCGGCTGACCTTCTCGGACGCCGCAGAGTCTTCCTGGTCGCGCTGATCGTGTTCTTTCTGATGTCCGGACTCGGAGGTTTCGCGACCAACGGCACGATGCTGATCGCGAGCCGTTTCCTGAAGGGTGTATCCGCCGGCTTCACCGCGCCGGCGGGCCTGGCGATCATCTTGACGAGCTTCCCTGAGGGACCGGTGCGCAACCGTGCTCTGTCCATCTACTCCTCCACCGGGGCGGCCGGCTTCACCTTCGGTCTGATATCCGGTGGTCTGCTCAGTGAGGTCGGCTGGCGATGGGTGTTCATCATGCCCACCGTCGTCTCGGGGCTGATCCTGCTGGCCGCACCCAGGCTCATTCCCGCTGACGACCGTGGCAGCAGCCGCCGCGGCAGCATGGATCTTCCCGGGGCGGCTGCGATCACCCTCGCCATGCTGCTTCTGGTCTTCACACTCACCGAAGCCCCCGGCGTTGGCTGGGGCGCTCCGCCCACCCTGCTCTCGCTGCTGGCCGTCATCGCCCTGCTGGCTGTCTTCGTGGCCATCGAGCGCCGGCAGCGGTCACCGCTGCTCCCGCTGGGTCTGCTGGCTTCCTGGCCGCGGGTCCGTGCCAATCTTGGCGTGATGGCGTTTGTCGGAGGGTGGGCAGCCGCCCAGTTCATGGCCACCCTCTATATGCAGGAGACCCGCGGCTGGTCCGCCCTGGCCACCGCAGCCGCGTTCTGGCCCTGCGGCGTTCTGGGCTTGTTCGTCGCCCCGCGGATGGAGAAGCTGATCGGCCGCTTCGGGGTCCCCCGCGTCCTTTCCTTCGGCCTCGGGCTCACCGTCGTGGCTTACGGCCTGCTGCTCCCCCTAGGTCTCACCTCCGGCTACTGGCCGGCTCTCTTCCCCACGTTCGCCCTCATCGGCATCGCCTTTGCCGTGTGCTTCAGCACGCTGAGCATCAGCGCCACAGCCGGTGTCGCACCCGAGCGGCAGGGCGTGGCCAGCGGCCTGTTCCAGTCATCGGCCCAGTTCGGCACCGCCCTGCTGGTGGCCATCACCACCGCGGTCAACCAGGCGGTCGCCGGCCCCGGCGCCCATGGCGCCATGCACGGCTACCACGCCGCCCTGCTGGTGCCCTTGATCGCTGCTGCCGCCGTCCTGGTGCTGTCCCTGCCCGCGGCCATCCGGAAGCGGCAACCCGCCCTCGTATAACGCCGCAGCAGGCGAAGGGCCCCCCGCGATCGACTGATCCCTCACCGGCCCACGCACGCGCGGGCCGAGGCCGGCAGCGTCCGGCACCCCTCACGCGACGAGAGCCCCCGTTGGGGCGCGTTGCACCCTCGAGAGAACCTGTGAGATTTCCATGAGTCATGACGCAACGGCCGGCCAGTCCCCCGAGAGCCGGAACGGTAAGTTCACCCGTCGCGGCGTGCTGCGAACGGCAGCGATTGCCGCCGCGGTCGCAGCTCCGCTGCCCTGGACGATGTCGCAGGCGTCGCCCGCGGTGGCGGGCGAGCGAAACCCGGTCGGGCTGGGCAACCCGCGCCCGGCGACCGAGGCCATCACGCCCTTCCGCCTGCACGTTCCCGAGAGCGCGCTGGAAGACCTGAGGTATCGGCTGCGCAACACCCGTTGGCCCGAGCAGGAGCTTGTCAAAGACTGGTCGCAGGGCGCCCCCCTGCACCGCGTCCAGAGGCTCGTGAAGCACTGGGAGACCCAGTACGACTGGCGCCGCCTGGAGCGGCGCCTCAACAGCCTCGGTCAGTACCGCACGAAGATCGACGGGCTCGGCTTCCACTTCCTGCATGTGCGCTCCCCCCACCCGGACGCGACACCGGTCATCCTCACCCACGGATGGCCGGGATCGGTGGTGGAGTTCCTCAAGGTCATCGACCCGCTGACCAACCCGACAGCCCACGGCGGCCGTCCCGAGGACGCCTTCCACGTCGTCATCCCCTCTCTCCCCGGCTACGGCTTCTCCGACAAGCCCACCGAAAACGGCTGGGACGTCATGCGGATCGCCAGGGCATGGTTCGAACTCATGCGTCGCCTGGGCTATGGCCGCTACATCGCCCAGGGCGGCGACTGGGGTGCCAGCGTCACCACGGCCATGGGCAAGCTGTGGCCCAGGGAACTCATCGGAGTCCACCTGAACCTGCCCGTTCTGTTCGACGCCCCGCTGGTGGGCACGCCCACCCCTGAGGAGCAGAAGGTCCTCAAGCAGATCGCGGACTTTCAGGCCAACGGCACCGCCTACAGCGCGGTCCAGCGAACCTCGCCCGAGACCATCGGCACCGCGCTGACGGACTCTCCCGCAGGCCAAGCAGCCTGGATCTACGAGAAGTTCGGCCTCTGGACCGACAGCAACCGCAACCCGGAGAGCGTCCTGTCCTACGACGAGATGCTCGACGACATCATGCTCTACTGGCTTCCGGGCACCGCCACGTCGGCCGGCCGGCTGTACGCGGAGAGCTTCGCCTCCGCCTTCATCCGCCACGAACTCGACCTGCCGGTGGGCGTCACCATCTTCCCGAAGGACATCTTCACCGCGCCCAAGATCTGGGGAGACCGCACCTACCACAACCTCGTCTACTGGAACGAGGCCAAGCACGGCGGCCACTTCGCCGCCTTCGAACAGCCGAAGATCTTCACCGAAGAACTTCGCACCTTCGCCCGCCTCATTCGCTGACCCCGTCACCAACTGCTCGCCCGTCGGGGCCGCCCGGCGGGCAAGGAGCCAGGACGAGCAAGGCACCCGTGGTGACCAGGTCGCTGACATGCCGGCGGGTCATGCCGGTCAGCTCGGGACTGTAAATCGTTCGGGTCTGTTCCGTTGGGTCACGATGCTCATCGTCACCCCTGAGGGTGACCGGCGGTGCACACTCCCGCCGCACCGTCCTGCGCTGGTCGCACTCGTGTACCTGCGTCGCCACGACACCCTCGCCCGTATCGCCGCGGCCTTCGGGATACCCGGCATGAAGTGAGCACAGTAACCGAGGGTGATCAGGGGGCGGGGAGGACCGGCCGGTGGACCGTCACCGCCCGTCCGGCGCACGGGAATCGGGGATTGACGTCACCACATTTACTTAGAGTAGCCTTGCCTAAGTTGACTGGTTTCCGGAGGGTGGCTGGTGGGATCAGGGGAACCGTCGGGACGCGATGTCCTGGCACGCTCGGTCAGGGGGCAGGGGCGGCGGCTCGCCCTCGGCTCCGCGCTCGGCTGTGTGCACCAGCTCGGGGAGGCACTGGTCCCCGTCCTCATCGGTGTCGTCATCGACCAGGCCGTCGCCGGCCGGGACGCCAGACGCCTGGTGCTGTGGCTGGCCGTCCTGGCCGTCCTGTACGTGTGTCTGTCGTGGAGTTTCCGGCTCGGCGCGCGCGCCGGTGAACGCGGCGCCGAGGAGGCCGCGCACACCCTGCGCCTGGCGATCGTGCACCGGGTGCTCGACCCCCGCGGCGGCGCCGAGGAGGACCGGCTCTCCGGCGAACTCGCCAACGTGGCCACCGAGGACGCCAAGCGGGTCGGCGCGGTCAACATGGCGCTGATGAGCGGGATCTGGGCGGTCGCCGGCATCACCGTGAGCGCCGTGGCCCTCCTGCTGACCTCGGTGCCGCTCGGTCTGATCGTGCTGCTGGGCACGCCCGTGCTGCTGTGGCTCGGCCATCTGCTCGGCAAGCCGCTGGAGCGGCGCAGCGAGGCCGAGCAGGACAAGGCGGCGGCCGCCGCCGGGGTCGCGGCCGACCTGGTGGCCGGGCTGCGGGTGCTCAAGGGGCTGGGCGCGCAGCGGGCGGCCGTCGAGCGCTACCGCCGCACCAGCAGGATCTCCCTCGCGGCCACCCTGCGCGCGGCCCGGGCCGAGGCGTGGCAGACCGGCCTGGTGCTGGCCCTCACCGGCGGGTTCATCGCGCTGATCGCCTGGGTGGGCGGCCGGCTGGCGCTCGACGGGTCCCTGACGCTCGGGCAGTTGGTGTCGGCGGTCGGTCTCGCGCTGTTCCTGCTGGGGCCGTTGGAGACGTTCGCCTGGGTCAACACCGAACTGGCGCAGGGCCGCGCCTCCGCCGCCCGGATCGCCGAGGTGCTGGCCGCGGGCCCCGCCGTCGTCGGCGGCGAGGAACCGGTACCGGACGTGGTGCACGGCCGGATACGGCTGCGCGGAGTCCGGTTCGGCGGCCTGGACGGCGTGGACCTCGACCTGCCCGCGGGACGGCTGACCGGGATCGCGGTGACCGACCCGGCCTGCGCCGAGGCCCTGTTGAGCTGTCTGGGCCGGGAGGCGGACCCGGAGTCCGGCTCGGTCGAATTGGACGGGGTGCCGCTGACCCGGCTGGATCCGGCGGGCCTGCGGGCCGCGGTGCTGGTCGCCGCGCACGACGCCGCGCTGTTCGAGGGGTCCCTGGCCGCGAACGTGACCCCGGACGGCGGCGACGGCACCGACCCGCGCACGGACCGGGCGATGGCCGCCGCCGACGCCGACGAGGTCGCCCGTTCGCTGCCGGACGGCGCGCGCACCGGCGTCGGGGAGGGCGGCCGGTCGCTCTCCGGCGGACAGCGGCAACGCGTCCTCCTCGCACGGGCCTTGCGCGCCGAACCGCCCGTCCTGGTGGTGCACGACCCGACGACCGCGGTGGACGCGGTCACCGAGGCCCGCATCGCCGAGGGCCTGCGGGAGATCAGACGGGGCCGGACGACCGTCGTGGTCACCAACAGCCCGGCGCTGCTCGCGGTCACCGACCGGGTGGTGTTCCTGGACGGCGGCCGGGTCGGCGCCGAGGGCACGCACGCGGAACTCGCCCTGACCCACGCGACCTACCGGACGGCGGTGCTCGCATGACCCGGCCCGACCAGGCAGCCGGTCCCGGGCGGACCCTGCTGCCCACCGCCACGGCCGCCCGCACCCGCGCGGCCGTGCGCGACCTGCTGCGCCCCAGCCGGGGCCTGGCGGTCGCCGGCCTCGGCGTGATGGTGCTCGCCACGGCCGTCGGACTGCTCACCCAGCCGCTGCTCGGCCACATCGTCGACCTGGTCACCCGGCACCGCTCCGCCGACGCCCTGACCCTTCCGGTGCTCGCGCTGGCGGGAGTGGCCGTGGTGCAGGGCGTGACGACCTCGCTGGGCATGTCGCTGGTGTCCCGGCTCGGTGAGACCGCGCTCGCCCGGCTGCGCGAACGGTTCGTGGAACGCGCCCTGGCGCTGCCGCTGGAGCGGCTGGAGCGGGCCGGATCCGGCGACCTGAACGCGCGGGTCACCCGGGACGTCTCGCGGGTGGCCGACGCGGTGCGCACGGCGCTGCCCGAACTCGCCCGGTCCGCGCTGTCGATCGTCCTGACACTCGGCGCCCTCGCCGTGCTGGACTGGCGGTTCCTGCCGGCCGCGCTGCTCGCCGTGCCGGTGCAGGCGCACACCGCCCGCTGGTACGTCCGCAACGCGGTCCCGCTGTACGCGCGGGAGCGGATCGCCACCGGGGAACAGCAGCAGCAGTTGCTGGACACCATCGGCGGGGCGCGCACGGTACGGGCCTACCGGCTGCAGGACGGGCACGGACGCCGGGTCGCCGAGCGCTCGCGGGCCGCGGTGGAACTGACCATGCGCGGGGTGCGGCTGGTGCTGCGCTTCTACAGCAGGCTGCACATCGCCGAGTACGTGGGCCTCGCCGCCGTCCTGGTGACCGGGTTCCTGCTGGTGCGGTCCGGGTCCGCCTCGGTCGGCACGGCCACGGCCGCCGCCCTCTACTTCCACAGCCTCTTCGGGCCGGTCAACACCGCGCTGGTGCTGCTCGACGACGCCCAGTCGGCGACGGCGGGCCTGGCGCGGCTGGTCGGTGTGATCGACGAGCCGGTGCCCGCGCCCGCCGACCGGCCCGGCTCCCCCGCGTCCGGCGGCCCGTCGGTGACCCTGGCCGGTGTCTCGCACGCCTACGTGCCCGGCCGTCCGGTGCTGCGCGGTGTCGACCTCCGGGTGCGGGCCGGGGAACGGATCGCGCTGGTCGGCACCACCGGCGCGGGCAAGACGACGCTGGCCAAGCTGGTGTCCGGGCTGCACCGCCCGGCGGCCGGCCGGGTCGACATCGGCGGCGCCGAACCCGACGAGTCCGGCCGGCTGGTGGGGCTCGTCACCCAGGAGGTGCACGTGTTCGCCGGGCCGCTCGCCGACGACCTGCGCCTGGCCCGCCCGGACGCGAGCGACGAGGAGTTGTGGGACGCGCTGGCCCGGGTCGGTGCCGTCGGCTGGGCCGAGGCCCTGCCGGAGGGTCTGGGCACGGTCGTCGGCGACGGCGGCCACCGGCTCACCGCCGACCGCGCCCAGCAACTCGCCCTGGCCCGCCTGCTGCTGGCCGATCCGCCGGTCGTCGTGCTCGACGAGGCGACCGCCGAGGCCGGCAGTTCGGGTGCCCGGGTGCTCGACGAGGCCGCCGAGGAGGCGCTGCGGGGCCGTACCGCGCTGGTGGTGGCCCACCGGCTGAGCCAGGCCGCCGCGGCCGACCGGGTCGTCGTGCTGGACGCCGGCCGGATCGTCGAGGAGGGCACCCACGACGAACTCCTCACCGCCCGGGGCCGGTACGCGGCCCTGTGGCGGGCCTGGACCGGCAGCCGCGCCGCCGAAGGACACCCCGCCGGCACCTCCCGAGCCCCCCACTGACCCAAGCCGCCACCCGCCGTCCCCCGCCGGACCCCGTCGCCCAGATCAGAAGGATCATCCGATGCCCCGCGCCACCAGAGTCTCCAGGCTCACCGGCCTGCTCGCCTCCGTACTCCTGCTCACGGCGACGGCGGTCGCCTGCGGCTCCTCCGACTCCGACTCCGGTTCGTCCTCGTCCGGTTCCACGGGGTCGTCCGCGCCCGCGGGCGCCTTTCCGGTGACGATCGCCCACAAGTTCGGCAGTACGACCGTCACGTCCGAGCCCGAGCGGATCGTCACGGTCGGCCTCACCGACCAGGACGCCGTCCTCGCCCTCGGCAAGGTCCCGGTCGGCACCACCGAGTGGGTGGGCGGCTACAAGGGCGCGATCGGCCCGTGGGCCCAGGACGAGCTGGGCGGCGCCGCCGCACCGACCGTGCTCAAGGACACCGGCACCGGCCCCCAGGTGGAGAAGATCGCCGCGCTCAGGCCGGACCTGATCCTCGCCGTGTACTCGGGGCTGACCAAGGCGCAGTACGAGAGCCTGTCGAAGTTCGCCCCGGTGGTGGCCCAGCCGAAGCAGTACAACGACTACGGCGTGCCGTGGCAGCAGCAGACCGAGGAGATCGGCCAGGCGCTCGGCAAGGCCGCCGAGGCCAGGACGCTGGTCTCGGGCGTCGAGGCCAGGTTCGCCGCCGCCAAGAAGGCCCACCCCGCGTTCGCCGAGGCCACGGCGGTCATGGCGACCCCCTACGAGGGCGTGTTCGTCTACGGCAGCGAGGACCCGCGCTCCCGGCTCCTGTCCGACCTCGGCTTCTCGCTGCCGAAGGACCTCGACCAGGCGATCGGCGACCAGTTCGGCGCCAACATCAGCAAGGAGCGCTACGACCTGCTCGACCAGGACGTGGCCGTGTGGATCGTGCCGGACACCACGGCGGCGGTCGCCAAGCTGCACGGTGACCCGATCTACGGCGATCTGAACGTGGTGAGGCAGGGCCGTGAGGTCTTCGTCAAGGAGTCCGGGGACTACGGCAACGCGGTGTCCCTGTCGACCGTGCTGAGCATCCCCTACGTCCTGGACCGGCTGGTGCCGCAGCTGGCGGCGGCGGTGGACGGCGAGCCCGCCACGAAGGTCGGGCAGCCCACGTCGTGACGGCGGACGGACGGGAAGGGGGGTGGGTCCGGGACCGGACCCACCCCCCTTCCCTTTCCCTCGCGGGTCAGGAGCCCTCGACGAGGCTCCTGGGGCGCAGGTCCGTCCAGTGGGTCTCGATGTGGTCCAGGCACTCCTGCCGGGCGGCGGGGCCGTGGACGACGGTCCAGCCCGCGGGGACGGCCACGAAGTCGGGCCACAGGCTGTGCTGGCCCTCGTCGTTGACGAGCACGGAGTAGACGCCGTCGGGGTTCTCGAACGGGTTGGTCATGTCAGCGGTTCCTTGTCTCTCGGTCTGTCCGGTGGGTGTGGTCAGGTCAGTTCGTCCGCGCGCGCGACCAAGGCCTCCAGCACGCGGAACCAGGTCTCGCCCAGCTCCCGTACCGCCTCCTCGGTGAGGAGTCCGGCCGCGTACGCCCAGTGCGCGCCGAGTTCGGGGCCTTCGGGGCGGTCCTCGGTGAGGGCGTTGAGGGTGAGGGCGTGCGACATCGGCATGCCCGGGTCGGCGTCGAGGTCGGCGGCGGACTCCTCGGCGGCGTAGGACCAGTCGGCGGCCGCGGGCCGGTCGAAGCGGCCCATGTAGTTGAACTCGATCTGTGGGTCGCCGAGTTCGGCGAGGAGGGGGCCGGTCACGGGGTTGAGGTGCCGCAGCAGGCCGTGCCCGATCCCGGCCGCCGGGAGGCCGGTGAGGTGCTCCCGGATCCGGGCCACCGCCGCGTCCAGCGCGGCCCCGCCCGCGAGGGCGTCCGGGCCGGCCGGGCCCGGGTCGAGCCGTACCGGGACCACGCTGGTGAACCAGCCGACCGTACGGGACAGGTCGGCGTCGCCTGCGACCTCCTCCTCGCGGCCGTGGCCCTCCAGGTCGACCAGGACCGGTCCGCCCGCGCTCGGCGCGCCCAGGGTCCGTGCCCGCCAGTCGCCGACGGCCAGGGCGAACGCGGTGAGCAGGACGTCGTTGACGCTCGCCCCGAAGGCGGCCGGGACCCGGCCGAGCAGCGGCCCGGTGACGGCGGCCGGCAGGGTCAGGGAGAGGTAGCGGGTGCTCGCGACGGTGTCCCGCTCGGGGTCGAGCGGGCGGGCCAGGGGCAGTCGGGCGCCGTCGGCGAGGGCGGACGTCCACCAGGGCATCTCGTCCTCGGCCGCCGGGTCGACGGCACGGGCGCCGAGCAGGCGCGACCAGCGGCCGAACGACAGCTCCACCGGGGCCGGTTCGGGGGTACGGCCGGAGCGGACGGCCGCCCAGGCGGCGGCCAGGTCGGGCAGCAGCACCCGCCAGGAGACACCGTCGACCACCAGGTGGTGGACGAGCAGGAGCAGCCGGCCGGGCCGGCCGGGGCCGGCGTCGAACCAGACCGCCCGCACCATCGCCCCGGCGTCGGGGTCCAGGCCCGCCAGGGCGGTGCGCGCGTGGCGGGCGATGGCCACCCGCAGCGCGGACTCGTCGGCCGCGGTGTCGTGCACGTCGGCCCGGGTGAGCCAGGTCCGCACGTCGGTGTCCTGCGCGGCGGGCACCCGCAGGGTCGGCTCCGGTGCGCGGACGAGCCGGGCGCGGAGCATGTCGTGCCGGGCGGCGAGCGCTCCGAGCACGGTGAGCAGGCCGGGTTCGGTGAGGTCGGCGGGGGTGCGGATCAGGGCCGCCTGGTGGTAGGCGGCCAGCGGGCCGCCGCGGTCGAGCAGGGCCCGCATGATCGGGGTGAGCGGGACGGCGCCGGTGCCGTCGTCGTGGACGGCGTTCCGCCCGGCGGGGTCCAGCGGGACGGCGACGGCGGCCAGGGCCGCGACCGTGCGGTGCCGGAAGACCTGGCGGGGCGTGATCCTGAGGCCGCCGGAGCGGGCCCGGGCGACGAGTTGCATGGCGACGATGCTGTCGCCGCCGAAGGCGAAGAAGTCGTCGTCGGCGCCGACGGCCTCGGCGGGCAGGCCGAGGGCGTCCGCGAACAGGTCACGCAGGGCGTGCTCGGTGTCGTTGGCCGGGGCCCGGCCGCTGCCCGCCGCCGCGAAGTCGGGGGCGGGCAGCGCGGCCCGGTCGAGCTTGCCGTTGGACAGCAGCGGCAGCCGCTCCAGCACGACCACGGCGGCCGGGACCATGTAGTCGGGCAGCCGGGCGGCGGCGTACGCGCGCAGTGCGGCGCCGTCCACGTCGCCGGACACCGCGTAGGCGATCAACTGACGTACGCCCGGCCGGTGTTCGCGGGTCACCACGACGCTGCGCGCGACCGCCGGGTGGGTGTCGAGCGCGGCTTCGATCTCGGCCAGTTCGACCCGGTGGCCGCGGATCTTCACCTGGTCGTCGGTGCGGCCCGCGAACTCCAGCAGCCCGTCCTCGGTCCAGCGGGCCAGGTCGCCGGTGCGGTACATCCGCTCCCCCGGCATGCCGAACAGGTCGGCGACGAAGCGTTCGGCGGTGAGTGCCGGCCGGCCGAGGTAGCCGCGGGCCAGGCCCGGCCCCGACAGGTACAGCTCGCCGGTGACGCCCGGCGGGACCGGGCGCAGGGCGGTGTCCAGGACGTAGGCGCGGGAGTGGTGGACCGGGCGGCCGACGACCGGGCGGGCGCTGTCGCGGACCCGGCCGACGAGGGCGTCCACGGTGGCCTCGGTGGGACCGTAGAGGTTGACGGCGTCGGTGTCCGAAAGCGCGGCCAGCCGCTTCCACAGCGCCTCGGACACGGCCTCGCCGCCGAATCCGGCCAGCGCGAGCGGGCAGTCGCCGTCCGGGCCGATCAGGCCGCTGTCCGCCATCCGGGCGAGCAGGGACGGGGTGACCTCGATGAAGTCGATGCCGTGATCGCGGACGAAGGTGGCGAGGAGTTCGGGGTCGCGGCGGGTCTCGTCGTCGGCGATGTGCAGGGCGTGCCCGTCGAGCAGCCACAGCTGCGGCTGCCAGGAGGCGTCGAAGGAGAACGACCAGGCGTGTCCGACCCTCAGGTGGCGGCGTCCGGTCCGCTCCTTGGCCGGGTCGTGCAGGTCGTGGCGGTGGCTGTGGAAGAGGTTGGCGATGCCGCGCTGGGTGACGACGACGCCCTTGGGGCGGCCGGTGGAGCCGGAGGTGTAGATGACGTAGGCGGGGTGGTCGGGGCCGGGCGGGATGGGCTCGGCCTGCGGCAGGCCGGCCGCCGGGGCGTCCAGGAGCAGGACGGGGGTCTCGGTGCCGGGCAGTTCCTCGACGGTCCGGGAGGTGGCGAGGAGCAGCGCCGGCCGGGCGTCGGCGAGCATCGCGGTCAGGCGTGCCGCGGGCAGGTCGGGGTCGAGGGGCAGGTAGGCGGCGCCCGCCTTCATCACCGCGAGGACGGCGGCGATGTGGCCGGCGGTGCGGGGCAGGGCGAGCGCCACGAGCCGCTCGGGTCCGGCGCCGTGCCCGGCGAGGATCCGTGCCAGCTCGGTGCTGCGGGCGTCGAGTTCGGCGAAGGTCCAGGTGGTGCGGCCGTCGGTGACGGCGACCGCGTCGGGGGTGGCGGCGGCCTGCGCGGCGAACAGCTCCGGTACGGTGCCGAGCCGTTCGGTGGCCGGGAGCGCGGTGGCGTTCCAGGTCTCCAGGACGGTGTACCGGTCGGTGGAGCCGAGCAGTTCGAGGCGTCCGACGGGGTCGTCCGGGTCGGCGGCCATGCCGGTGAGGAGTCCGGTCAGGGCGTCCGTGATCCGCCGTACGGTGGCCGCCTCGAACAGGTCGGGGCGGAACTCGGCGGTCAGCCGCAGCCGTTCGGCGGGCTCGACGGCCCAGGCCAGTGGATAGTGGGTGGAGTCCGCGTGGTCGTGGACGGTGACCCGTGGGGCGTCCCCGGTCCGTTCGCCGTTCTCCGCGACCGGGTAGGACTCGAACACCACCAGGGTGTCGAAGAGTTCACCGAGTCCGGCGGCGCGCTGGATGTCGGGCAGGCCCAGGTGCTGGTGGGCGATGAGCCGGGACTGCTCGTCCTGGAGCCGTTCCAGCAGGGCGGCCGTGCTCTCCTCGGGGCGGACGTGGACGCGTACCGGGACGGTGTTGATGAACAGGCCGATCATCGCCTCGGATCCGGCGAGTTCGGGCGAGCGGCCGGCGACGGTGGCGCCGAAGACGACGTCCTCGCGGCCGGTGAGCCGGCCGAGGAGCACGCCCCAGGCGGCCTGTACCAGGGTGTTGACGGTGATGCCGCGGTGCCTGGCGAACGCCTCCAGGTCGGCGGTGCGTGCGGCGTCCAGCTCCACCGTGTGGGTGTGCGGGAGGGCGGCGGCCCGGTCGGGGTCGGCGGGCGCGAGCCGGGTGGGCTCGGCCAGACCGGCGAGCGCCTCGGCCCAGGCGGCGGCACTGACGGCCGGGTCCTGGGCGGCCAGCCGCCGCAGGTGGGCGCGGTAGGGAGCGGCCGGTGCCGGGGTGCGGCCCTCGTAGCGCGCCCACAGTTCGCCGGCCAGCAGCGCCAGCGACCAGCCGTCGAGGAGCAGGTGCTGGTGCGAGAGGACGAGCCGGTGCCGGTCCGGCCCGACCCGGGCCAGCAGCATCCGCAGCAGCGGCGGGCGTCCGGGGTCGAAGCGGCGCCGTTCCTCTTCGAGCAGCCGGGTCCAGGGGCGCGGTTCCGCGGTGAGGTCGAGCTGCCGCCACGGCAGCACGGCGGTACGCGGGACGACGGCGACGGGGCGTCCGGAGGACAGGTGCCGGAAGCCGCTGCGCAGGTTCTCGTGCGCGTCGAGGACGCCCTGCGCGGCGGCCCGCAGCCGCTCCGCGTCGACGGGGCCTTCGAGGTCGTAGGAGACCTGGACGGTGTAGACGTCGGGTCCTTCGTCGCCGGAGTCCAGGGCGGTGTGGAAGAGCAGCCCGGCCTGGAGCGGAGAGACGGGCAGGACGTCGGATCCGGCGGGCAGGGCGGCGAGTTCGGCGCGCTCGCTCTCGTCGAGGTCGAGCAGGACGGTCTCGTCCCGGCGTTCGGCGGCGGCCGTGGTGGTCACGGTGGCGAGCCCGGCGGCCGACTTGTGCCGGAACACGTCCCGCGGGCTGAACGCCAGTCCGGCGGCGCGGGCGCGCGCGACCAGTTGCATCGCGACGATGCTGTCGCCGCCGAGGGAGAAGAAGTCGTCGTCGGCGCCGACCCGTTCGAGGCCGAGGACGTCGGCGACGAGCGCGCACAGGGTCTCCTCCAGCGGGGTGCGCGGCCGGGCGTCGCCGACCTCGGCGGCGAAGTCCGGCGCGGGCAGCGCCCGGCGGTCCAGCTTGCCGTTCGGGGTGAGCGGCAGGGCGTCGAGGGTGACGACGGCGGCGGGCACCATGTGGCCGGGCAGCGACCGGGCGGCGTGGGCGCGAAGTGCGGCGGGGCCGACGCCGGGCCGGGCGGGCACCACGTAGGCGACGAGCCGGTCGTCGCGGAGCACGACGGTGGCGTGCGCGACGTCGGGGTGGGCGGCGAGCACGGCCTCGATCTCGCCGGGTTCGATCCGGAAGCCGCGCAGCTTGACCTGGTCGTCGACGCGGCCGAGGTACTCCAGTGCGCCGTCGGTGTTCCAGCGGGCCAGGTCACCGGTGCGGTACATGCGCGCGCCGGGCTCGGTCGCGTACGGGTCGGCGACGAACCGTTCGGCGGTCAGGGCGGGACGCCCGAGGTAGCCGCGGGCCAGTTGGACGCCCGCCAGGTACAGCTCGCCGATGACGCCGGGCGGCACCGGGTTCAGGGCGGCGTCCAGGACGTGGGCGCGGGTGTTCCACACCGGGCGGCCGATGGGCACGGTGACCGGGTCGGCGGGCACCTCGTGGGCGGTGACGTCGACGGACGCCTCCGTGGGGCCGTACAGGTTGTGCAGGCGGGTGCCGGGCAGGACCTGGTGGAAGCGGGTGGCGAGCGGGACGGGAAGGGTCTCGCCGCTGCACATCACCTGGCGCAGCGCGGTGTGGCCGGCGGCGGCCGGTTCGTCCAGGAAGGCGCGCAGCATCGACGGCACGAAGTGGGCCGTCGTGATCCGCTCGCGCCGGATCAGGCCGGCCAGGTAGGCCGGGTCCTGGTGGCCCCCGGGCCGGGCCACGACCAGGGTGGCGCCGGTGATCAGGGGCCAGAAGAACTCCCAGACGGACACGTCGAAGCCGGCGGGGGTCTTCTGCAGCACCCGGTCGTCCGCGTCCAGCCGGTAGGTGTCCTGCATCCACAGCAGCCGGTTGGCGATGCCCCGGTGCGGCACGGTGACGCCCTTGGGGCGGCCGGTGGAGCCGGAGGTGTAGATGACGTAGGCGGGGTGGCGCGGGTCGTGGGCGGTGGGCAGCGGGGCGTCGGCCGGGTCGGCGGGGCGGCCGTCGGCGTCGACCTCGACGCGGGGCACGCCGGTGTCGGGGAGGGCGACGCCTTCGGTGGTGACCAGGCAGACCGGGCGGGCGTCGGCGAGGGTGTACGCCAGCCGCTCGGCCGGGTTGCCGGTGTCCAGGGGCAGGTAGGCGGCGCCCGCGCGGTGCGCGGCGAGCAGGGTCACCACGAGGGCGAGGGAGCGCGGCAGGGCGACGGCGACCGTGGCCTCGGCGGCGGCGCCGCGCGCGGCGAGGGTGCGGGCCAGCCGATCGACGCGCGCGTCGAGTTCGGCGTAGGTGAGCGCGGTGTCCTCGAAGACGACCGCGGTGGCCGCGGGGGTGCGTGCGGCCTGGGCGCGGAACAGGTCGGGGAGGGTGCCCTCGGGGACGCCGTGGCCGGTGTCGTTGAACTCGTTGAGGACCAGGGCGCGTTCGGTGGCGTTCAGTATGTCGAGGGTGCCGACGCGACGGCCGGGGTCGGCGGCGACCTGTTCGAGCAGCGACTCCAGCCGGGCGGCGAGGGCTTCGGCGGTGGCGAAGTCGAACAGGTCGGCGCTGTACTCGATCCAGCCCTGGATGCCGTTGCCGTCCCCCTGCTCGACGAAGTCGAAGCTGAGGTCGAACCTGGCGCTGTCCTGGCCGACGGTCTCACGGCGGGCCGTGAGGCCGGCCAGGTCGGGTGATCCGCCCCGGCCCGCGAGGTGGACGACCATCACCTGGAACAGCGGGTGCCGGGCCAGGGAGCGTTCCGGGTTGAGGGCCTCCACCAGCCGCTCGAAGGGCAGGTCCTGGTGCTCGTAGGCGGCCAGGTCGGTCTCGCGGACGCGGGCGAGCAGCTGGGCGAAGGTGGGGTCGCCGGACAGGTCGGTGCGCAGGACCAGGGAGTTGACGAAGAATCCGACGAGGTCTTCCAGCGTCTCGTCGCCGCGCCCGGAGACGGGGGCGCCGAGGGGGATGTCGTCGCCCGCGCCGAGCCGGTGCAGCAGCGCCGCCACGGCCGCCTGGGCGACCATGAACATGGTGACGCCGTGGTCGCGGGCGAGGGTGCGCAGCGCGCCTTCCAGGCGGGGCGGGACGGTGAAGCCGACGGTGCCGCCACGGCCGCTGGACTCGGCGGGACGCGGCCGGTCCGCGGGCAGGTTCAGCTCCGCGGGAAGGCCGGCGAGCGTGTCCGTCCAGTGGGCCAGCAGGTCGGCGCCGGTCGCCTCCAGCAGGTCGCGCTGCCACAGCGTGTAGTCGGCGTAGTCGGTCGGCAGCGGGGCCCAGTCGGGTGCGCGGCCCGCGGTGCGGGCGGCGTAGGCGGTGGCGAGGTCGGCGAGCAGCGGCCGGTCGGACCACTCGTCGGTGGCGATGTGGTGCAGCACCAGCATCAGCACCCGCTCGTGCGGTGTTCCCGTCTCGGACAGCACGGCCCGCAGGGGCAGTTCGCGGGCGAGGTCGAAGGGGCGGGCGGCTTCGGCGGCCAGTTCGCGGAGGGGTACGGAGCCGAGCCGGACGCGGGCCCGGGCCGGGTCCAGCACCTGCTGGTACGGCACGCCGTCCACGGCCGGGAAGACGGTCCGCAGCGGCGCGTGCCGGGCGACGACGTCGTTCAGGGCGGCTTCGAGGGCGACCCGGTCCAACGCACCGGTCAGGCGCCAGGCGGCGGGGAGGTTGTACGCCGGGTTGGGGCCCTCCACCTGGTCGAGCAGCCACAGCCGGTGCTGGGCGAAGGACAGCGGCAGCCGCTCGGGGCGCGGTCGCGCGGGGTCCGGCACGGGCCGGGCAGCGGCGCGGCCGGTGTCGAGGCGGGCGGCGAGCCGGGCGGGGGTGGGCGCGTCGAAGACCGTGCGCAGCGACACCTCTCCCCCGAGCACCGTACGGACGCGGCCGACCAGCCGCATCGCGATCAGCGAATGGCCGCCGAGGGCGAAGAAGTCGTCGTCGGGTCCGACCTGTGCGACGCCGAGGACGGCGGCGAACTCCGCGCACAGCAGTTCCTCGCGCGGGGTGCGCGGCGGCCGTCCGGCGGCGGTCGCGGCGGCCGTCGGGTCGGGTGCGGGCAGGGCGGCGGTGTCCAGCTTGCCGTTGACCGTGCGGGGCAGTCCGTCGAGGACGACGAAGGCGGCGGGCACCATCGGCGCCGGCAGCGCGGCCACGGCGTGGGCGCGCAGCCGTACCGGGTCGGGTGCCCGGCCGCTGGTCCGGTCCGGGACGACGTAGGCGACCAGGCGGGGTGAGCCGGGCCGGTCCTCGCGGACGACGACGGCCGCGGCGGCGACGTCGGGGTGGCCGGCCACGACGGCCTCGATCTCGCCGGGTTCGATCCGGAAGCCGCGCAGCTTGACCTGGTCGTCGACCCGGCCGAGGAAGACGAGGGTGCCGTCGGGACGGCGGCGCACCAGGTCGCCGGTGCGGTACATGCGCGCGCCGGGCTCGGTCGCGTACGGGTCGGCGACGAAGCGTTCGGCGGTGAGGGCGGGGTGGCCCAGGTAGCCGCGGGCCAGGCCCTCGCCCGCCAGATACAGCTCACCCGACACGCCGACGGGGCTCGGCCGCAGCCTCTCGTCCAGGACGTGGGCGCGGATGTTGTCGAGCGGGGCCGCCAGGTCGCCGGTGCGGTCCGTGCCGGGGGCGTGGTGCCAGCCGTAGGCGTCGACCGCGCACTCGGTGGGTCCGTACAGGTCGTGCACGGCGGTGTCCGGCAGGGCGGTCAGCCGCTCCCAGAGGGCGGCCGGGGTGGCCTCGCCGCCGACGGCGAGGACGGCCGGGACCGGGCCGGTGCCGTCGGCCGCGAGGAAGCCGTGGTGGAGCAGTTCACGCAGGTAGGTCGGGGTGAGGTCGACGAAGTCGATGCGCGCGTCGGCGAGCCGGCGCAGCAGGGCCGCGGGGTCGAGCACGGTCGGCTCGTCGACGACGTGCAGTTCGTGCCCGGCGAGCAGCCACAGCAGCGGTTCCCAGGAGCCGTCGAAGCTGAAGGAGGCCGCGTGGACCGCGCGCAGCACGTCCCGTCCGGTGGCGCGGACGGCGGGTTCGATCAGGTCGCGGAGGTGGGCGGCGTAGAGGTTGGCCAGGCCGCGGTGGGTTCCGACGACGCCCTTGGGCCGGCCGGTGGAGCCGGAGGTGTAGATGGTGTACGCGGCCTGGAGCGGGTGCGGTGCGGGGGCGGCGGGAGCGGGCGCGGCCACCGGCCACGGCTCGTCGAGCAGCAGCCGCGGTACGGCCGGGCTGTCCGGGAGCCGTGCGCCGAGCGCGGCGGTGCCGAGCACGCAGACCGGTGCCGCGTCGGCGAGCATGAACTCCAGGCGTTCCCGCGGGTGTTCTGGGTCGAGCGGGAGGTAGGCGGCGCCGGCGGCGAGGACGCCGAGGAGCGCGGGCACCATCTCCTGGCGGGGCAGGGCGAGTCCGACGACGGTGCCGGGGCCGGCGCCGTGGGCGCGCAGCCGGGCCGCCAGTGCCTGGACGTCGCCGTGGAGCGCGGCGAACGTGGTGCGGCGCGGGGCGTCGTGGGGGCCGGTGACCAGGGCCGTGCGGCCGGGGTGGCGGCGGGCGGTGTCGGCGAGGATCTCGGGGACGGAGCGGGTCTCCACCGGGCGGGCGGTGTCGTTCCAGGCGCCGGTGGCGCCGGCCAGTTCGCCCGGCGTCAGGATGTCGAGGTCCGCGAGCGGGGCGTCCGGGGTGCGGGCGGCCCGGCCGAGGAGCAGGACGAGCCGTTCGGCGAGCAGCGCGGCCGTCTCCGCGTCGGCGAGGTCGGTGGCGTACTCCAGCAGGAGGGTGATGCGGCCGGAGACGTCGGACTCGTCGACGAAGGTGAAGTCGAGGTCGAACTTGGCGGTGCCGGTGTCCATGTCGTACCACTCGGCGGGCAGTCCGAGCAGGGTGTCCGGGTCGCCGTCGGGGCGGTGGTGGTAGCCGAGCATGACCTGGAAGAGGGGGTTGCGTCCGGCGGCGCGGGGCGGGTTGACGGCCTCCACGACGCGGTCGAAGGGCACGTCCTGGTGCTCGAAGGCGGCCAGGGACGACTCCCTGACCCGTCGCAGCAGTTGACGGAAGGTCAGTGGTCCGTCGCCTGTGCCGGAGAGGTCGGTGCGCAGGACGAGGGTGTTGACGAAGAAGCCGACCAGGTCGTCCAGTGCGCTGTCGGTGCGGCCCGCGACGGGTGCGCCGAGCGGGATGTCGTCGCCCGCGCCGAGCCGGTGCAGCAGGGCCGCGGTGGCGGCCTGGAGCAGCATGAACATGCTGGTGCCGGTGGCGGTGGCGAGGCCGCGCAGGGCGCGGCCGGTGTCCGCGGGCACGGCACGGCGCACCGTGGCGCCGCGGCCGGAGGGCTCGGCAGGGCGGGGCCGGTCCAGGGGCAGGGCCAGTTCGGCGGGCGCTCCGCGCAGCGCTTCGGTCCAGTAGGCCAGTTGGCGCTCGCCGAGCCGGTCGAGGAGGCGGTCCTGCCACAGGGTGTAGTCGGCGTACTGCACGGGCAGTGGCGCCCGGTCCGCGGCCGTGCCGGTCCGGCGGGCCGCGTAGGCGGTGTCGAGGTCGGCGAGGAACGGCCGGTCGGACCACTCGTCGGTGGTGATGTGGTGCAGGACGACGGCCACCACGTGGTCGTCCGCAGCGAGCCGGAACACCTCGCAGCGCAGCGGGAGTTCGGTGCTGAGGTCGAAGGGGCGGCGCTGGGCGCCCTCGATCAGCGCGGGCAGCATCTCCTCGCAGGTGTCGGTGACGGTGAGGGGCGGGTGCGCCTCGTCGGCCGGCACGATCCGCTGGTACGGCTCGCCCTCGTGCACCGGGAACACCGTGCGCAGGGCCTCGTGGCGGCCCGCGACGTCCCCGAGCGCGGCGCGCAGGGCCTCGGTGTCGAGACCGCCGCGCACCCTGGCGACGAGCGGGAAGTTGTAGGCGACCGTGGCGCCGGTGATCTGCTCGACGAGCAGCAGGCGGCGCTGGGCCGGGGAGAGCGGGATCCGGCCGGGCCGGTCGGTGACCGGGGTGACGGGCGGCCGGGCCGGGCGCGCGGCGTCGACGCGGGATGCGAGCCGGGCCGGGGTCGGGGCCTCGAACAGGTCGCGGATGGCGAGTTCGGCGCCCAGTTCGGTGCGGGCGCGGCTGACCAGGCGGGTGGCGAGCAGGGAATGGCCGCCCAGCTCGAAGAAGTCGTCCTCGGCGCCGGCCTCGGGCAGTCCCAGCACCTCCGCGAACAGGCGGCACAGCGCCTCCTCCCGCGGGGTGCGCGGGCCGCGGCCGCCGCCGAGGGCGACGGCGGGTTCGGCCTCGGGCAGGGCCCGGACGTCGAGCTTGCCGTTGGCGTTCATGGGCAGGCCGTCGACGGTGACGAAGGCGGCCGGGACCATGTAGTCGGGCAGTTCGCGGCCGAGGTCCTCGCGCAGCCTGCGGATCAGCGCGCTGGTCTCGCGGGCCGAGGTGGGGTCGTTGGTGTGCGGGCCGGTGCCGCCGCCGGGCCGGAACAGGCCTTCGGTGAGGCGGTGTTCGCCCGCGTCGGCCGCGACGAAGACGGCGTCGTAGGTGCCGGTCCGTGCCGACCAGGTGGTCAGGACCCGGTGTCCGGCCTCCGCGCCGAGCGCGTGCAGCGTCTCCGGGTCGATGCCGTCCTCGCGGGTGCGGCCGTCGGGGATGCCGGTCACGCGCAGCGCGGTGGGCCGGCCGTCGCGCGAGCGGCTCCCGAGGTGGCCGGAGAGCCGCCCGGCGGCGCCGAGGAGCCGTCCGACGGCGTCGGAGGTCCAGCCGCCGCGCGCGAGTTCGCCCACGGTGTGGGCGGTGGCCCAGGCGACCGTCGGGGCGTCGGTCAGGCGCAGGTCCGGTTCGCCGGCGTACAGGACGACGTCGTAGCGGTGCCGGGTCAGTTCGTTGTGGTGCCGGCCGCGCTTGGTGCGCAGGTCGACGCCGTGGCCGAGGGCGGTGAAGAAGTCGGGGTCGACGAGGAGTTCCTTCTCCAGGCGCAGGCCGCGCTCCACGGCCCGCTCGCGTTCGGCCTCGGCCGTGCCCCGGGCCTGCTGGATCTCGGTGTGGAAGGTGCGGGCGAGCCGCAGGTTGCGGACGTCGCCGATGAAGAGGGCGCCGCCGGGTGCGAGCAGCGCCATGGCGCCGTCGATGACGGTGGTGAGGTAGTCGGCGCTCGGGAAGTACTGGATGACGGAGTTGATGACGATGGTGTCGAAGTAGCCGGTGGGCAGTCCGCCGAGGTCGTCGGCGGGACGGCAGCGCAGTTCGACCCTGGCCGCCAGTTCGGGGTCCCCGGCGCGCAGTTCGGCGCCGATCTTCCGGATGACGGGGGCGGCGAAGTCGGTCGCCCAGTAGGCCTCGGTCTGCGGGGCGAGCCGGGACAGCAGGAGGCCGGAGCCGACGCCGATCTCCAGGACGCGGCGCGGGTTCAGGGCGCGGATGCGGGCGAGGGTGGCCTCGCGCCACTCGTGCATCTCCTCGAAGGGGATGGGCCGTCCGTCGTAGGAGCTGTCCCAGCCGTCGTACCGCTCGGTGAAGACGGCGGTGCCGATCTCCTCGTACTCGTCGGAGTAGATCTCCTGCCATGCGCCGACCTGGGCGGCCTCGGCGGCGGTGCGTTCGGCGGTGCCCGCGCCGGAGGGCACGACGTAGCCGACGAGGCGTTCGTCGCGAACCACGACGGCGGCCTGGGAGACCAGCGGGTGGCGGCTGAGGGCGGCCTCGATCTCGCCGGGTTCGACGCGGTAGCCGCGGATCTTCACCTGGTCGTCGGTGCGGCCGAGGAAGTCGAGGTTGCCGTCGGGCCTGCGGCGCACCAGGTCGCCGGTGCGGTACATGCGCTCGCCGGGCGTGCCGAACGGGTCGGCGACGAACCGTTCGGCGGTCAGGCCGGGGCGGTCGAGGTAGCCGCGGGCGAGGCCGATGCCGGCGATGTAGAGCTCGCCCGGGACGCCGTCGGGCACCGGGCGCAGCCAGGGGTCGAGGAGGTGGGCCCGGGTGCCGCGGATGGGCTTGCCGACGGTGGGTGTGGCGCTGTCCGGGGTGCCGCCGCCGAGGGTGTTGATGGTGTACTCGGTGGGTCCGTACAGGTTGTAGCCGTAGGTGCCCTCGGTGTCGCGCAGGGCCGTCCAGACCGTCTCCGGGACCGCCTCGCCGCCGAGCAGCACGAGCGGCGGCACGTGGCCGGTCAGCAGGCCCTGTTCGATGAGGAGCCGGGCGTAGGTGGGGGTCACGTTGACGACGTCGATGCGGTGCCGGTCGCAGTAGGCGACCAGCGCTTCGGCGTCCCGGCGCAACTCCTCGTCGCACACGTGCACTTCGTGGCCCGCGACCAGCCAGAGCAGTTCCTCCCAGGACATGTCGAAGGCGAAGGACACGGTGTGCGCGATCCGCAGCCGTCGTCCGCCGGCCGCCGCGACGGCCGGTTCGAAGATCTCCTTCTGGTGGTTGAGCTGCATGTTCGTCAGGCCCCGGTAGGGGGTGACGACGCCCTTGGGCCGGCCGGTGGAACCGGAGGTGTAGATGACGTACGCGGGGTGTTCGAGGCTGAAGCGGCGGCGCACGGGCGTGTCCGGCAGGCCCGCCAGCTCCTCCCGTACGGCCGGGTCGTCGAGCAGGAGCCGGGTCGTCCCGCCGTCCAGGGTGGCCGATACGGCCGTGGTGGAGAGCAGCAGCAGCGGGCGGGCGTCGGCGAGGGTCAGGGAGAGCCGGTCGGCCGGGTGGTCGAGTTCCAGCGGCAGGTAGGCGGCGCCCGTGCGCAGGACGGCGAACAGGGCGACGACCATGTCCAGGGAGCGGGGCAGGGCGAGGGCGACGACGCGCTCGGGGCCCGCGCCGCGGGCGATCAGCAGCCGTGCCGTACGGTTCACGGCGGCGTCGAGTTCGGCGTAGGTGAGGGTGTGTTCGCCGAAGACCAGGGCGCGGGCGTCCGGGGTGCGGGCGGCTTGGGCGGCGAGCAGGTCGGCGACGGTGTCCTCGGGGTCCGCGACCCGGCCGGCGGCCCCCTCCTCGCGCAGCGCGGCGTGTTCGGCGGGCAGCAGCGGGTCCAGGGAACCCACGGGGGCGGTCAGGTCGGCGGTGAGGCGGTCCAGGAGCAGGGCGAAGCGGTCCAGGAGGGCCCGCGCGCGGTCCGCGGGGACGAGGTCGGGCCGGTGGGTGAGGGTGACGGCGATCCGGTGGCCGGGGGTGACGACGAGGTTGGCGGGGTAGTGGGTGGCGTCGACGTTGGCGACGGCGGTGGCGCCGTGCCGGGTGCGCAGCCGGGCCAGCCGGTCCTCGGTGTCGTTGTTGCGGAGCACGAAGAGGGTGTCGAAGAGCTTGCGGTGCCCGGTCTCGGCCTGGAGCACGCCGAGGCCGAGGTGTTCGTACGGCATCAGGTCGAGCCGCTCGCCCTGGATGCGGCGCAGGAGGCCGAGGACCGGTTCGGCGGGGTCGAACACGATCCGGGCCGGGACCGTGTTGAGGAAGAGCCCGATGATGTTCTCGACGTCGTGGACCTCGCTGGGCCGGCCGGCGACGGTCGTGCCGAACACCACGTCGGGGCGGCCGGTGGCGGAGGCGAGGGTGAGGCCCCAGGCCGCGTTGAGCATGGTGTTCAGGGTGAGGCCGTGGACGCGTCCGGTCTCCCGCAGCCGGTCGCCGAGTTCGGCGGGCAGGCGCAGGTCGAGCTGGTCGGGAACGACCGGTTCGAGACCGTCGGCGGCGGTCGGGGCCAGCAGGGTGGGCTCGTCGAGGCCGGCCAGCGCGGTGCGCCAGGCGGCGGTGGCGGTGGCGTCGTCCTGCTGGTCCAGCCAGGTCAGGTAGTCCCGGTACCTGCCGGGCGCGGCCAGGTCGGAGGCGTCGCCGCCGGTCTCGTACAGCGCGAACAGCTCGTCGAGGAAGAGCCAGGCCGACCAGCCGTCCCACAGGATCAGGTGCCGGCCGACGACGAGCCGGTCGCCGCGTTCGGCGCCGAGGCGGAGCAGGAGCAGCCGGAACAGCGGCGGGGCGGACAGGTCGAACCTGCGGTGGCGCTCCGCGCCGGTCAACTCCGCGACCCGGGCGTCCTGTTCGGCGGACGGCAGGTGTGCGAGGTCGACCTCCTCCAGCGGGATCCGCGGGTCCTCGACGATGAACTGCACCGGCTGGTCGAGGCCTTCGCTGGTGAATCCCGCGCGCAGGCCGGGGTTGCGGTCGAGGAGGGTGCGGACGGCGGCGCGCAGCCGGTCCGGGTCCAGGCGGGCGGCGAAGTCGAAGGTCTCGTGGACGGTGTAGACGTCGAGCGCGTGCCGGTCGTAGGCCGCGTGGAAGAACAGGCCTTCCTGGAGGGGGGCCAGCGGCCAGACGTCGGCGACGGCGGCCGGGGCGGCGAGGGCGCGGATCCGGGCGTGCTCGGCCTCGGTGAGGTCGAGGGCGGTCGCGGGGGCGGGGGCGGGGGCCGGCGCGGTGCCCGCGGCGGTGGCGAGGGCGGCGGGCGTGCGGTGGGTGAAGACGTCCCGCGGGCTGAGGTCCAGGCCGGCGGCGCGGGCGCGGCCGGCGACGCCGATGGAGCTGATGCTGTCGCCGCCGAGCCGGAAGAAGTCGTCGTCCGGGCCGACGTCGGCGATGCCGAGCACGCCCGCGAAGATCTCGGTGAGGCGCCGCTCCAGCGGGCCGGCGGGCTCCCGGCGGACGGCACGTTCGGCTTCGGGGGCGGGCAGCGCGGCCTGGTCGAGCTTGCCGCTGGGGGTCAGCGGCAGGTCGTCCAGGACGACGTACGCCTCCGGGACCAGCGGCGCGGGCAGGGCGGCGGCGAGCGCGGCACGCACGTCAGCGGGATCGGCGACGGCACCGGCGGCCGGCACCAGGTAGGCGACCAGCCGCTGGTCGCGGACGACGACGGCGCCCCGCGCCACCGCCGGGTGCCGGGTCAGGGCGGCCTCGATCTCGCCGGGTTCGATCCGGTTGCCGCGCAGCTTGACCTGCCGGTCGGTGCGGCCGAGGTAGTCGAGGGTTCCGTCGGGTCGGCGGCGCACCAGGTCGCCGGTGCGGTACATGCGCGCTCCGGGCACGTCCGCGTACGGGTCGGCGACGAAGCGGTCGGCGGTGAGCGCGGGCCGGCGGTGGTAGCCGCGCGCCAGTTGGACGCCGGTCAGGTACAGCTCGCCCGGCACCCCGTCGGGCACCGGGCGCAGGCAGGTGTCGAGGACGCGCAGGCCGGTGTTCCACACGGGCGTGCCGATGGGCACGGTGGTGCCGGGTGCGCCGTCGAAGGTGTGGTGGGTGACGTCGACGGCGGCCTCGGTGGGGCCGTACAGGTTGTGCAGCGGTACGCCGGTCAGCTCCCGCCAGCGGGCCGCGGTGCGCCCCGGCAGTGCCTCGCCGCTGCTGAGGACCCGGCGCAGGCTGTCCGCCCACGCGGGATCGGCGGTGACCTCCTCGGCGGCGAGGAAGGCCGCCAGCATCGACGGCACGAAGTGCGCCGTCGTCACGTTCTCGGCCCGGATCAGCCGGGCGAGGTAGGCCGGGTCGCGGTGGCCCTCGGGGGCGGCGAGGACGACGGCGGCGCCCTCGTGCAGTGCCCAGAAGAACTCCCAGACGCTGACGTCGAAACCGGCCGGTGTCTTCTGCAGCACCCGGTCGTCGGCGGTGAGCGGGTACGCGCCCTGCATCCAGGCGAGCCGGTTGCCGATGGCGCGGTGGGTGACGACGACGCCCTTGGGGCGGCCGGTGGAGCCGGAGGTGTAGATGAGGTAGGCGGGGTGGTCGGGGGTGAGCGGTTCGGCCAAGGGCGCGTCCGGGAGGTCGTCGGCGTCCTCGACGTGCAGGACGCGCAGGCCGCCGGTGTCCGGCAGCCGTTCGGCGTCCCGTGCGGTGGTCACCACGGTGCGGGTGCCGGAGTCGGCGAGCACGTACGCGACGCGGTCCGCCGGGTAGTCGAGGTCGACCGGCAGGTAGGCGGCGCCCGACTTGAGCACGCCGAGCAGGGCCACCATCAGCTCGGCCGAGCGCGGCACGGCGACGGCGACGAACTGCTCGGGTCCGGCTCCCGCCGCCCGCAGCCGCCGGGCCAGGGCCTCGGCGCGGGCGTCGAGTTCGGCGTAGGTGAGGGTGGTGTCCGCGAAGACGACGGCGGTGGCGTCGGGGGTGCGGGCGGTCTGTTCGGCGATGGCCGCGGGCAGGGTGCGGGCGGCGACGGCGTGCCGCTCGCCCTCGGGATGGATCCGCTCGGCGGGGGTCAGCAGGTCGAGGGCGGCTACCGGGCGGCCGGTGTCCTCGGCGAGCGCGTCCAGGACCAGGGTGAGCCGGTCGGCGAGGCTCTGCACGGCGTCGGCGGGCAGCCGGTCGGCGTGGTGCTTGAGGCGCAGGTCGAGCCGGCGGCCGGGCTTGACGACGAGGGCCAGCGGATAGTGCACGGCGTCGTGGAAGGCGTGCCCGGTCAGGCGGACGGTGCCGGTGGGATCGGACAGGTTCGCGTCGGCGGGGTAGTTCTCGAACACCACGAGGGTGTCGAAGAGTTCGCCGCCGCCCGCGTGTCCCGCCGCCCGCTGGATCTCGGCGAGTCCGAGGTGCTGGTGGTCCAGGAGCGCGCTCTGCTCGCGCTGGAGCCGTTCCAGGACGGCGCCGAGGGTGTCGGCGGGGGTCCAGCTCAGCCGGGTGGGAAGGGTGTTGATGAAGAGGCCGACCATCGACTCGATGCCGGGCACGGCGGCGTCCCGGCCGGAGACGGTGGTGCCGAACAGCACGTCCTGCCGGCCGGTGAGGCCGGTCAGCAACAGGCCCCAGGCGGCCTGTACGACGGTGCCGAGGGTGACGCCGTGCTCGCGGGCGCGGGCGGTGAGGCGGGCGGTGGTGCGCTCCGGCAGCTCGACTCGGATCTGGGCGGGTTCGATCGGGCCGGTCGCCGGGGTCTCGACCAGGCGGGTGGGCTCGTCGATCCCGGCCAGCGCGGCGCGCCAGGCGTCCCGTGCGGCCCGACGGTCGGCGCGTGCGACGCGGGCCAGGTGGGTGCGGTGCGGGGCGACGGCGGGGAGCGGGGCGGGCTCGGCGCCGTAGAGCGCGAGGAGTTCGCGGTGCAGGACGGGCAGGGACCAGCCGTCTGCGACGATGTGATGGAAGGTCAGGACGAGTCTGCTGCGGTCCGGGCCGAGGCGGACCAGGGCGCAGCGCAGCAGCGGCGGGCGGGCGAGGTCGAAGCGGCGGGCGCGTTCGTCGGCGGCGACGGCCTCGGCGAGGCCGGTGCGGACGGCGGTGTCCTGGGCGGCGAGGTCGACCTCGCGCCACGGCACGTCGAGGCCGATGGCGACGATCTGGGCGGGGCGGCCGTCCGGGAGGCGGCGGAAGCAGGCCCGCAGCGGGGCGTGCCGGTCCAGCAGCCGCTGGGCGGCCTGCCGGAGCAGACCGCCGTCGACGGGTCCGGCGAGTTCGATGACCTGCTGGACCACATAGGCGTCGTGTTCGGCGCCGTCCACCAGGGCGTGGAAGAAGAAGCCCTCCTGGAGGGGGCCGAGCGGCAGGACCTCGGCGACCGTGAGCGGGTCCCGGCCCTGGAGCGCGGTGAGTTCGTCGTCGGTCGGCTCGGCCCAGGGCAGCTCGGCGGTCGCGTCGGCGTCGGCGTCGGCGGTGCGGGCGACGGTGGCGAGCTGGGCGACCGTGCGGTGCCGGAACACGTCGCGGGGGGTCAGTTCCAGACCGCATCCGCGTGCCAGGACGAGCAGTTGGATGGCGACGACGCTGTCACCGCCGAACGCGAAGAAGTCGTCGTCGACGGTGACCGAGGGCACCCGCAGGACGCGCGCGTACAGGTCGCACAGCAGGCGCTCGCGCTCGGTGCGCGGTGCGCGTCCCGAGCTGAGCAGGCCGTAGTCCGGTTCGGGCAGGGCGGCCGAGTCGAGCTTGCCGCTGGGGGTGACGGGCAGCCGCTCCAGCGGGACAAGGGCGGCCGGGACCATGTACTCGGGCAGGAACGCGGCGGCGTGCGCGCGCAGTTGCGCCATCAGGGCGGTGACGTTGCGGAACGGCGCCGGGCGGTTGGCGTGCGGGTGGTGCTGGGCGGGGCGGTAGAGCGGGCCGGCCGGGGTGTCGTCGCCGCGCGCGAACACCGCGTCGAGGCTGCCGTCCTCCGCGTCCGCGGTCCAGGTCAGGGCCGCGCGGTAGCCGTGCCGGGCCGCGGTGTCGTGGAGGGCTTCGGGGTCGACGCCCGCCCCGCCGGTACGGCTGCTGTCGTCGAGGGTGCCGAGCGCGGCGAGGTCCGGGGCGAGGCGGGCGTTGGGGATGCCGGTGACCCGCAGCAGGGGCGGGCGGTCGGCGGCGGTGAACCGGGCGGCGAGGGCTTCCTGGGTGCCGAGGGCGGACCAGGGGACCTCGGTCGCGGGGGCGGCGGGGTCCTGGGCCGTCGCGGGGCGCAGGACGACGTCGTAGCGGTAGCGGGTCAGCTCGTTGTGGTGGCTGCCGCGCTTGATCCGCACCTCGGCGGTGAAGCCGTCCAGGGCGGCGAAGTAGTCGGGATCGAGGAGGAGTTCGCCCTCCCAGGCCACGGCCCGGTCGACGGCGGCGCGCAGCGCGTCCTTGTCGTCGGTGCGGGCCCGGCCGGTCTCGACGGCGGCGCTCAGGGTCCGCAGCAGCCGCAGGTTCCGTACGTCGCCGACGAACAGCGCGCCGCCGGGTGCGAGGAGGCGCGCCGCCGAGCGCAGCACGCCGGTGAGGTAGTCGGCGCCCGGGAAGTACTGGACGACGGAGTTGACGACGACCGTGTCGAAGGAGCCCTCCGGCAGGCCGGTCAGCTCGTGTGCGGGCCGGGCCAGCAGGGTGACCTTGCCGGCCAGCTCCGGTACGGCGTCGACCTGGGCGCGCAGGGCGCGTACGGCCTCCTCGGAGAGGTCGGTGCCGACGTACTCCTCGCAGTCCGGGGCGAGCCGGGACAGGAGCAGGCCGCTGCCGACGCCGATCTCCAGGACGCGGCGGGGCCGCAGTTCACGGATCCCGCGGACGGTCGCGTCCCGCCACTCGCGCAGGTCGGCGAGCGGGATGGGCAGCCCGTCGTACATGCTGTTCCAGCCCGCGAAGTTCTCCTCGAAGCCGTCCGAACCGGCGGCGGAGTAGAGGAGGTCGTGCAGGTCCTTCCAGTCGGACACGGCCGCGTCGGGCTCGGCGGCGGCGTCCAGGGACGGCACGACGTAGGCGGCGAGGCGGCGGTCGCCCGGGCGGTCCTCGCGGACCACCACGGCGGCCTGGTCGACGGCCGGGTGGGCGCGCAGCACCGATTCGATCTCGCCGGGCTCGATGCGGAAGCCGCGGATCTTGACCTGGCTGTCGGCGCGGCCGTGGAACTCCAGCCGCCCGTCGGCCTTCCAGCGGACCAGGTCGCCGGTGCGGTAGAGGCGTTCGCCGGGTGCGCCGAACGGGTCGGCGACGAACCGCTCGGCGGTCAGCGCGGGCCGGCCGAGGTAGCCGCGGGCGAGTCCGGCCCCGCCGAGGTACAACTCCCCCACCACTCCGGCCGGTACCGGCCGCAGCCGGTCGTCGAGCACGTAGGCGCGGGTGCCGGGGTCGGGGACGCCGATGGGCACGATGGTGCCGGCCGGCGTGTCCGGGTCGCACAGGCCGAGCGTGGAGTTGGTGGTGGCCTCGGTGGGCCCGTAGGCGTTGAACATCATCCGGCCGCGGGCGAACCGCCCGACCAGTTCCGGCGAGACCCGCTCGGTGCCCGCCAGCAGGGTCGCGGCGGGCGGCAGGCGGACGTCGTCCGGCAGGGCGGCGAGCAGCGCGGGCGGCAGGATCATGAAGGTGATGCCGTGGTCGTTCGCGTAGTCGGCGAGCGGCGCGCCGGGCACCCGGCGGTCCGCGGGCACGACGACCAGCCGACCGCCGGAGAGCAGGCCGAGGCACAGGTCCCAGAAGGCCACGTCGAAGCTGGGCGAGGCGAACTGCAGGACCCGGCTGTGCGGGCCGATCCCGAACCGTTCGCGCTGGGTGGCGACCAGCTTGGCGACGCCGCCGTGGGAGAGCACCACGCCCTTGGGCCGGCCGGTGGAACCGGAGGTGTAGATGACGTACGCCGCGTGCGCCACGGTCAACTCGGCGGCGGCCGGGGGGTCGTGGGCGGGGTGGCCGGCGAGTTCGGCGCGGGTCTCCGGGGCGTCGAGGACCAGCGGGTCCTGGCCCGGCGGCAGGTCGGGGAGCATCTCGGCGGTGGTGACGAGGCACACCGGCCGGGCGTCCTCCAGCATGTAGGCGATGCGGTCGGCCGGGTAGTCGGTGTCGACGGGCAGATAGGCGGCGCCCGCCTTCAGCACGGCGACCTCGGCGACGATCATGTCGGCGGAGCGCGGGACGGCGAGGGCCACCACCTGCTCGGGACCGGCGCCGCGGACCACCAGGGCGTGCGCCAGCCGGGCGGCGCGCGCGTCGAGTTCGGCGTAGGTGAGGCGGACGTCCTCGTGGATCAGGGCGATCTCGTCGGGACGGGCGGCGACCTGGTCGGCGAACATGCGCGGCCAGGTGAGCGCGGGCACGTCGTGCGCGGTGTCGTTCCAGTCGACGAGGATCCGGTGCCGTTCGTCCGCGCCGAGGAGTTCCAGGGCGCCGACCGGGGCCGCGGACCAGTCGAGGGCGGCGGTGAGCAGGGTCGCGTAGTGACCGAGGATCCGGTCGACGGTGGCGGCCTCGAAGAGGGAGGGGTCGTAGTCGGCGTGCACGTGCCCGTCGGACACGGACAGGGCCAGGTCCAGCGGGCCGCCCTCGTCCCAGGGCGCGGTGCCGAAGCCGGTGGCGCACAACAGGGCGCCGCCGCGGCCGGGTTCGGGGGCCAGCAGGCGCAGCAGGTCGGCGGTCGGCAGCCGGTGGGCGGCGGCCTCCGCGCGGACGGCCGTGACGCGTGCGCGCAGCTGGGCGAAGGAGAGTCCGCCGGTGACCGTCAGGCGCAGCGGGAGCCCGTCGTGGGCGACCGTCAGCTCGGTCGCCTCGGTGTCGCCGTAGCGGTGCAGGAGCGCGACGAAGGCGGCGAGCCGGGTCGCCTCGTCGGCGCCGGTGGCCGGTGCGGCCGTGCGCCGGACCGGCCGGGGCCGCTCCTGGGTACGGGGCCGGTGCGGGAAGTCGTACGGCAGCGCGGTCTCCGGTGCCGGTGCGGCGAACCTCTGCCGCCAGTAGTCCTCGGTGCTGGTCACGCTCGTCGCCGAGTCCGCCGAAGCCGGAATCGCCGAAGAGGGTCCGGAAGAACGCTTGGTGCCCGACACAGCTGCCCGTGCCTCCCCATAGGTGTGGAACGGCTCAGCGGAGCCGCGACCGCTCGCATAGTAAGGTAAGGATTGCCTAACTCAACAGGGTCGGCGTGATGTCAGCGGTCCACATCACACCGACTGAGGTTATGCTCACCTAACTCGCCCTCAGAAGTCCTCGGGGGCCCGCCGGAAGACGGTATGGAGACCGGAAAGTGGCTTCAGACAGCAGGCTTCGCACGACGGTGCTGGTGTCACTGATCGTCGCCCTCCTGGTCCTCCTGTCCCTTCTCTCCGTGGCGCTGGGCGCGTTGAACGTCCCGCTCGGCCAGGTGGTGCGCTCGGTCCTCGGGCATCCGCCCAGCCGGCTCGTGGACAACGTGATCTGGTCGGTGCGCGTCCCGCGCACCCTGCTGGGACTCGCGACCGGCGCGGCGCTCGGCATGTCCGGCGCGCTGATGCAGGCCCTGACCCGCAACCCGCTGGCCGACCCGGGGATCCTCGGGGTCAGCGCCGGCGCCTCCTTCGCGATCGTCGTCTCGGTCGCGGTGTTCGGGGTCGGATCGCTGTACGGCTACGTGTGGTTCGCGTTCGCCGGGGCGCTCGCCGCCAGCGTCCTGGTCTTCCTGCTCGGACGGCTCGGCCGGTCCGGCGCGACGCCGGTGAAGCTCGCGCTCGCCGGAGTCGCCGTCACCTCGCTGCTGTCCTCGCTCACCAGCGCCGTGGTCCTCACCGACCAGGACGCGCTGGACCGCTACCGCTTCTGGTCCGCGGGCACCCTGGCCGACCAGGACTCCGGCGACCTGCTGCGCATCCTGCCGTTCCTCGCGGTGGGCGCCGTCCTCGCGCTGTCCTGCGCCCCCGCCCTCAACAGCATGGCCCTCGGCGACGACGTGGCCGCCTCGCTGGGGCGACGGCTCGGCCTGGTACGGCTCCAGGGCGTGACCGCGGTGGTGCTGCTGACCGGCGCCTCGGTCTCCGTGATCGGCCCGGTGGTCTTCCTCGGCCTGGTCGTCCCGCACATCGCCCGGGTGCTCGCCCAGGCGGCCGGCATCGGCCCCGACCACCGCTGGCTGCTGCCGCTCTCGGCGGCGCTGGCTCCCGTACTGCTGCTGACCGCCGACATCGCCGGCCGGCTCGTGGCCAGGCCCACCGAGATCCAGGCCGGCGTGCTGGTCGCGTTCCTCGGCGGCCCGTTCTTCATCGCCCTGGTCCGCCGCCGCAAGCTCGCGGAGGTGTGACCATGGCCGCTCCCCCGACCGTCCGTCCCGGTGACCGGACCCGGACCGCGTTGCGCGACCGGACCTTCCGGCTGGCCGCGCCGCCCGTCTCCGGGACGTTCCGGCCGCGCCTGGTGCTGACCGGCGTGCTCCTCGCCCTCGGCGCGTTCGCGCTGTTCTGCTGGGGACTGGCCCTCGGCGACTACCCGGTGAGCCTGCCCGACGTCGTCAAGGCCCTGTACGGCGTGGGCGATGCCGGCACCCTCACCGTCGTACGGGACCTGCGGCTGCCGCGCGCCCTCACCGGGCTTCTCGTCGGCGTCGCCTTCGGGGTCTCGGGGGCCGTGTTCCAGACGATGACCCGCAACGCGCTGGCCAGCCCCGACATGATCGGGCTGACCGAGGGCGCCGGGACCGCCGTGGTGGCGGCCGTGGTCCTCGGCTGGACCGGCGGCCTCGGACTGTCCACGCTGGGACTGCTCGGCGCCCTCGCGACCGCGCTGCTCGTGTACGCGCTGGCCTGGAAGGGCGGCACCACCGGCTACCGCATCATCCTCGTCGGCATCGGCGTCTCCTGGATCTGCACCAGCGCCACCGACTTCCTGGTGGCGCGCGGCAACCGGTTCCAGGCCGAGGAGGCCCTCGGCTGGCTGGTGGGCAACCTCAACGGCCGCACCTGGGACCAGGTGGACGCGCTGGCCGCCGCCCTGGCCGTGCTGCTGCCGGTGACCCTGGGCATGGGCCGCTGGATGCGCACGCTCCAGCTCGGCGACGACGTGGCGGCGGGACTCGGCACGCCCGTCCAGCCGGTCCGGCTGGCGCTGCTGCTCACCGGGGTCGGCCTGATCGCCTTCGGCACGGCCGCGGCCGGCCCGGTGGCGTTCGTGGCCCTGGCCAGTCCGCAGATCGCGCTGCGGCTCGCCGGCACCGCGTCGCCGCCCCCGCTCGTCTCCGGCCTCACCGGCGCGTTCGTCGTCCTCGGCTCCGACCTCCTCGCACGCGAGGCGATTCCCGGGACGGAACTGCCGGTCGGGGTCGTCACCGGCGCCCTGGGCGCGCCGGTCCTGCTGTGGCTGCTCATCCGCGCCGACCGCGCGGGCTCTGGAGGCTGATCCCATGTCGACCACCGACTCGCGCACCCCCCGCTCACCCGAAGCGCCCGCATCCGGACCCGAGTTGCGTGCCGCGGGCCTTCATCTGGCCTACGACGGACGCACCGTCGTCGAGAACCTGGACCTCACCGTCCCCACCGGCCGGATCACGGCCATCGTCGGCGCCAACGCCTGCGGCAAGTCGACCCTGCTGCGGGCCCTGGCCCGGCTGCTCGCCCCGCGCCAGGGGGTGGTCGAGCTGGACGGCGCCGCGCTGCGCTCGATACCGACCCGCGAACTCGCCCGCACCCTCGGCATCCTGCCGCAGACGCCGGTGGCGCCGGAGGGGCTGACCGTCACCGACCTGGTGGGGCGCGGCCGTTCACCGCACCAGACCTGGTGGCGGCAGTGGTCGGCGGCGGACGAGGAGGCCGTGCGGGCGGCGCTGGCCGCGACCGAACTCACCGACCTCGCCGACCGGCCGGTGGACGAGCTGTCCGGGGGCCAGCGGCAGCGCGCGTGGATCGCGATGGCGGTCGCCCAGGGCACCCCGGTCCTGCTGCTGGACGAACCGACGACCTATCTCGACCTCGCGCACCAGATCGACGTGCTGGACCTGATCACCGACCTCAACCGGCGCGAGGGCCGCACGGTGGTGATGGTCCTGCATGACCTCAACCAGGCCTGCCGGTACGCCGATCACGTCATCGCCATGAAGGCCGGCCGGATCGTCGCCGTGGGTCCGCCGGCCGAGGTGGTCACCGAGGCCGTCGTCGAGGACGTCTTCGCGCTGCGCTGCCGGATCACACCCGACCCGGTCAGCGGGACGCCGATGGTCATCCCGCTCGGCCGCCACCACCACGACGACGACACCCGCGCCCCGCGGAAGGCGGTCCCGGCCACGGTCGACTGAGCCGGACGCGAGCGCGCCGGGGACACCCGGACCTTCGGGCGGCCGCCGGAGCCGACTCCGCCGCCGGTCGCGGTGGCCTCGGGCGGGCCCGGCCCCGGAGCCCGTCCGAGGACCGCCGGGCCCGGTTCCACCGTCAGGGACGGGACGTCAGATAGCCGCCCATGGTGCGGAAGTGGTCCGCCGCCGCGTGCTCGGTGCCGTCGTCGGTCCGTACCCGGCGGATCAGCAGGCCCCGGCCGCGGCCCGTGTGGGCCTCGGGACCCGCCACCACGACCACGCCGTCGCCCTCGCGGATGAAGATCCGGCCGGGAGTGCCGCCGTACCGCCCCTCGGAGACGGCCGCGGAGACGATCCTCAGCCGCTCGCCGCGGTGGAAGGCGTACGCGTTGGGGTACGGGTCCGACTGGGCCCGCACGAGGCGCTCCAGGCGCTCCGCGGGCCACGTCCAGTCGATCCGGCTGTCCTCCGGGGACCGCTTGTGGAAGAAGCTGGCACGGCCGCGGTCCTGCGGGATCCACTGGCCGGCGTCCCGCCCGGAGGCGATCAGGTCGAGCGACTCGCGGACGATGGGCGCGATGAGACCGACCGTGCGGTGGAACAGGTCGGTGGCCGTGTCGGCGGGCCCGACCGGCACCGAACGCTGCACGAGGACGTCCCCGGCGTCGAGTTCGGCGTTCATGCGGTGCGCGGTGACGCCGACCCGCTCCTCCCCGTTGAGCAGCGCCCAGATGATCGGCGAGAACCCGGCGTAGGCGGGCAGCAGCGAGTCGTGGACGTTCAGGGTGCCGTGCGGGGGGAGGTCGAAGAGCTCGGGCGGCAGCCAGGTGCGCCAGTTGTTGGCGACGATGATGTCGGGGCGCGAGTCCCGTACGGCGGTGAGGAGTTCGGCGTCGTCGGGCCGGTTGCGCAGCAGCACCGGCACGCCGTGCTTCTCGGCCAGTTCGGCGACGTTGTCGTCCCAGATCTTCTCGTAGGCGTGCTCGCTCTTCGGGTGGGTGACCACAAGGACGACCTCGTGGTCGGAGTCCAGCAACGCCTGCAGCGTCCGGTGACCCCACGTCTGGTAGCCGAGCATGACGACCCGCATGACGGTCCTTCCCTTCCAAGACTCCATTGCTAGGTAAGCCTTACCTTATCTAGCATGGACAGGCCTGAGGGAGGCGATGCCAAGGTGAAATCACCGATCAGTGGCCCCGACGTCGTGCACGACATCGTCGGGATCGGTTTCGGCCCGTCAAATCTCGCTCTGTCCATAGCGGTCGAGGAACACAACGCGGGTCTCGCGGCAGACCGCCGCATCGATGCCCTGTTCCTGGAACGCCAGCCGCGGTTCGGCTGGCACCGGGGCATGCTGATCGACGACGCCACGATGCAGGTCTCCTTCCTCAAGGACCTCGTCACGCTGCGCAACCCGACCAGCGACTACAGCTTCCTGTGCTTCCTGCGCGAACGCGGCAGACTGATCGACTTCCTGAACCAGAAGACGCTCTTCCCGCTGCGGATGGAGTTCCACGAGTACTTCGAGTGGGCGGCCGCCCGGGTCGCGCACCTGGTGGCGTACGACAGCGAGGTGGTCGGGGTCGACCCGGTGCGCGGGGAGGGCGGCCGGGTGGCGTACTTCGACGTCGTCCGCCGCGACCCGGAGCGCCCCGGCGCGACCGTGACCCACCGGGCCCGCAACATCAGCGTGGCGATGGGCCTCGAACCGCACGTGCCGCCCGGCCTCGAACTGGCCGAACGCATCTGGCACAACAGCGAGTTGATTCCGCGCGCCGGACGACTCGCGGACACCGGGACCCCGGTGCGGCGGGCGGTCGTGCTCGGTGCCGGACAGAGCGCCGCCGAGACGGTGGACTACCTCCACCGCACCTTCCCGGACGCGGAGGTGTGCTCGGTCTTCGCCAAGTACGGCTTCACCCCGGCCGACGACAGCCCGTTCGCCAACCGGATCTTCGATCCGGAGGCGGTCGACGTCTACTTCTCGTCGCCCTCCGAGGTCAAGCAGTCCCTGCTCGACTACCACCGCTCCACGAACTACTCGGTGGTCGACATGGACCTGATCGAGTCGCTGTACGCCACCACGTACCGGGAGAAGGTGGCGGGCCGGGAGCGGCTGCGCTTCCTCAACGTCTCACGGGTGCGCGGCGTCACCCCCGCGCACGGCGGCGGCCTGGAGGTCGCCGTCGAGTTCCTGCCCACCGGCGAGCGGCAGGTGCTGCCGGCCGACGTCCTGGTGCTGGCCACCGGCTACCGGCCCCGGGACCTGACGGCGCTCCTCGGCGACGCGGCCAAGCTGTGTCTCAAGGACGACGGGGACGCGATCCGGGTGGGCCGCGACCACCGCGTCGAGACGACGCCGGAGGTCACCGCGGGCATCTACCTCCAGGGCGGGACCGAGCACACCCATGGGCTCACCAGCACGCTGCTGTCGACCGTGGCGGTCCGGGCGGAGGAGATCCACCGGTCCGTGCTGAGCGACCGGCTGACGGCGGTCTGACCCGCCCCCGCACTCCCGTGGCCCGGACGGTACGGTCCCGTCCGGGCCACGGGGCGTTTCGGGCCGCCGTCACGGCGCGGGCTCAGTACGGCCCGTGGGTCCAGCGGCCGTCGGTCATCGTGGCGTGCACGGGCATCGCCCGCAGGGTGTCCGGGTCCGCGGTCAGCGGGTCCGTGTCCACGACGACCAGGTCGGCCGGGTCCCCGACCCGCACCAGGCGGCGGCCGCGGGCCGCGGCGGCCAGCGCGGCCGGTACCGGCAGGCGCTGTTCCGGGTGCCAGGCGGCGCGGCCGTCGTCGGTGCGGCTGACGGCGGAGGCGACGGCTAGCCAGGGGTCCAGCGGCGAGACGGGCGCGTCCGAGCCGAACTCCAGGCGCGCTCCCGCGGCCAGCAGGTCGGCGTAGGCGAAGGCGCGGGCGGTGCGGCCCGCCCAGTGCCGGTCCGCGACGTCCCGGTCGTCCGTGGCGTGCCGCGGCTGCACGCCGGCGACGACGTCCAGCTCCGCGAAGCGCGGCAGGTCCTCGGGGCTCAGCAGCTGGGCGTGTTCGATGCGGCCACGGCAGCGGACAGCCTCGAAGGCGTCCAGGGCCACGGTGTTGGCGCGGTCGCCGATGGCGTGCACCGCGGGTTCGATGCCGTGGGCGGCGGCCCGCCGCATCAGCCGTACCAGTTCGTCCGGCGCCGTCTGCTCGATGCCGTACGCCTCGCCGCTGTCCTCGAGGCCCGGATAGGGGTCGTGGCAGAGCGCGGTGCGGGTGTTGAGCGAGCCGTCCGTGAAGAGCTTGAGCGGGCCGACCCGCACCAGCTCTCCGTGCGGGCCGATCGGGGAGCCCGTGCGCAGGCCGCGCTCCAGCGCCGCGTCCAGGTGGCCGGGATAGACGGCCGCGGCCACCCGTACGGCCGGCGGCCGGTCCGCGGAGCGCCGCTCCCAGGCGCCCACGGTGTCGCCGAACTGGAAGTCGATGACGCCGGTGACCCCGCGGGCGGCGGCGGCCCGGCAGGCGTCCGCGACCCAGCCGTCCACCACCTCGTCCGGGGCCTCGGGCAGGGCGGAGAGGATGACGTGGGCCTCGTGCTCCCGGACCAGTCCGGTCGGATGGTCGCCCCGGCCCGTCAGGGCGAGGCAGGCGGAGTTCAGCCAGATCGCGTGCAGGTCGGCGCTGACCAGGGCGACCGGACGGTCCGGCAGGACCGCGTCGAGCAGGTCCTTGTGCGGGGCGTCGCTCCACAGCCCGTCCCGGAAGCCGTATCCGAACAGCACCGGACCGGCCGGGGCCGTCCGGCCGTGCTCGCGCACCCGGTCCGCCACCTCCCGCGCGGAGGAGGTGCCGGACAGATCGAGCCGGCGGCGCGCGCCGGCCCACTCGGCGAGGTGGACGTGGGCGTCCCACAGTCCGGGCAGCAGGACCCGCCCGTCCAGGTCGAGGACCCGGTCCCCCGCGACGAGGCCCGCGGCCGCCGGGTCCTCGCGCTCGGCGACGACGTGGGTGACCGCGCCGTCCGCCACCCGCACGCGCGCGAGCGGTCCGCCGGGCCCGAGTCGCACCCGGGCCAGCGTGGACGGCGTCCCCCGGGGCGGCGCCTGCGCCGTCCGGTCGCGCGATGTGCCTGCGAACTCCGTCATCGAGCCTCCCCTGGCGGGACAACCGGCAAGTCATGAAAGAAAATTAGGGTTACCTTACCTTCTTGATCGGCTCCGGTCCCCGGCCGGTTCCGCGGGCGGCCGGGGTCCCGGCCGCGGCCGACAGGCAACCGACAGCGCTCTTTCACCGGGGGCTCATGTCCGGGTGGTCACTATCGGATGCCGTCTGAACAGGTGCGGCCCGACGGCCGTACCCCTGGACGGATCAACGAGAAGCTCCGCGGAAGGGAACCCCTCACATGACCGGCGCATCGTTCAACCCCTCGGCCGAACCGGCCCGCCGTACGATCATGGCGGCGGCCGGAGCGGCGGGGCTCGCCGCCGCGCTGACCGCCTGCGGGTCGTCCGACGACTCGTCGGGTTCGGCCACGGGCAACGGGGGCGCAGGCTCCACCACCCAGGACAGCAACGGTTCCGGCGGCAACTCCGCCGCGGGCGGCGGTGGTTCGGCGCTCGCCAAGACCTCGGACATCCCCCAGGGCGGCGGCACGATCTACAAGGACAAGGCCGTGGTCGTCACCCAGCCGGCGGCCGGGACCTACAAGGCGTTCTCGACGAAGTGCCCGCACGCGGGCTGCGCGGTGTCGAGCATCGCCAACGGGGCGATCGTCTGCCCGTGCCACGGCAGCGAGTTCGCCATCGCCGACGGCAGCGTGAAGAAGGGCCCGGCGACGACGGGTCTGACGGCCGCGGACATCACCGTCTCCGGTGACCAGATCACACTGGCCTGACCCGCGCCTCAGGGCCGGCGGCGCGGGTTCTTGAGGCAGCCGAGCACCTCGTCGGTGGTCGCGACCGTGGCGACCAGCGCGAGGGTGTTGCGGACCATCGCGGGGGTGTACTCGGAAGGCACTCCCGCGATGGCGTCGGCCGGGACGACGGCCGTGTAGCCCCGGTTCACCGCGTCGAACACGGCGTTGGGGACGGCCACGTTGGCCGAGACCCCGGTGACGATCAGGGTGCGGCAGCCGAGGTTGCGCAGCAGCGGGTCGACGTCGGTCCCCTGGATCGGCGACAGGCCGTGCAGCCGCCGGACCAGCAGGTCCTCCTCGAAGACCTCGATGGGGGGCGCGACGCGGACCGCCGCGGTGCCGGACAGCTGCTGGACGGGCATGCGCTCGGCGGCCCGGAACAGGCGGGCGTTGCGGTTCGCGCCGCGGCCGTCGGGACGGCGTTCGGCGAGCGCGTGGATCACCTGGACGCCGGTGTCGTGGGCGGCGGCGACCAGCCGGGCGATGTTGGCCAGGGCGCCCGACGCCCGTGCCTCGTGGGCGAGTTCGGGCAGCGCGCTCTGCGGACCGACCACGCCCTGCTGGCACTCCACGGTGAGCAGGACGGTGCTCACGGGGTCGATGAGCTCCGCGAGCCGTTCGTACGACGGCATGTGACGCCCCCTTCCGCCTTGGTGCGGGGCGGGCGAGACTAACCAGCATTGCGCGGGAACGGAAGAAGAGGGGGCCGCATGACCGAGACTCAGCGCCGGGGCCGGAAGATCATGATGACGCCCGGCGAGCTGGACGAGTTCCTCACCGCACAGCGCACCTGCCGGGTGGCGACCGTGTCGGCGTCCGGCGCCCCGCACGTGAGCGCCCTGTGGTTCGCCTGGGACGGCAGGTCCCTGTGGCTGTACTCGGTGGTGCGCAGCCAGCGCTGGACGGACCTGAGCCGCGATCCGCGCGTGGCGGTCGTGGTCGACTCCGGTGAGGAGTACGACCAGTTGCGCGGCGTGGAGCTGAGAGGGACCGTCGAGTTCGTGGGCGAGGTACCGCGCACCGGTGAGCTGGTGGCCGAACTCGACTACGTGGAGACGCTGTTCGCCCGCAAGAACTTCGGCCTGGACGAGATGCCGCACGACGGCCGGCACGCCTGGGCGCGGCTGACCCCGACGAAGATCGCCTCCTGGGACTTCCGCAAGCTGGGAGGCTGAGGAGCCGCGCGCCCGCCGACGACCGCCGTGCCGGACGGCCGGGCGGTGGCCTGGCGGTGCGGCACGGCCGTCGCGCGAGCCACTCGCTCCGTCCGCCGTGCCGGACGGCTCCTGGCGCCGACCGGCACGTGACGCCGCACGGTCAGGAGACGGCCTCGGCCGCGCCGCGCAGGGCCTCGACGGCGGCCCGGATCGAGGGGCGGCGGTCGGCGTCGGCCCGCCAGACGACGTACACATGGCGGCGCACCCGCTGCTTCAACGGCACCGTGACGATGCCCTCCGGCACCGGGTGGCGGCCGAGCAGCGGTGCGATGCACACCCCCAGTCCCGCCGCCACCAGGTTGAGCTGGGTGTGGGTCTCGGCGGCCCGGTGGCCGATGATCGGTTCGACGCCGCGGGAGCGCAGCGTGAACATCAGCCACTCGTGGCAGAACTCGCCCTCGCCCCAGGTGATCCACTCGTCGTCGGCGAACTCCCCGAGGTCCACCTCGTCCCGTCCGGCCAGCCGGTGTCCGGCCGGCAGGGCCACCTCGGCCGGGTCGTCCAGCAGCGGGGCCTTGACCAGGCCGTCGGGCAGCGGCATCGGCTTGTTGTACCAGTCCAGGACGACGGCGAGGTCGAGGTCGCCGCGGACCACCCCGGCGACACCGTTCTCCGGTTCGAGTTCGCCGGAGCGCACGCGCAGCGCCGGGTGCCGGGCGCGCAGGGCGGCGAGCGCGGCCGGGAACAGGCCGCGGGCGGCCGTCGGGAAGGCCGCCACCCTGAGCTCGCCGACGACCTGCCCGCGGTGCGCCTCCAGGTCGGACTGGGCCAGTTCCACCTGGGAGAGGATCCGGGAGGCGTGCTCGGCGAGCAGCCGGCCGGCGTCGGTGAGCCGCACCCCCCGTCCGTTCCTGGCCAGGAGCTGCTGGTCCACCTCGCGTTCCAGCTTGCCCATCTGCTGCGACACCGCGGACGTGGTGACGTGCAGGGCCTCGGCTGCCCCGCTCACCGAGCCGTGCCGGGCGAGGGCGTCGAGAGTGCGCAGGCGCTCCAGGTTCAACATGTAAGCGATTCTAAGAGGTGTCGGGCGGTAAATAGCGATTGTGCTACGACGTCGCCTCCCGCGTGGTGGACGCCATGAGCACCGTCACCAGCACCAGGACCGGCGCGCCGACGCCCGCCGCCACCCTGCCCCGCCCGCGTTTCGACTGGCGTCTCCGGTTCGCCGCCCTGTCGTTGATCCGGGGGTTCTGCTTCCTGCTGATCAAGGTCGGGACGGACGGCTGCGCACCGTTCCAGGTCGTCCTGGCCGGAGCGGCGCCGACCCAGGTCCGGCCCAGGGCCCGCGCCGCCTGAACGAAGGCCCGCGCGGGGCCCGTCCGAGGCAGGGCGAGCACGCGTGCACGGCGTCGCACGGGCGGACGGGAATCGCCGGACAGACCTAGGCCTGGACGCGGCCCCGTGCCGGGGCGACCGCGGCCGCGACCGCCGCCGCCAGCGGACCGGCCTCCTCGGGGGTCAGCGTCGAGACGGTGACGCGGATGCCGGGCGGTGAGGCCAGCCGGTAGCGCGCCCCCGGGGACACCGCCCAGCCTTCGTGCAGCAGTCGGGACACCGCGCCGGTCTCGTCCGGGACCGGGATCCAGAGGTTCATGCCGCTGCGGCCGTGGGCCTCGATGCCGTGGTCCGCGAGCGCGTCGACGAGCAGTTCACGGCGGGCCCGGTAGGCGGCCGCCACCTCCGGGCCGCGCACCGCCTCCCGCGTCCACAGGCGGACCACCGCGCGCTGCAGCAGGCGGCTCACCCAGCCCGGTCCGAGCCGCTGCCGGCCGCGCACCCGGTCGACGGTGACCTCGTCTCCGGTCATGGCGGCCAGCCGCAGGTCCGGGCCGTAGGCCTTGGCGACGGAGCGGACGAAGGCCCAGTGCCGGGTGGTGCCCGCCAGGGGATGCAGGGGCAGGTCGACGATGCCGTGGCCGTGGTCGTCCTCGATCAGCAGGGTGTGCGGGTGGTCGCGCAGCACGGCGCGCAGCGCACGGGCGCGTGCGGCGCTCACCGCGGCTCCGGTGGGATTCTGCGCCCGGGCGGTGACGATCACCGCGCGTGCCCCGGACTCCAGCGCCGTGCGCAGGCTGTCGGCGCACGGTCCGTCGTCGTCGACGGCCACCGGGACGGTGCGCAGGCCCAGCGCGGGGACGAGATCGAGGGTGCGGCCCCATCCGGGGTCCTCGACGGCTACCTGGTCACCCGGCTTGAGGTGCGCCAGCAGGACCCGCTCGACGGCGTCGAGGGAGCCGGAGGTGACGGTGAACGGGCCGTCGGGCACGCCGTCGGCGGTGAGTTCGGCGCGCGAGAACCGTTCCAGTTCCGGTTCGACGGGGTCGGCGCCGTACAGGACCGGGGCGCGCTTGTCCTCGTCGTCGGCGAGCGCCGCGAGGACCGGACCGAGGGCGGGGAGCAGCGCGGGGTCGGGGTTGCCGGAGGACAGGTCGCGCACGCCGGCCGGGACGTCGGCGCCGATCCCGTCCCGGCCGGTGGTGGCCGGCCTGGACCGGACACGGCTGCCGCGCCGGCCGGCCGTCTCGATGACCCCGCGCTCCCGCAGGGTGCGGTAGGCGGCCGCGACCGTATTGGGATTGACGCCGAGCCGGGCCGCCAACTCACGCATGGGAGGGAGCACTTGACCGGGTTCCAGCTGGCCCGCACCCACCGCGCGCTCGACGTCGGCGGCGATCTCCGCTGCGCCACGGCCTTCGATCAGATATTCTCCTAGCACAAAAGAAATTATGCACTAGTGCAATGGAGAGACGCAATGGAGACCGCCGAGCCCGACGTGCGGGGCACCGTTCCGGCACAGCCCGCCGCCTACGCCCCGACCGACCGCACCGTCCCGACCCGCTCCGCGGAACGGGCGTCGTACGACCGGGAAGTGGTGCACTCGATCCTCGACGAGGCGTACCTCTGCCACCTCGGCTTCGTGCGCGACGGCGCGCCGGTGGTGCTGCCGACGCTGTTCGCCCGGGTGGGCGGGGTGCTGTACCTGCACGGCTCGACGGGCTCGCGTCCGCTGCGGATGACCGGCCAGGCCGACCCGGGGCTCCCCGTGTGCGTGACGGTCACCCACGTCGACGGTCTGGTGCTGGCCCGCTCCGCCTTCCACCACTCGATCAACTACCGCTCGGTCGTGGTGCACGGCGTCGCCCACCAGGTCACCGACCCCGAGGAGAAGAGCCGCGCGCTGGACGCCCTGGTCGACCACGTGGTGCGAGGCCGCTCCGCCGACTCCCGCCCGGCCAACCGCAAGGAGCTGGCCGCGACCGCGGTGATCCGCCTGGACCTGGCCGAGGTCTCGGCCAAGACCCGCACGGGCGGCGTCAACGACGAGCCGGAGGACCTGGAGCTGCCGTACTGGGCGGGCGTGGTGCCGCTGCGGAAGGGCTACGAGACGCCGATCGCCGACGGCGACCTGGCGGCGCAGACACCGGTTCCGCCGTATCTGCGGAGTCTGTGACACCGGCCGCCGCGAGGGGAGCGCGCCCCTTCGGGGGCGCCGGGGCGTCCCAGGTCGCGGACGCCGCCGCGCGGTCGGCCCGGCCGCGCGGCCGTCCCGGTCACATCCCGGTCGGTGAGGCCACCCGCTCGGCCACCGCGCCCCCGTCCGTCACCGACTCCTTCGCCGGAGCCGACGACTGCGCGATGAAGGCTCCGACCAGCACCAGCACCCCGCCGCCGACCTGCGGCGCCGAGAGGCGCTCCCCGAGCAGCACCCACGCGAGCACGGTCGCCACCACCGCCTCCAGACAGGCCACCACTCCGGCGACCTGCGGTGACAGCCGTCGCACCGAGACCACGCCCGTGACGTAGGCGAGCACGGTCGCGACCAGCACGATCCACGCGAGCAGCACGAACGCGGGCACCGGCGTGCCGTTCACGGGCGCGGAGCCGGCCAGCACCGACCAGTCCAGCTGCCACGGCCGGGCCACCACGGTCAGCAGACCCGCGCCGACCAGCAGCCCGTACGCGATGACACCGAGCGGATCCACTCCCTTGCCCCCGCCGTGATCGGACAGCACGAAGTACCCGACCTGACAGCAGGCCGCCCCCAGCGCCAGTGCCAGCCCCAGCGCGTCGAAGCCGAGCCCCGCCCACACCTGAACGACACACGCGAGGCCGCCGGCCGCGAGGACGACGCCGAGCGCGGCGGCCCTCGTGACCGGCCGGTGCTGGACGAACCGGACCCAGCCGAGCACCAGCGCGGGCGCGAGGTACTCCACCAGCAGGGCGACCCCGACGGGTATGCGGGAGATCGCGGCGAAGTAGCAGGCCTGGACGCCCGCGACGGCGAGCAGGCCGAATCCGGCGAGCAACGCGGGGCGGCGGCGCGGCAGGTCGCGATGGCGCACGGCGAGCGGCAGCATCACCAGCGCGGCGCCCGCCACCCGCAGCCACACCACGTGCAGCGGGTCGAGCCCGGCCTCGATCAGCGGTTTGGCCGCGACGCCGGAACCGCCGAAGGCCAGCGCGGATCCGAGGGCGAGGCCGAGCCCGAGGCCCTTGCCGTGGTTGCCGTGGTTGCCGTCAGTGATACGCACCGGCACATGATGCCAGCGGGCGACATGAGCGTCATCCCCTTTGACCCCTGTCTCACCGGCTGGACGTGCGGTTTTCCGTCCCGGTGTCCCACGCTCCGCCGCCCCGGTCGATCCGCAGGGCCAGATCGCGGGCGGCCACACCGGCCCGCTCCAGGACCTCCACGGCACGGGACCCGGGGTCCACGACGAGGCCGGCCAGCAGATCGGTGCCGCCGGCGCGGCCCGCGGTGCGGCGCCGGGCGCGGCTGCGGGCGTAATCCAGCGCGGCGGTGGCCACCGGCGACCAGGCCCCGTCTCCCGCGGCGCGCGGGACGGCGGGCAGTGCGCCGGAGTCCTCGACCCCGTCCTGCCAGCGCAGGCCGTAGCCGATGCTGCGCTGCACGAGATAGCCGAGCAGCCGGGCGAGTTGCGGGGCGTCGCCGATGGCGGCGCGGACCTCGGGGTCGTACTCGATCAGCGAGTGCAGCAGATGGGCGGTGTCGACCTGCCGGTCCCCGTCCCGCAGGGCCCGGCGGCGGGCACCGGCGACCACCGCTGCCAGCTCGGCGTCGAGCCCGGCATCGCCGTCCGCGGGGATGCCGCCCTGGTCCTGGACGAGCCGGCGGGGAATACGGGGTTGCACATCCCCCACCTCATCAACCGCAAGCGCTTGAGTCATCACCGAAGGGAAGCATCTTCGCGTCCCACGCAGAGTGGACGGCGGCGCCCGGAATCTCCTCCCTACGGATGAGATCAGGCGGAGTCCCGCACAACGGCGCACGTCGCGTGGCCACGCGCCTGCCACGCAACCGTCGTACCCCGGGCGCACGTCTCTGGTCGTCATGGAGAAGCGCTGCGGTTGCTGGCTGGTCGCGCTGCCCGCGATCGACGGCAGGCAGTACGTGTACCGCGTCTACGCGCCGCAGGACGCGCTGCCCGCGGACCTGTTCTGGGACGCCTGGCACTGCCACGACGAAAGCGCGTTCCCGCGGGCCTGCGACCTGTTCGACGCGGCGGAGATACGGCGGGTGGCGCCCGGTACGGACCCGCACGCTTCCTGACGGTTCATCAGTATTGAATGTTCGCGCCGCTGCGGCTACGTTCCGCGACACCGTAGCCCGATCCGAAGGGGTGGTCGCATGGCAGAAGTCAGCGCGGAGACACGCATCCAGGCACCGGCCGAGAAGGTGTGGGCGCAGCTCACCGACTGGCCGGCGTACGGGCAGTGGAACGCCACCCACACGAGCTTCCCGAAGGGCGGTCCGGAGAGCCTGGCGGTGGGCGGCACCTTCCAGGAGAACATGAAGCTGATGGGCTTCCCGGCCGAGGTCGAGTGGACCATCGAGGAACTGGAACCGGCGCGGGTGCTGGCGATCCGCGGCAAGGGCCCGATGGCGGTGACGGTGGCGACCCGCTACACCCTGACCCCGGACGGGGACGCCACCGGCGTGCGGATCGACGGCGAGTTCACCGGCGCCGCCGTGTCGCTGATGGCCGGCAAGCTGAAGGACTCGGCGACCGCGGCGCTGAACGAGTCGCTGCGCAAGCTGGACCACCTGGTGGCCTGACCTGCCGCGACGGGCACGCGGAAGGGCGCCCCGCGGACCACTCCGCGGGGCGCCGTGCTCGCCGTACCCATGAGGGTCAGTCCTCGTCGGCGAGGATGAGGTACAGCTTCTTGCGGGTCTCGTTGATGACCGCCAGCGCCTTCTCGCGCTGCTCCTTGGTGCCGGTCTTCCAGACCTGCCCGAACGCCTCCATCAGACCGAAGCCGGCCTGCCGGATCTCGCCGAGGGCCTCGAAGTCGACCCCGCGGGAGGCCTCTTCCCAAGGGGCGTCCGGACCTTCGTCGGCCGCCGTACGACCGCTGTCGGTGAGGGAGAACAGCTTCTTGCCGCCCTCGCTCGCGCTGGCGATCAGCCCCTCGTCCTCCAGCAGCTGGAGGGTGGGGTAGACCGAGCCGGGGCTCGGCTTCCACGCGCCGCCGCTGCGCTCGGCGATCTCCTGGATCATCTCGTAACCGTGCATCGGGCGGTCCTTCAGCAGGGCCAGGATCGAGGCCCGCACGTCACCGCGCCGCGCCCTGCCCCTGGGGCCTCCGCGCCCGCGCGGCCCCCAGTGACCGGGGCCGAAACCGGGCCCGCCCGGGCCGAAGCCGGGGCCGCCGGGACCGAAGGGTCCGAACGCCGCCCGGCGTCCCTGTCGCGGTCCGTGTCCACGCTCGTGTCCGTGGGAACGCATGACCATCACTCCATTCCATCGTTGACCTGTCGCATATCGTTCGCGATGCCTCAACGATATATCGGGAGCCTTTCGCTTGACAACCCTCGTCGGCGGATTCGTTCTCGGGTCGCCACCACCAGGGGCTTTGCATGGTCATGCGTTCTCATGCATACTCTTCCTATGTCCAAGGTCCTCACCTCCCTTCCCGCCGGCGAGCGCGTCGGCATCGCCTTCTCCGGCGGGCTCGACACCTCGGTCGCGGTCGCGTGGATGCGCGACAAGGGCGCCGTCCCGTGCACCTACACCGCCGACATCGGCCAGTACGACGAGCCCGACATCGCCTCGGTGCCCGGCCGCGCGCACACCTACGGTGCCGAGATCGCGCGCCTGGTGGACTGCCGCGCCGCGCTGGTCGAGGAGGGGCTGGCCGCGCTGACCTGCGGCGCGTTCCACATCCGCTCGGGCGGACGGGCGTACTTCAACACCACCCCGCTGGGCCGCGCGGTCACCGGCACGCTGCTGGTGCGGGCCATGCTGGAGGACGACGTCCAGATCTGGGGCGACGGCTCGACCTTCAAGGGCAACGACATCGAGCGGTTCTACCGGTACGGCCTGCTCGCCAACCCGCACCTGCGGATCTACAAGCCCTGGCTGGACGCGGACTTCGTCACCGAGCTCGGCGGCCGCAAGGAGATGTCCGAGTGGCTGCTCGCGCACGGGCTGCCGTACCGGGACAGCACCGAGAAGGCGTACTCCACCGACGCCAACATCTGGGGCGCCACGCACGAGGCGAAGACCCTGGAGCACCTGGACAACGGCATCGAGACCGTCGACCCGATCATGGGCGTGCGGTTCTGGGACCCCGAGGTCGAGATCCTCACCGAGGACGTGACGATCGGCTTCGACCAGGGGCGGCCGGTGACCGTCAACGGCAAGGAGTTCGGGACCGCCGTCGAACTGGTCATGGAGGCCAACGCGATCGGCGGCCGGCACGGGCTCGGCATGTCGGACCAGATCGAGAACCGGATCATCGAGGCCAAGAGCCGCGGGATCTACGAGGCGCCGGGCATGGCGCTGCTGCACGCCGCCTACGAGCGGCTGGTCAACGCGATCCACAACGAGGACACGCTCGCCCAGTACCACAACGAGGGCCGTCGGCTGGGCCGCCTCATGTACGAGGGCCGGTGGCTGGACCCGCAGGCGCTGATGATCCGCGAGTCGCTGCAGCGGTGGGTCGGCGCGGCCGTCACCGGTGAGGTGACGCTGCGGCTGCGGCGCGGCGAGGACTACTCGATCCTCGACACGACCGGTCCCGCGTTCAGCTACCACCCCGACAAGCTGTCGATGGAGCGTACCGAGGACGCGGCGTTCGGTCCGGTGGACCGGATCGGTCAGTTGACCATGCGCAACCTCGACATCGCCGACTCCCGCGCGAAGCTGGAGCAGTACGCGGGTCTCGGGCTGATCGGCACCGCGAACCCGGCGATCGGTGCGGCGCAGGCCGCGGCGACGGGGCTGATCGGCAGCATGCCGGAGGGTGGGGCCGAGGCGATCGCGTCCCGCGGGGAGGCTGCGGCGGACGCGGACGAGTTGCTGGACCGGGCGGCGATGGAGCTGGGTACGGACTGAGCGGGCGGATGTTCGGGGGGCCGGCTCGGTGACGGGTCGGCCCTTTCCGTTCGGGGGCCCGCGCCGGGTGGGGGCGGATGTACGGTGCGGGCCGTCGTGGGTTTTTGCGCAGTTCCCCGCGCCCCTGAGGGGCGTACCGCCGTGGTCCGGCAGGAGTCGATGCCCGGTGCCGGGCCGTCGTGGGTATTCGCGCAGTTCCCCGCGCCCCTGAGGGGCGTACCGCCGTGGTCCGGCAGGAGTCGATGCCCGGTGCCGGACCGTCGTGGGTATTCGCGCAGTTCCCCGCGCCCCTGAGGGGCGTACCGCCGTGGTCCGGGAGAAGTCGATGCCGGGTGCTGCGGGTCGTGGGTTTTGCGCAGTTCCTCGCGACCCTTTCGGGGCGGTCAGGTGGGGGGGAACGGGGCCGGAGGGGTTAGCGTCCGGGGCATGCGGATTCGAATTGTCGATGCCTTCGCCGAGCGGCCGTTCACCGGAAACCCCGCCGGGGTCGTACTGCTCGACGCCTTTCCCGATGACCCGTGGCTGCGGAACGTCGCCATGGAGGTCAACCACGCCGAGACCGCCTTCGCCCACCCCCTGCCCGAAGGCGGCGACGCCGACTGGGCGTTGCGGTGGTTCACGCCGGTCACCGAGGTGGCGATGTGCGGACACGCCACGCTGGCCACGGCCCATGTGCTGCACACCACCGGGACGCACACCGGCCCCGTGCGGTTCGCCACCCGCAGCGGTGTGCTGACCGCCGCACCCGCCGCGGACGGGGCGATCACGCTCGACTTCCCCACCGCCCCGCTCACCCGCGTCGACACCCCCGCGGGCATCGCCGACGCGCTCGGCGCCGAACCCGTGGCCGCCTTCGACACCGGACCGGACGTCGGTGACCTGCTCCTCGAACTCGCCGACGAGAAGGCCGTGCTGGGCCTCTCCCCCGACCTCAGGGCCCTCGGCGCCCACTCCGTCCGCGGGATCATCGCCACCGCACGGGCCGGGGACCCGGCGTCGGACTACGACTACGTCTCCCGCTGCTTCTTCCCCAACGTCGGCATCGCCGAGGACCCGGTGACCGGCAGCGCCCACACCGCGCTCGCCCCGCACTGGTCGGCCCGGCTCGGCAGGTCCGACCTGACCGGGCTCCAGGCCTCCCGCCGCACCGGCTTCGTGCGTACCGGGCTGCGCGGCGACCGCACCCTGCTCACCGGGCGGGCGGTGACCGTGATCGACGGAGACCTGCTCACGCCGTAGGCAGCCAGCCCACCTTGCCCGCCAGCAGCGCGTAGCCCACGAACGCGCCGATGTCGAGCAGGGAGTGCGCCACCACCAGGGGACCGACCCGGCCCCAGCGCCGGTACAGGTAGACGAAGACGACGCCCATCACCATGTTGCCGACGAAGCCGCCGATCCCCTGGTAGAGGTGGTACGACCCGCGCAGTACCGAACTGGCCACCAGGGCCGTGCCCGCGCTCCAGCCCAACTGGTCCAGCCGGCGCAACAGATAGCCGACGACGATGACCTCTTCGAGGATCGCGTTCTGCATCGCGGAGAGGATCAGCACGGGGTACTTCCACCACACGTCCGGCAGTGCCTCCGGCACCACCGTCAGGTTGAAGCCGAGACCGCGCGCGGCCAGGTAGAAGGCGATCCCGGTGCTGCCGATCACCGCGGCGACGCCCGCCCCGCGGCCGAGGTCGGGCCAGGGACGGGTGCGGTCGAAGCCGAGCGTGCGCAGGCTCGCGCCCTCGCGGAGCAGGAGGTGGGCGACCAGCAGGACGGGGACGAGCGCGCTCGCGATGCCGAACAGCTGCCAGGCGAGGTCGAGCCAGGGACGGCCCGGCGCGGCGGACGCGTTGAGGGTGGCCGCCTGGTCCTTGAGGCCGCCCGGCCTGGTGACCGATCCGACAAAGCTGATCAGCGCGGAGACCCCGCTCGCGCCGAGCGAGAGCCCGAGCACGAGCAGCGTCTCGTCCCTGAACATGCGCTGCGAGGGCCGCTCTGGTGGGTAAGCACCGGCCACCTGGTCCGCCACCTGCACTCCTGCCTCCAACGGTCATCGGACGTCACAGCTTGCCCGATCGACCTGTGACAGGCGCGGCCGACCCCCGTCGGCCCACCGAGGCGCCCCGAACGGAGGCCTCAGCCCGTCAGCGCCGGTTCCAATAACCCGACCGGCCAGGTGTGCACCGGCTCGCCCTGGTTCATCAGCTCCGCATAGCGGCGCGTCATGGCGGCCAGCGCCTCGTCCCGCGGCATCCCCCGCTCCACCGCCCGGTGGAACGTCGCCGCCTGCCAGGACGCGCCGTTGACCCGCCGCCGGCACCGCTCCTCGATCACGCCGAGGTAGAAGTCCCGGTCGGCGCCCTCCACGCCCCACGCGTCCAGTCCTGACGCGGCCAGCGGCAGCAGCTCGTCGCGGACCAGGGTGACCGCGTCCACCTCCGTCGTACCGCCGCCGTAACGGCCCCGACGCGGCCACACCAGCCGGGCGTCGATGCCGTACCGGCACGCCGCGTCGAAGTTCGCCTCGGCCGCGGCGAACGGCAGCCGGGTCCACACCGGGCGCGACTCCTCGGCGAGGGCGCGCACGAGGCCGTAGTAGAACGCCGCGTTGGCGATGACGTCGGTGATGGTCGGCCCGGCGGGCAGCACCCGGTTCTCGACGCGCAGGTGCGGGACGCCGTCGGCGATGCCGTAGACCGGCCGGTTCCAGCGGTACACCGTGCCGTTGTGCAGGACGAGTTCGGCGAGCTTGGGCACGCCGCCCGCGTCGAGCACGGCCAGCGGGTCCTCCTCGTCGCAGATCGGCAGCAGCGGCGGGAAGAACCGCAGGTTCTCCTCGAAGAGTTCGTAGGCGGAGTCGATCCAGCGCTCGCCGAACCAGATGCGCGGCCGTACGCCCTGTGCCTGCAGCTCGGGCGGCCGGGTGTCGGTGGCCTGGAGGAACAGCGGGGGCCTGGACTCGCGCCACAGTTCGTGGCCGAAGAGGAAGGGAGCGTTCGCGCCGACGGCGATCTGCACGGCGGACGCCGCCTGCGCCGCGTTCCACACGTCGGCGAAGCGGGCCGGGGTGACCTGGAGGTGCAGCTGCACGGAGGTGCAGGCGGCCTCCGGCACGATCGACTTCGACGTGCACCGCAGATGTTCGACGCCTTCGATGTCGAGCACGAAGTCCTCGCCCCGCGCGGCCACGATCTGGTCGTTGAGCAGGGTGTACCGGTCGACCTCCGAGAGGTTCGCGGAGACCAGGTCGTCGCGCTCCAGCGTCGGCAGGATGCCGATCATCACGATCCCGGCGGACACCTCGCCCGCCTTGCGGTCGGCGTACGCCAGCGAGGTCCGGAGTTCCTCGTCCAGCCGGTCGAATACCCGGCCGCCGATCCGATGTGGGGCAATGTTCACTTCCAGGTTGAACATCGCTAGCTCTGTCTGGAAATCGCGGCTGGCGATACGTTCGAGGACCTGGCCGTTCAGCATTCTCGGCATGCCGTCCGCACCGGCGAGATTCAATTCGATCTCGACGCCCATGAGGTTCTTGGGCCCGTCGAACCGCTTCTCCACCAGCAGTCGCTCCAGCCCCGCGAGACAGTCGCGGAGCTTTTCGCGGTAGCGCTGGCGATCGGACAGGTCGAACCGGCCCGCCACGACCTTCTCCCCCATCGAAGCGTCCCTCCTCGAATGGGCGGACCGGGGTTCCGGCCGCCGGGTGTCCCGGGTCCAGGTGGGATGATGCCCACCGGAAGCGATCGATAACGTCGCGCGCGGCACGGGTAGCCGCTAGTCTGTTGGAATGTGTCCTGCGGCACATTCACGGGGCATGGGGCATCATGCAACTTCGGGTTCCCCGATGTCCTCGTGAAAAACGCCGACGACATTCGGCCGACCGCGAGAACCTCGTATGACGAGGTCAGTACGGTCGCGGTGGGCCGGAAATCGGGAGGATTCCGCACGTATCAACGGCCGAATTGCGCCTTGTTCTCTGCTGCGAGACAACCCGGTGAAACGCCGCCTGAACAGGCGTCGTATAAACTCCGCGAACAAGGCAGAAGGCTGGCGCCCACGGTCTGGTTCCTGCCCTCTGAATGACGTGCGGCACCGACGCCCGCACCTCTCTTCACCGAGCCGGGCCCCCGCCTCTCTGACCCCCCTGTGAGCTGACAGCGCCGTCCGCCCCTGCCCTCGCGCCGCCGCGCCTGTCGAACGAGAGGCGACCCACCATGCCGCTGCACTTCCCTGCTGCCCCCGCGCCTGCCCTGCGTTCCGTCCTCACCGCCCTGGGTTCGCCCACCGCGGTCCAGGAGGCCCGCACCCCGTCCCTGCGCAGCGCCCAGGGACCCGCGACTCCCGAACTCCCCCTGCCCGTGCACGTCCTGGACCGCATCACCCCCGAGGGCATGTCCGGCACCCGGCTGGCCGGCTGGCGCTTCCTGATCCGCTGCGGCGACCGGGCGGTGGCCGCGGCCGACACCATGCTCACCCCGGACGGCTGGGCCTTCTCGCACTTCTTCGAGGGGCCCTACATCTCCTCCACCGAGCGTGCCCTGCAGCAGGCCGAGGCCCTCCAACAGGCCTACCAGCCGCGCCTGCTGTCGCTGCCCGGCCTCTACATGCTCACCCTGTGGCTGCACGGCGACCGCAGCGCGGACGGCACCGAGGGCCATCCGCAGGACAGTGACCTGCTCGTCCCGCTGGCTCCGGCCCCGCCCGGCATCGCGGCCCACCGGCCGCACCCGGTGGCCGAACTCCTCCCCGTGCTGACCCATCGGATCACCGCGGCGCCCCTGCTGATCACCCCCGCCTGACGAGGTCCGCGGCCGTACCCCGTCGCTCCGGGACGAGCGACGGGGTACGGCCGTACGTCCACACGTCGATCCGTGGGACGTCGCAGGCCGCTCGTCCGGGCCGTCGGCCGCTCCCAGGAGCCGTCAACGCACCTCGTCGGCGACCTGACTAGCTCCATCCGGCCATGCGGAACCATCCGAACGGGCGGTCGGGCCGAGATGAACCGTCCGCGCGAGTGACGCGTCTCCAATCTGTGAGAGGCGGTGCGGCCAAATCCCTGCGGAACACCGCCCGGAGGGCAACACTGGTTGCCGACCGACTCATCATCACGGGGGACCGAGATGACCACCACAGAGCGAGAGACCCCATCCATGTGCCAGCACCAGCCACCGTGCCCCACAGCAGAGTCCGCCGACCGGGAGTCCGCCCGTCTGACGGCGCACCACCCGGAGCAGGGGTGGAGCCTGCTGTGCAACGGCGTCCTGCTCTTCGAGGACACCGGTGAGCTTCTGCCCGACGGCCAGATCATCGCGCCGCACCGCCCGGTCGGCGCCGGCAGCGTGATGACCGCCGCCTGACGGACGCCATCCCGCACCACCCCCGGGCGGCCCCACCGCTCCGCCCGGTGACCAGCAGGGGCCGGACGCACACGCATGGTGCGCACCGGCCCCGACGTGCGTCCAGGGGCGGTCACCGCCCGTAGCCGCCCTTTCGGCGCAGCGCGAACGCCGGGGCGGCGCGGGTCAGCTCAGGGGCCGGTACTCGAACCAGTCGTAGGCGGCCCGGCCCTCGGTGACGTACATGCCGATGACGCGGCCCGTGAACCCGCCGGCGACCTGGGTGGAGAGGTACCGGCCGTCCAGTTCGGCCAGCCGGACGACCCCGGCGGACGTCTCCGCCGAAAGGATCACGGCATCGGGCCCCGCGGCCCGGACCCCGGTCGTCTCCGAGCGCCCCGGCACGGTGCCGGAGGGCGGCGGCACCCGGTCCGTGCGGATCTCGACCACGAGGGTCGACCGGCCCGGCGGCAACGGATGCGCGGAGATCGTCTGGCGCAGCGGACCGATCCGGGCGACCGCGCTCACCGTTCCGCCGTGCACCTCAAGGTCGTAGTGGTGGGCCTCGTCGACGCGGACCGACAGGCCCGCGCGTGCCGTGCCCGGGTCGAGCAGCGCGGCGGCACGGCAGTCCGGGTGCTGCTGGCGGCGGCCGACGAAGGTGTGCCCGGCCCGGTCCAGGCTGTCCCCGGTGGCCGTGAGCGTCAGCCACCCGGGCCGCTCGGCCAGCGACCAGGAGCCGTCGGGCCGGCCGCGCGGGGAGATCCACTGCGGAGCGAGGGCGTCGGCCGTGAAGTCGTCGCGGGCGGGCGGCTGTTCGACCGGGTGCCAGCGGGCCGGCGCCCGTTCCCGCTCCCGTACCGGGCCCATTCGCGGCCACCCGTCGACCCACTCCACGGGCGCCAGGAAGGTCTCCCGGCCGAGGACGTGGAACTCCGGGAACCAGCCGCGCGGGCGGGTGCCCAGCAGGACGGCCCACCAGCCGCCGTCGGCGGCCCGCACCAGGTCGGCGTGGCCGGTGCACTGGACCGGCTCCCCGGTGCCCCGGTGCGAGACCAGCGGATTGCCCGGCGCCGGTTCCCAGGGCCCGCGCGGCGAACGGGCGCGTGCCACCGACACCCCGTGCCCGAGCGCGGTGCCGCCCTCGGCGACCAGCAGGTACCACCAGGCGCCGACCCGGTACAGGTGCGGAGCCTCGGGATCGCGCAGACCGGTCCCGGACCACATCGGCAGCGGCCCCTCCAGGACTTTCCCGGTCCGGGTGTCGATCCGGGCCACCTCCACACCGGCCACCGCGCACCAGCAGTCGCCGTTCTCGTCCCAGGCGAGGTCGGGGTCGATGCCGGGGACGTCGATCCACACCGGGTCGGACCAGGGCCCCTCGGGCCGTTCGGCGGTGACCAGGAGGTTGCCGCCCGCGCCGACGACGGTGGTCACGACGTGGAAGAGGCCGTCGTGGTGCCGGATCGTCGGGGCGTACACCCCGCCCGAGGCCGGTGTGCCCTCCGGCAGCGTCAACTGGCCCGGCCGGTCGAGGACGTTGCCCAACTGCCGCCAGTGCACCAGGTCCCGGCTGTGGAAGAGCGGGACGCCGGGGAAGTACTCGAAGCTGGAGCAGACGAGGTAGTAGTCCTCGCCCACCCGGCACACGCTCGGGTCGGGGTGGAATCCGGGGACGACGGGGTTGTCGTACGTCCGCCCTCCCCCAGCCCCGCCGAAAGTTTCGGCGCATCCGGCGAACATGTCGAAGCGCACTGTAGGTCGGGCGTCCGGGGTCCGGCAAGACGGGCGGCTACAGCTTCAGGCGGTACGGGAGCAGGCAGACCACGACGTCGGTGCGGGCCCGCAGGACGGTGGCCAGGAGCAGGCCGCGCTGGTTCTGCAGGATCTCGTAGCGGCGGTGGACGGGCTCCACCTCGGGGATGAGGACGGCGACCTGGCGGCCGTCCTCCGCCGCGCGCCGCACGTAGTCGACGACCGGCTGCACCAGCGAGCGGTGCGGGCTGTTGACGATGTCGAGGCGCACCCCGGGATTCCACTGTTCCCAGGCCTCCTGCAACGCCCGGACCCTGACCGGGTCGGCGTGCACGGCGACCGCGACCACCTCGTCGCCGAGGGCGAGGGCGGCGCCGAGGGCGTGCCGGGCGAGCTTGCTGACCTCGCCGATCGGCACGATCACCAGGCTGCCGACGTGCCGGGGCGGTGGGTCCGGAATGCGGCCGAGACCCAGTTCCCGGCCCACGGCGGTGTAGTAGCGCTGGATGCGGGCGAACAGCAGCATCAGCAGCGGTACGGCGAGCACCACCACCCAGGCGCCGCCGAGGAACTTGGTGAGCAGCAGGATGACCCCGGCGAGGGTGGTGAGCACCGCGCCGGTGCCGTTGATCAGAGCCCGCCGCTTCCAGCCGGGCGGGCGCCCGGTCGCCCAGTGCCTGACCAGACCGGCCTGGCTGAGCGTGAAGCCGATGAAGACACCGATGGCGAAGAGCGGCAGCAGCCGGTGGGTGTCGGCGTCGGTGGCGACCAGCAGCAGCGCGGCCAGCAACGCGAGGGCGATCACGCCGTAGCGGTAGACCGGGCGTTCGGCGCGCAGGCCGAACAGGTGGGGCAGCCGGTGGTCGCGGGCGAGCAGGCTCATCAGCACCGGCAGCCCGCCGAAGCTGGTGTTGGCGGCCAGTCCCAGGACGAGGGTGACGACGAGGTTGGTGGCGTAGTAGGGCCAGCCGGTGCCGTAGGCGCCCGCGGTGAGCTGGGCGAGGACGGTCACTCCGCCGCGCGGGGCCACGTGGTCGCGGCGGATGAGGACCGCCAGGCCGATGAGCATGACGCCGAGCAGCGCGCCCAGCATCAGCTCGGTGCGCTGGGCGCGCCGGACGCTCGGTTTCCGGAAGGTCGGCACGGCGTTGGCGATGGCTTCGACGCCGGTCAGGGCCGAGCAGCCGGACGAGAACGCCTTGAGGACCACCAGCGCGCCCAGTGCCTCGGTCGCGTGCACGGGCTGGTCGGTGCCGACGGTGGCGACCGGGTGCGAGCGCAGCAGGCCGAGCAGGATCACGCCGAGGACCGAGACGATGAACAGCAGGGTCGGCAGCATCAGCACCCGGGCGCTCTCGGCGATGCCCCGCAGGTTCACCGCGGTCAGCAGGGCCAGCCCGATCAGGCAGACGAGCAGCTTGTCATGGCCCAGGGACGGGAAGGCCGAGGCGAGCGCGTCGGCGCCGGCCGCGAGGCTGACGGCGACGGTGAGGACGTAGTCGACGACCAGGCTGGCGGCGGCGAGCAGGCTGGCGGTGCCGCCGAGATCCGTCTTGGCGACGGCGTAGGCGCCGCCGCCGTCCGGGTGCACGGCGATGACCTGGCCGTAGGAGACCACGAGTACGGCAAGAAGGAAGGTGATCGCGAGGGTGATGGGCAGGGTCGCGGTGAGCGCGCCGGTGCCGGCGACCACCAGGGCCAGCACGATCGCCTCGGGGCCGTACGCCACCGAACTGAGCGCGTCCAGGGACAGGGCGGCCAGTCCCTGCACACTGGTCAGGCCGTGCCTGTCGCCCTCGCCCGGGCGCAGCGGAACCCTGGGTCGCAGTTCACGACGTGCCAGGCCATACGCCATCGGAACCTCATCACGGCCGGTGGGACGGTCGGCAACAGTGTCCTGCGGACCGGAGTCGTGCGCCCGTGGGGAATGCCCGGACGGGCGGCGGCCGCGACCACGGTCCCGGGCGGAGCGGACGGGGACGCGGGTGCGGACGTGGCACACCTCCGGGCGAGGGCCGGGCCGCCGCCCGCCCGGAGGTGGGTATCGGGGGCGGTCCGGCTACAGGCCGACGTCCCGGCGGCGGATGTCCTCCAGGGACTCGCGGCGGACCAGCAGCCGGGCGTGGCCGGCCCGGACGGCGGTGACCGGCGGGCGGCCCACCAGGTTGTAGCCGGAGGCCATGGACAGGTGGTAGGCGCCGGCCACCGGGACCGCCAGCAGGTCACCGGGGCGCAGGTCGGCGGGGAGTTCGGTGTCGGCGGCCAGGATGTCACCGGCCTCGCAGTGCCGTCCCACGACGGTCATCGGGGCCGTCGGCGCGGCGCTCGCGCGGCCGACGAGCCGGGGCGCGTACCGGACGCCGTAGAGCGCGGGACGCGGGTTGTCGCTCATCCCGCCGTCGACGGCGGCGAAGATGCGCCCGCCGGTCTTCTTGACGGCGAGGACCCGGTAGACGGCGATCCCCGCCGGGCCCACGACGGCCCGGCCCGGCTCGATGATCAGGCGGGGCACCGGCAGTCCGGCGGCCGTGCACGCCTGCGTCAGCTCGCCGCGCACCCTGCGGGCCAGCGCGGTCAGGTCGAGGGCCGCCTCGCCGGGCCGGTAGGCGATTCCGTGGCCGCCGCCGAGGTCCAGTTCGGGCAGGATCAGGCCGTGCTGCTCGTGCAGCCGGGCCATCAGGCCGACCAGCCGGCGCACCGCGGCCAGGTAGGGCTTGACGCTGGTGATCTGCGAGCCCAGGTGGCAGTGCAGTCCGGTGAGTTCGAGCTGCGGCTGGTCCAGTATCCGGGCGATGGCGTGCTGGGCGTAGCCGTCAGCGATGGACAGGCCGAACTTCTGGTCGTCGGTGCCGGTGCGGATCTTCTCGTGGCCGCCCGCGCTGATCCCGGGCACCACCCGGACCATCACCTTCTGGTGGCCGCCGGGTCCGACGGCGGCGGCGAGCCGGGCGATCTCCGAGGGGCTGTCGATCACGATCCGTCCGACGCCGAGCCGCAGCGCGGTCTCCAGGTCGCGCGGGGACTTGGCGTTGCCGTGCAGCACGATCCGCTCCGGCGGGAACCCGGTGGTGACCGCGAGTTCGAGCTCTCCGGCCGAGCAGACGTCCAGGCCGAGGCCCTCCTCCGCGGTCCAGTGGACCATGGCCCGGCACAGGAACGCCTTGGCCGCGTACAGGACTTCGGCGTCCGGGAAGGCGTCCCGGTAGGTACGGCAGCGTTCGCGGACCTCGTCCTCGTCCAGGACGTAGACGGGTGTGCCGAACCGGTCGGCGACCTCGGCGAGCGGGACACCGCCCACGGCCAGGTCGCCGGGCCGGTGTTCGGTGGTGGAGGCGGGCCACACCGACAGATCGGCGGGTGTGGTGGTGAGGACGGGCTCGTGCAGGGTGGTCATCGACCGCTCCCCTCTCGGACGGTTCAGGCGGTGCGGGCGATCCGCAGGGACACGGCGACCGGCGCGAGCGGTGTCACCGGGGTGGGGGCCGGCGCGGACAGCTGGGGGTCGACGGTGACGGTGGTGACGCCGAGCGGTGCGGTCAGGGCGCGCAGCGCGGGTTCGGCGAGCCGGACCCAGGCCTGGCCGGGGCCGAGGGTGGCGGCGAGGGCGCGGGCCGAGGTGAAGCCGACGGCCGTGCGCTCGCCGAGGGGGGTGCGGAAGAGCCGGGCCGCGCACCCCGCGGGTCCCGGCCGGACCGGTACGAACAGGGGTCCGGCCGGGAAGCGATCGGAGGGTTCCGGATCGTCACCGCACAAGAGTTCTGGCATGGGATGCCTCCTGGGACAGGAAGGAACGGGTGCCCCGGACGCGGGGAGGCGGACCGGGGCTCGCTCATGACGCTATGCCCGGTCCCGGCCCTTCTCCGACGCTTCATGACGGGACGCTGACGGTGATCGCGGCGACGTTGACGGGGCGCTGACGGCAGGCCCCGCGGTGCTGCTAGCGGGCGTCAGAGGCGTGCCAAGAAGAGGCCGTGGAGCTGGCCCGCGCCCGGTTCCGGGAGTGTCATGGGGCGGTCAGGCCCCGGGACCCGCCCGGGGTCCGCTGCGGAAGTGCGGTGAGGACATGTCCGGATACGACGCCTGTGCGTCCCGTCGGGTCGTCGTCGGTGTGAGCGGTTCGCCCGGCAGCGTGACGGCCCTGTACCGGGCCGCGGCGGAGGCCAGACGCCGGGAGGCCGAACTGTGGCCGGTGCTGGCCTGGGAGCCGCCGGGCGGCGAGTGGGGGGCCCTCCGCTCCCCCGTCCCGCCGACGCTGACCGGGGAGTGGCAGCGGCTGGCCCGCGAACGGCTGCTCGTCGTGCTCGGCGAGGTCTTCGGCGAGGCGACACCGGCCGGTGTCCGGCTGAAGGGGCTGGTCGTCCGCGCCACGGCGGGACCGGCCCTGGTGGGGACGGCCGACCGGGATGACGACATCCTGGTGCTCGGCGCGGGCCGTCGCGGCTGGCAGCGGGCCTTCTCGGGCCGGGTCACCCGCTACTGCCTGACCCACGCGCACTGCCCGGTCCTCGCGATACCGCCGTCTCCGCTGGAGGAGACGCTGGCGGCAGCCCGCCGCCGCAATGCCTGGCATCTGCCGCTGAGCACACGGCAGTTGTCGTCCTGATCCACGACAGCGCCGGAGCCGTGACGACATCGGAGCGATCGAGAGCCGTCACGGCGTCGGACCGGGCAGGGAGCCGTCACGGCGTCGGACCGGGCAGGGAGCCGTCACGGCGTCGGACCGGGCAGGGAGCCGTCACGTCGTCAGGGCCGTGGGCAGAGTCGGCCGCTCGGGTCCGCGACCCGGCGCCGACGGCAGGGTGAGGACCATGGTGAGCCCGCCGCCCGGCGTGTCCTCGGCCGTGAGCGTGCCGCCCATCGCCTCGGTGAAGCCCCGGGCCACGGCGAGGCCCAGGCCGACCCCGGCACCGCGCGGCGAGTCGCCGTACCGCTGGAACGGTTCGAAGATGCGCTGCTTGGCCTCGTCCGGGACGCCTGACCCGCGGTCCACCACCCGGACCTCCACCCGGTCGGCGAGGGAACTGGCCTTCACCAGCACGGGGGTGTCCGGCGGGCTGTACTTGACCGCGTTCTCGACGACGTTGGCCACCACCCGCTCCAGGAGGCCCTTGTCGACGTGGACCATCGGCAGCGTCTCCGGTATGTCCAGCTCGACGCCCTCCTCGGGGACCCCGCCCAGCGCCATCGGCACCACCTCGTCCAGGTCGGCCTCGCGGACGATGGGGGTGACGGTGCCGGTCTGCAGCCGGGTGATGTCGAGCAGGTTGCCCACGAGGTTGTCGAGCCGGTCGGCACCCGCCTCTATGGCCTCCAGCAGCTCGGCCCTGTCCTCCTCGGACCACTCGACGTCGTCCGAGCGCAGCGAGGACACCGCCGCCTTGATCCCGGCGAGCGGGGTGCGCAGGTCGTGGCTGACGGCGGCCAGCAGGGCGGTGCGGATCCGGTTGCCCTCCGCCAACTCCCCGGCCCGGTCGGCCTCGTGCTGGAGCCGCTGGCGGTCGAGCACGACGACGGCCTGCGCGGCGAACGCGGCGAGCACCCGACGGTCGGAAGCGGGCAGCACCCGGCCGGACAGGGCGAGCGTCATGTGGTCGCCGACCGGCATGTCGACGTCGGCGTCCTCCGGCCGTCCGCAGGGCTGCGGCCCGACGCTGCCGGCGCAGGTCCACGGCGCCACGTCGGCGGCCCGTTCGAGCAACGCGACCGACTCCATGCCGAAGGTCTCGCGGACCCGTTCCAGGAGCGCTTCCAGGCTGGTCTCGCCGCGCAGCACACTGCCCGCGAGGAAGGACAGGATCTCCGACTCGGCGCGCAGCCTGGCCGCCTGCTGGGTGCGCCGGGCGGCCAGGTCCACGACGGACGCCACCGACACCGCGACCCCGACGAAGATCGCCATCGCGACGATGTTCTTGGGGTCGGCGATGGTGAGCGTGTGGACGGGCGGTGTGAAGTACCAGTTCAGCAGCAGGGAGCCGACCAGCGCGGAGGTCAGCGCCGGGAGCAGTCCGCCGAGCAGCGCCGCGGCGACCGTCAGAGTGAGGTAGAGCAGCATGTCGTTGGCCAGGCCCACCTCGAGGGCCAGGCCGGTCAGCAGCCAGGTGAGCAGGACCGGTCCGAGGACGCCGGCGAGCCAGCCCCAGATGATCCGGGACCGGCCGAGCCGTGCCGGGCGTCCCAGCGGGAGCCGCCCCTTCCCGGCCTCGGCGTGCGTGATGAGGTGGACGTCCAGGTCGGGGCCCGACTCGCGGGCGACGGTGGCGCCGACGCCGGGGCCCAGGACGTACTGCCAGCTCCTGCGGCGGGAGACTCCCAGCACGATCTGGGTGGCGTTGACGCCGCGTGCGAAGTCGAGCAGGGCCGCCGGGACGTCCTCGCCGACGACCTGGTGGAAGGTGCCGCCGAGGTC